>JAVWRQ010000030.1:0-27719 GCA_036634775.1 Clostridium sp.
CTGCTGCCCGTTTTTTAGCTATTTTTGTATATAAAAAACATATCGCATAAAAGACAAATCTGTGGTAAAATACACTTGAAGGTCGGCAGGCATTATTTGCAAGTGCCAATTATAATAATCACATAGGGAGAAACACCAATCATGAAGACAAAGCGGGTATTACTCAAATTAAGCGGGGAAGCTCTGGCAGGGGACAAACATACGGGTTTCGATGAAGCCACGGTTAAAGAAGTTGCCGAACAGGTGAAGATAGCAGTAGATAACGGAACCGAGGTAGGCATTGTCATCGGCGGCGGAAACTTCTGGAGAGGACGGGAGAGCAACGCAATCGACCGGACGAAGGCAGACCAGATCGGGATGCTGGCCACGGTTATGAATGCGATTTACGTATCCGAGATATTCAGAAGTACGGGGATGATGACGCAGATCCTGACCCCATTTGAATGCGGCTCTATGACGAAGATATTCTCGAAAGACAGAGCGAATAAGTACTTTGAAAAAGGCATGGTGGTATTCTTTGCGGGCGGTACGGGACATCCGTATTTCTCTACCGATACCGGCGTGGCACTGCGCGCTATCGAGATGGAAGCGGATTGTATTCTGCTGGCGAAAGCCATCGACGGCGTATATGACAGCGATCCAAAGACGAATCCGAATGCTAAGAAGTACGATCATATTACGATTGAAGAAGTCATTGATAAGAAACTGGCAGTGATTGATTTGACGGCATCGATTATGTGTATGGAGAACCATATGCCGATGGCAGTATTTAGTTTAAATGAAAAAGACGGCATTGTGAATGCGATGCAGGGAAAAATAAACGGTACAGTAGTTACCGCATAACAGGAGGCAGATATGCACGAGAATGTAAAGGCTTTTGAAGAAAAGATGGAGAAATCTTACGAGGTACTTCTGGACGAGTACACCACCATCAGAGCGGGGCGCGCGAACCCACATGTATTGGATAAGATCAAAGTAGACTATTACGGAACACCGACCCCACTTCAGCAGGTGGGTAACATATCCGTACCGGAACCGCGTATGATTCTGATTCAACCGTGGGAGAAGAGTCTGATCAAGGCAATTGAGAAAGCACTTCTGACCTCTGATTTGGGAATCAATCCGAATAATGATGGCAGCAGTATCCGTCTTGTTTTTCCGGAACTTACAGAGGAACGCAGAAAAGATCTGGCAAAGGATATCAAAAAGAAGGGCGAGGCAGTGAAGATTGCCGTCCGCAACATTCGCCGTGATGCAAATGATGCGATTAAGAAGCTGGAGAAGGCGGGAGAGATTTCCGAAGATGATTTGGCTGAGAACGAAGAAGATATCCAGAAGATGACCGATAAGATGATTGAGAAGATTGATCGGGCAGTGGATGCGAAGATAAAAGAGATTATGACCGTTTAATACAAAGGGGGAGCTGCTGCGAGGGCATTGATTGCGACAGCTCCTTGTTTCATTGGGATGTTCAAAGGGATTTTGCGGAGGATAAATAGATGGAAAGTACAGGTATTGAAGATTTAGTGATACCGAACCATGTAGCCCTGATTTTAGACGGTAACGGGCGATGGGCGAAGAAGAGAGGACTTCCGAGGACGGCGGGGCACAAACAAGGTTGCGCCACATTGGAACAGATTCTGGAGGATGCGGCTAGATTGGGCATCCGATATTTGACGGTGTATGGATTTTCTACGGAGAACTGGAAGCGCCCGGGCGATGAGGTTGGGGCACTGATGCAGTTATTTCGTTATTATATGAAACGCCTGCTGAAGGTAGCGCATGATAATGACGTAAGAGTGAAGATGATCGGGGATAAGACCCGTTTTGATACAGATATTATCGAAGGAATTGACCGACTCGTAGCTGAGACCAAGGATAACACAGGCATGACGTTTGTGTTTGCGGTTAATTACGGCGGAAGAGATGAGATTACGAGAGCAGTCAGAACGATGATGACGGATTGCAGAGATGGGAAATTGGATGTATCTTCGGTAGATGAGTCGGTTGTGGCATCTTATCTGGATACGGCCGATATTCCGGATCCGGATCTATTAATTCGCACCAGCGGCGAGTTCCGTCTGTCCAACTATTTGTTGTGGCAGCTGGCATATAGCGAGATATGTGTCACGGATTGTCTGTGGCCGGATTTCAACAGGGATGAATTACTGAAAGCAATTGTTCAATATAATAAGCGGGAAAGACGCTTTGGCGGTGTGAAGTAATCATATGTCATATGTAGGGAGGATGGAATATGTCCACATTCATGAAAAGACTCATAAGTGGAGTTGTGCTTGTATTTCTGGCAGTTATCATAGTGGGAAGAGGGGGCAATATTCTCTTCTTTGTGACGGCGGCGATTTCTCTTATCGGGATGTTTGAACTTTACCGTGTGATGGGTATAGAAGATAAAGCATTGGGATGGGTCGGATATCTGGCCGGAATCTCTTATTATGGACTTTTGTGGTTTCAGGGACAGGAGTTTGTGACTTTGATGGCCATAGCGACACTGATGCTCCTGATGACCGTTTATGTGGTGACATTTCCTAAGTATGGGACGGAGCAGGTCACGGTGGCATTTTTCGGAATTTTCTATCTGGCGGTTATGCTTTCTTACCTATATCAGGTGCGGGAGATGTCCGATGGAAAGTATCTGGTCTGGCTGATTGTTCTGAGTTCCTGGGGCTGTGATACCTGTGCTTACTGTGTGGGCATGCTGATTGGAAAGCACAGACTGGCACCGGTCTTAAGTCCTAAAAAGAGTGTCGAGGGCGCCATCGGCGGAGTGCTGGGCGCTGCTTTACTTGGCTTTATCTATGCGTGTATGTTTGGTGGAAAGATGAATGAAGTGACCAATCCACAGTTGGCCTGTGCAGGAGCGTGTGCCATCGGTGCGGTGATTTCCCAGATGGGTGATTTGGCAGCTTCGGCGATCAAGAGAAACCATGATGTGAAAGACTACGGACACATTATTCCGGGTCACGGTGGGGTATTGGATCGTTTTGACAGTATGATATTCACGGCTCCGGCGATTTTCTTTGCCGTGTCATTTTTAAGATAAATTTAAGGGAGATACCATATGGAGAAGATGTTAAAGAAGATTTCTATCTTAGGTTCTACCGGTTCAATCGGTACGCAGACATTAGACGTGGTGCGGGCGAATAAAGATATAGAGGTGACTGCTTTGGCAGCCGGTGATAATATTACTCTTTTGGAGAAACAGATCAGGGAATTCAAACCGCATCTGGTTTCGGTACGAACAGAGGAAGCCGCTCATCTGCTCCGGGATCATATTCGGGATTTGGATGTGAACGTGGTCTATGGTATGGATGGTCTTTTAGAGGTTGCCACAGAGCCCCAGGCGGAGATTCTGGTGACGGCGATTGTGGGCATGATTGGCATTCGCCCTACGATTGCAGCGATGGAAGCCGGTAAAGATATCGCACTGGCGAATAAAGAGACGCTGGTAACAGCAGGGCATATTATTATGCCTTTGGCCAAAGAAAAACAGGTGCGGATTCTACCGGTGGACAGTGAGCACAGTGCAATCTTTCAGAGCTTGAACGGCGAAAGACAAAACCGGATCCATAAGATATTATTGACCGCTTCCGGCGGACCATTCAGAGGACGTACGCGAGAACAGATGAAGGATATACGGCCGGAGGATGCCCTAAAGCATCCCAACTGGACCATGGGAGCGAAAGTCACCATTGACAGTTCTACGATGGTCAATAAGGGACTGGAAGTGATGGAGGCAGGATGGCTGTTCGGCATTCCGCTGGATCAGGTGCAAGTGGTGGTGCAGCCGCAGAGTGTGATTCACTCTATGGTGGAGTTTGAGGATGGTGCCGTGATCGCGCAGTTAGGTACACCGGATATGAAATTGCCGATTCAATACGCACTTTATTACCCGGAACGAAGATTTCTGGCCGGCGAACGGTTAGATTTTGCAAAACTTGGGCAGATTACCTTTGAGGCTCCCGATTTGGAGAATTTCAGAGGTCTTTCTCTGGCATACGAAGCAGGCACATGTGGTGGAAGTCTTCCCACGGTTTTTAATGCCGCGAATGAACTGGCAGTGAAGAAGTTCCTTAACAGAGATATTTCTTATCTTGCGATTACAGATATGATTGAGGCAGCTATGAGGCAGCACAAAGTGATAGGAAATCCATCGGTGGAAGAGATTCTGGCTACCGAACAGGAGACCTATGAGTTTTTAGAGAGCAGGTGGTAGATTGCTTAGTTTACTTGCAGCAATTCTTGTATTTGGATTAATTATACTATTTCACGAATTTGGACATTTTTTATTTGCAAAATTAGGCGGCATCTGTGTCGTGGAGTTTTCGCTGGGCATGGGTCCGAGACTTTTTAGCTTTAATAAAGGCGGCACAAAGTATTCACTGAAGCTGCTTCCCTTCGGTGGCTCCTGCATGATGTTGGGAGAAGACGATTTGGGAGAAGAGGAAAGTGCAGATAAAGATGTAGATAAAGATAAAGATAAAGATAAAGATAAAGATAAAGATACAGATGTAGATAAAAGCAAACATGATAGAATGGAACTTCCGCCGGGTGCAACGGGGGTATCTTTTAATGATACTTCGGTATGGACTCGATTTTCGGTTATTGTGGCAGGACCGGCTTTTAACTTTATTCTGGCATTTGTTTGTGCGCTGTTCGTCATTGGTTATGCGGGCTATGATCCACCGGAAGTATATCAGGTGACCGCCGGTTATCCGGCAGAGGAAGCCGGGATGCAGGCGGGAGATGTGATTACCGATATTAATGGAGAACATATAAAAATATACAGAGATATTTTATCTTATACGACATTTCATAAAGGTGAAACCTTGAATATTAAGTACGAAAGAGATGGAAAATCTTATGAGGCTGCTTTGTCACCTGAATTTTCCGAAGAGACCGGCCGATATCTTATGGGCATCAGCGGGGGCGTTTACAGGAAGACCGAATCGGTTCTGACCTGGGTAAAATACAGCACGATAGAGCTGGAGTATTGGATCAAGATGACCTTTAAGAGCCTGGGCATGATCGTAAAACGCCAGGTGAGCAAGGATGACATCGCAGGACCGGTACGGATCGTTTCGATGATTGATGACACGGTTAAGCAAAGCAGTGAATATGGAATTATGGTGGTGTTGGTGAATCTGGCGAATATGTGCATGCTGCTCAGTGCCAACCTGGGAATTATGAATCTGCTGCCGATCCCGGCGTTGGATGGCGGCCGCTTAGTATTTATTTTACTGGAAGCCATTAGAGGAAAACCAATCGACAGAGAAAAAGAGGGCATGGTCCATATGGCCGGTATGGCGTTTTTGATGGTACTCATGGTATTTGTGCTATTTAACGATATACAAAATATGTTTTAATAAATGATGGTTTAATAGTCCGTATTTTAACGGAAGATGGAGGAATCGGTCATGACATACAGGGATGAGACAAAAACAATTCAGATAGGCAATCGAGTGATCGGAGGTGGTAATCCAATCTTGATTCAGTCGATGTGTAATACACCAACGGAGGATGCAAAGGCTACGATTGCACAGATTCTGGAACTGGAACGAGCCGGTTGTGATATCATCCGCGTGGCGGTGCCTACGATGGAAGCCGCGATGGCTTTAAAGGAGATTAAAAAGGCAATTCACATCCCACTGGTGGCCGACATTCATTTTGACTATCGACTGGCCATCGCATCCATTGAATGCGGTGCAGATAAGATTCGAATTAATCCGGGTAATATCGGTTCGGAGGAACGGGTAAAAGCGGTGGTGGATAAGGCCAGAGAATACGAAATTCCCATCCGCATCGGCGTGAACAGCGGTTCTCTGGAGAAGTCACTGATTGAGAAATACCATGGAGTGACAGCCGAGGGCATCGTGGAAAGTGCACTGATGAAAGTGGCCATGGTAGAGGCGATGAATTATGATAATCTGGTCATTAGTATTAAGTCTTCGGATGTCATGATGTGTGTCAAAGCACATGAATTGATGGCCAATAAGACCCATTATCCTCTTCACGTGGGAATTACGGAAGCAGGTACTCTGCTTTCGGGAAATATCAAGTCATCCGTTGGCTTGGCATTGATTTTAAATCAGGGAATCGGTGATACGATTCGCGTTTCTTTGACGGGAAGTCCGGTGGAAGAGGTTAAATCAGCAAAACTGATTTTGCGTACACTGGGACTTCGAACCGGTGGAATTGAAGTGGTATCCTGTCCGACCTGCGGACGTACAAAGATTGATCTGATTGGTCTGGCCAACCAAGTGGAAAACATGGTTCAGGAATTTCCACTGAATATTAAGGTGGCGGTCATGGGCTGTGTGGTGAATGGTCCGGGCGAAGCCAGAGAAGCAGATTTGGGCATTGCCGGTGGAATCGGAGAAGGTCTTCTTATCAAAAAGGGAGAAGTGATTGGCAAGGTTCCGGAAGCAGAGCTTTTGGATGCATTGAGAGCGGAACTGACGAAGCTATTATAAAAACAGGTGATAGTATGAAGATGTTTTTGGAAGTATTTCCGGAGTTACATATTACCGATCATTTGAAAGAGCTTTTAAATCTGGTAGAAGTGGATAAAGTAGCTTCTACCAGAGACAGAAGCTCTATTCGTATTTATATTGACAGTCCCCGACTGATTCATAAGAAGAATATATATGACTTGGAGAAGGGGATTAAAGAACAACTGTTTCCGGGAAAACGGGTAACAATCAAGATACTGGAAACCTACCATCTGTCGGGTCAGTATACACCGAAGAAATTGATGGATGTCTATCGCGACAGTATTCTGATGGAACTTAAGAATTACAGTATTCTTCTCTATAACATGTTCCGAAAAGCGGTCTGCACCTTTCCTAAGGATGAGCAGATGCAGATGGAGATTGAGGATAATATGATTGCCCGTGAAAAAGCGCCGGAGCTGGCACGGATCATTACGAAGATATTCATGGAACGCTGTAATCTGAATGTAGAAATCCGCACGACTTACCGTGCGGCTAAAAAACGTGATGAGGCAGAGGAACAACAGGATGTGTCTCAAGTGATACCCGATGTGGTGGGTGACTCGGATGATGAACCGGCGAAGGAATCCCCGGATAAGCCATCGGAACAATCCCCGGATAAATCGTCCGATAAGCCATCCGATAAACCATCTGCGAAATCATACGGCGGTAAGGGGAATTATAAAGATAAGAAAAATTATAAAGAGTTCAAACGTTTTAGCGGCGGCAAAAAATCGGATAATCCCGATGTGCTCTATGGGCGGGATTTTGAGGATGAACCCATGGAAATTAGAAAAATCGAGGGAGAGATGGGGGAAGTCACCGTTCGCGGAAAAATATTGTCCACGGATGTACGAGAGCTAAAGAGTGGAAATAAGTTGTATATCTTTCATGTATCAGATTTCACCGATACGATTACGGCTAAGATATTTTCACGAGAAGACGACCCGGAAGAACTGGCAGAGGCCACAAAGGCAGGGCAGTTTATCTACTTAAAAGGAGTGACGAACATCGATCGCTTTGACGGAGAACTGACGATTGGTTCCGTGTCGGGAATCAAACGATGTGAAGATTTCACCGGAAAACGCATGGATCACAGTCCAGTGAAGCGGGTGGAACTTCATTGCCATACCAAAATGAGCGATATGGATGGTATTTCTGAGGTGACCGAACTTATTAAACGTGCCAAAAGCTGGGGCATGGATGCACTGGCGGTGACGGATCATGGTTGCGTACAGTCATTTCCCGATGCCAATCATGCAGTGGAAGGCAGCGATAATTTCAAGGTTCTGTACGGCGTTGAGGGATATCTGGTAGATGACATGAAAGAATTGGCAGAGAATTCCAAGGGACAACTGCTCACCTGCCCTTGCGTGGTCTTTGACTTAGAGACAACAGGACTTAGTCCTCTTACGAATAAAATCATTGAAATAGGTGCGGTGAAAATCATCGATGGGAAGATCGTGGATCGATTTAGCAGCTTTGTGAATCCCGACGTGCCGATTCCTTTTGATATCGAGAATCTGACTCATATTAATGATAACATGGTATTAGGTGCCCCTTTTATAGAAGCCATACTGCCGGACTTTCTGGAATTTTGCAAAGATGCCGTGGTAGTGGCTCACAATGCCTCATTTGATGTAAGTTTTATCAAACAGAATGCGGAAAAACAGGGACTGACATTTGAACCGACCGTACTGGATACGATTACGCTGGCTCGTCTTTTGCTGCCTAATTTAAACCGGTTCAAGCTGGATACGGTGGCCAAGGAACTTCGAATTCCCCTGGGCAATCATCATAGGGCGGTGGATGATGCGGAAGCGACGGCAAAGATATTTGTCAAATTTATCCAGATGCTGAAGGATCGGGATATTGAGAATCTGGATCAGTTAAATGCGGCCAACGAAGTGACCGTGGAGATGATTCGCAAGATGCCGACCAACCATATTATTCTGATTGCGAAGAATGACACCGGCCGTATTAATTTGTATCGTATGGTATCAGAATCCAATCTGACCTATTTTGCCAGAAGACCCAGAATTCCCAGAAGTCTGCTTGTAAAATACCGGGAGGGCATCATTGTGGGTTCGGCTTGTGAGGCAGGGGAACTCTATCAGGCTCTGCTCCATGGAATACCGGATAATGAGATACATAAGATCGTGGATTTCTATGACTATCTGGAGATTCAGCCACTGGGAAATAATGCATTTATGCTGCGCGACAGTAAGAATCCCGTCAACAGTAACGAGGATTTAATCAATATAAATAAACGAATCGTAAAACTGGGTGAACAGTTCAAGAAGCCGGTCTGTGCTACCTGTGATGTACATTTCCTAGATCCGGAGGACGAGATCTATCGCCGTATCATTATGTCCAGTAAGGGATTTAAGGATGCGGATGACCAGGCTCCGCTGTACCTGCGGACGACGGAAGAGATGCTGGCCGAGTTTGAATATCTGGGAAGTGATCTGGCGGGAGAAGTGGTCATTACGAATACGAGAAAAGTGGCCGATATGTGTGAACGAATTTCTCCGGTGCGCCCGGACAAATGTGCACCGGTCATCCCTAATTCCGATGAGACACTTCGAACCATCTGTTATAATAAGGCACACGAGATGTATGGAGAGAATCTTCCAAATATCGTGGTGGAACGGTTGGAACGAGAACTGCATTCGATTATTTCCAATGGATTTGCCGTTATGTATATCATTGCGCAGAAATTAGTGTGGAAGTCTAATGAAGATGGATATTTAGTAGGTTCCCGAGGTTCCGTTGGGTCTTCTTTGGTGGCTACGATGGCGGGAATCACAGAGGTGAATCCTCTCAGCCCCCACTATTATTGTACAAACTGTCATTATTATGATTTTGATTCGGAAGAAGTGAAGAAGTTCTCCGGTATGGCCGGCTGCGATATGCCTGACCGGGTCTGTCCGGATTGCGGTAAACCTCTGATGAAAGATGGATTTGACATTCCTTTTGAGACGTTCCTGGGATTTAAAGGGGATAAGGAGCCGGATATCGACCTTAACTTCTCCGGTGAATACCAGAGCCGTGCCCACAGTTATACGGAGGTCATCTTTGGAAAAGGACAGACCTTCCGTGCGGGTACCATCGGTACGCTGGCGGATAAGACGGCTTATGGATTTGTAAAAGGGTACTATGACGATCGGGGAGAGCATAAACGACGCTGTGAAATCGAGCGGATCGTGTCGGGATGTGTGGGCGTCAGGAGAACGACGGGACAGCATCCGGGTGGAATCATCGTACTGCCTCATGGGGAAGATATCTATTCATTTACACCGGTGCAGCATCCGGCAGATGATATGACGACTCGGACGGTAACGACACATTTTGACTATCATTCCATCGACCACAACCTGTTAAAACTGGATATTCTGGGACACGATGATCCGACGATGATTCGTATGCTGGAGGATCTGACGGGACTCAATGCCAGAGAGATTCCATTGGATTCCAAAGAGGTCATGAGCCTGTTCCAGAGTACGGAGATTCTCCATATTTCACCGGAAGATATCGGTGGGTGTCCACTGGGAGCACTGGGAATTCCGGAATTTGGAACTGATTTTGCTATGCAGATGCTTCTGGATACCAAGCCTAAGTATTTCTCGGATTTGGTGCGTATTGCAGGTCTGGCTCACGGAACCGACGTATGGTTAAATAATGCGCAAACGCTGATCTTAGATGGTACCGCTACGATTCAGACCGCTATCTGTACCCGTGATGACATCATGGTGTATCTGATCAGTATGGGACTGGAAGAGGGGCTGGCATTTTCCATCATGGAAAGTGTTCGAAAAGGCAAGGGGCTGAAACCGGACTGGATTGATGAGATGACGGCTCACGGGGTGCCGGATTGGTATATCTGGTCGTGTAAAAAGATAAAATATATGTTCCCCAAAGCCCATGCAGCCGCTTATGTTATGATGGCGTGGCGCATTGCCTACTGCAAGATATTCTATCCTCTGGCTTATTACGCAGCCTATTACAGCATTCGTGCCAATGGATTTTCTTATGTGCTGATGTGCCAGGGAAAAGAAAAATTAGAGTATTATATGGATGATTATAAGAAGCGGATGGATACACTTTCTAAGAAAGAACTGGATATATACCGGGATATGAGAATTGTACAGGAGATGTATGTTCGCGGTTTTGAATTTACCCCACTGGATATCTACACGGCCAGTGCCCGCAGCTTTCAGATCGTGGATGGAAAATTAATGCCGTCTCTCAGCAGTATTGACGGATTGGGTGAAAAAGCAGCAGATGCTGTGGTATTTGCCGCAGAAGATGGTCCGTTCTTATCCAGAGAAGATTTTATTAATCGCACCAAGGTAAATAAACCGGTATGTGATCTGATGGCAGAACTGGGACTGTTGAACGGAATGCCGGAAAACAACCAACTTTCTTTGTTTGATATGTGAGGCACAGATGAGGAGTATGAAGATGAAATATGATTTTACGACTGTATTGGATCGAACGAATACCGGCTCTATCAAATGGAATATGATGAAGGAAAAAAAGGCAGATGTAAGTAAGGGCGTGATTCCTTATTCGGTAGCCGATATGGAATTTAAGAATCCCCCAGAAATAATCGAGGGACTGAAGAACTATCTGGATACGTATATCCTGGGTTATCAGACGGCGGAACCGGCCTTTTATCAAGCGGTCAACGGTTGGACGAGCCGCCGCTATCATTGGGAGACAAAACCGGAATGGCTCTATACGACACCTGGTGTGGTCAATGCATTTTATAACGGAGTTCGGGCATTCTCGAAAAAAGGAGAAGGCGTGATCGTCATGACACCGGTCTATTATCCATTTTATGGGGCAATCAAAAAGAGTGGCCGTGAAATTGTGAAATGTCCTCTTTTAGCGGTCGACGGTCATTATGAGATGGATTTTAAACGGTTTGAAAAATTAGCAAAGAAATCTTCCAATACGCTGTTGTTGTTTTGCAATCCTCATAATCCGACCGGTCGGGTATGGACGAGGGAAGAACTGAAAAAGTTGGGGGATATCTGTTTGAAATACGGGATTTTTATCATTTCCGATGAAATCCACTGCGATATTATCATGCCCGGGCATGAATTTACATCGTTTGCAACCGTTTCTAAGGAATTGGAACACCATATGATGACCTGTATCGCTCCCAGTAAGACCTTTAATCTGGCAGGACTGGAGACAGCTTGTGTCATCATGGAGAATTCAAAACAGTTCGAAAAATTAAAGGTGAAGATGGGACAAAATGCTCAAGAAGGTCGTGTGAATGCACTGGGGTACAGAGCCTGCGAAATCGCTTATACGCAGTGTGATGAGTGGCTGGACGAACTGATTCAGGTGATTTATGAAAATCATCTGGTATTAAAAGATTTCATGGAAGAACACTGTCCACGAGTGGTTGTGGGAGAGTTGGAGGGAACTTATCTTCAGTGGATGGATTTTAGAAGTTATAAGTGGAGTCGGAACGAGCAGGAGCGAATCATGACGGAAGAAGCAGAACTGTTCTTTGATGAGGGTTCTCTCTTTGGACCGGAGGGGAACGGTTTTGAACGCATGAATCTGGCCTGCCCGAAATCGGTCATGATGGAAGGACTTCTTCGGTTGGAGAAAGTACTGACAGCAGAGTAACGATCACTCTGCTGTCAGCGGCTCTCATGCTTAAATCTCAATCAGTTTATAGTTGCGTGTCCCCAGTCCCATCTTCTCCGCATGTTCCAGAGCTACCATCCAGTTGGTCTCCGGGTGGACATCGGTGAAATGGTCATGGTGGCACTGATTTCGTTCACTTAGGATACTTCCGGCGATGGCAGGTTGGCGGTTGACCGCATCGGCACAAGCCAGATCCAGAGCAACCGGATCAAAGGAGGCGAACATGCCTACATCGGGGACGATGGCAGCATCATTTTCAGAGTGACAGTCACAGTAAGGTGAGACATCTACGACGAGACTGATGTGAAAATGAGGACGGTCCTTCAAGACGGCGAATGAATATTCGGCAATCTTTTTATTCAGGATATCATTCGATTCGTCGCCGTGGTTGTCCACTGCATCGACCGGACAGACACCGATACAGCGTCCGCAGCCCACACATTGCTCTTCGTCAATGAATGCTTTTTTATTCGTCAGTGTGATAGCACCGTGGGCACAGTTACGCTGACAGGCACCGCAGCCGATGCACGGATCCTGACGGACAAAGGGACTGGTCGCGTTGTGCATCTCCATCTTGCCGGCGCGGGAACCACAGCCCATGCCTATGTTCTTGAGGGCACCGCCGAAACCGGTCGCTTCGTGTCCTTTAAAATGACTCAGTGAAATAAAAATATCGGCGTCCATAATCGCACGTCCAATCTTCGCTTCTTTGACATATTCGCCATCAATCGGCACCAGAACTTCGTCGGTTCCCTTTAAACCATCGGCAATCAATATATGACATCCGGTGGCAAATGGATTATAACCATTCGTATAGGCGGAATCCAGATGATCCAGTGCATTCTTTCGTCCCCCCACATATAGGGTATTACAGTCAGTCAGAAACACTTTTCCACCCTGTTCTTTAATCAGGTCCACGATTACTTTCGAGTAGTTGGGGCGCAGATACGCCAGATTACCCGGTTCGCCAAAGTGAATCTTAATGGCGGTATACTTGTTTTTAAAATCAATTTGATCTAACATGCCCGCTTTTTTAACCAGACGGGATAACTTCTGAAGTAAATTTTCATTAAATGTAGTTCTCAGGTTTGTATAATATACGTTCGATGTTGTCATAGAGGTTCTCCTTATTTTCATATGCTACAGTATAACACAAATGTAGTTACATTACGATATTTAATTTGCGATATATTTTCAGATAGCGTAGGTAAAATATTGTTTTTGGATTTGTTTTATGGTAGACTAAAGACTACTTTAAGATAAAATGAGAATACAATAGAGGAGGAATTACTTATGAGTGGAAAAAGGTCAATTGAAACTACTTGTATCCAGGGGGGATGGCAGCCGGGGAACGGTGAGCCGAGGTTACTCCCGATCTATCAGAGTACGACATTCAAATATTCTACCAGTGAACAGATGGGACGTCTTTTTGATTTAGAGGAAAATGGATATTTTTACACAAGACTGGCTAATCCGACGAATGACGCGGTAGCACAAAAGATATGTGATATGGAAGGCGGAGCAGCAGCGATGCTCACTTCTTCTGGCCAGGCGGCAAACTTTTACGCGGTATTTAACATTTGTGGTGCAGGCGACCACATGATTTCTTCGGCAACGGTTTATGGGGGCACATCGAATCTCTTTACCGTGACGATGAAGAAGATGGGCGTGGAAGTGACACTTGTGGATCCGGACGCTTCGGAGGAAGAACTGGAGAAAGAATTCCGTCCGAACACCAAGTGTGTATTTGGCGAATCCGTTGCCAATCCGGCATTGGTAGTTCTGGATTTTGAGAAGTTCGCAAAACTGGCTCATCGGCATGGAGTTCCCTTTATCGTGGATAATACATTCCCGACACCGATCAACTGCCGTCCTTTTGAGTGGGGAGCCGATATTGTGACACATTCCACGACCAAATATATGGATGGACATGGGATGACCGTAGGCGGCTGCATCGTAGACAGCGGCAACTTTGACTGGGATGCACATGCAGATAAATTCCCGGGTCTGACGACACCCGATGATTCCTATCACGGTGTGATTTATACAAAGAAATTTGGAAAAGGTGCTTATATCACGAAGGCGACGGCACAGGTGATGCGTGACCTCGGTTCGATTCAAGCGCCACAGAATGCATTTCTTTTAAATATTGGACTGGAGACGCTGCATCTGCGCATGGAGAGACACTGTGCCAATGCTCAGAAAGTGGCAGAATATCTGCTTTCCAGAGCGGATGTGGAATGGGTCAGCTACCCGGGACTTCCGGGAGATAAGTACTATGATTTAGCGATGAAGTACATGCCAAAGGGAACCTGCGGTGTTATTTCATTTGGCTTAAAAGGCGGAAGAGCGGCAGCCGGCGTATTCATGGATAAGCTGAAATTAGCAGCGATTGTTACCCATGTAGCGGATGCACGCACCTGTGTTCTGCATCCGGCCAGCCATACTCATCGCCAGTTGTCGGATCAGCAGTTAAAAGAAGCCGGCGTGGATCCATCTTTAATTCGCTTCAGTGTGGGCATTGAGAATGTGGACGATATTATAGAAGATATCCGTCAGGCACTGGAAGATTAGAACGTAGGTATTAAAATGTTATGAAATCGGGATAGGAGAGAGTACAGATGAAAAAACTGCGGGGACTATTTCGTATTATATTTGGACGTACGACATTTTTGGTACTGTTTTTATTGATGCAAGTAGCCACACTTTTTTATATCTTTAACTGGCTTAAGGAATACACCGCATTTATATTTGGAGGTTTTACTGTTTTTAGTGCCTTGATTTTGATTTATATCATCAGTGCAGATGAGAGCAGTAACATTAAGTTGTCCTGGGTAGTCCCGATTCTGGTGGTACCTGTATTTGGTGCGATGTTCTATCTATTTGTAAAATTCCAGATTGGAACAAAGCTGATCAACGGACGTTATCAGTCGCTGGAGAAGGGCATTGATCCTTTTTTAATCCAGGATGCCAAAGTCCTTGGAGACTTGGACGAAGACGACTTTGGTCAGGGAAATCTGGCTCGATATATGAAGCAATTTGGTAAATTCCCCACATATGACCACACGAACATCAAGTATTTGCCTTTGGGTGAAGATATGTTTGAAGAGATGAAGACACAGCTTCGTCAGGCCAAACATTTTATATTCATGGAATTCTTTATCGTGGAGCGCGGTTTTATGTGGAATTCGATTCTTGATATTTTGGAAGAAAAAGTCAAAGAAGGTGTGGAAGTCCGCTTTATGTATGATGGCATGTGCTGCCTGATCCTGCTGCCTTATTCTTATCCCAAAGTACTGCAGGAAAAGGGCATCAAATGTAAGATGTTCTCACCAATCAAACCGGCTCTGTCCAGTCATCAGAATAACCGTGACCATAGGAAAATCTGTGTCGTTGATGGGCACACTGCCTTTACGGGCGGGGTCAATCTGGCAGATGAGTACATTAATAAAAAACAGAGATTTGGTCATTGGAAGGATACTGCCATCATGGTAAAAGGTGATGCAGTCACCAGTTTTACCATGATGTTTTTACAGATGTGGGGAATTACAGAACCTGAGACCGAAGATTATAGCCGTTATTTACGCTCAGCCGAATATCAATATCCGGCGAATCTGGATATGAACGGATTTGTCATGCCCTATGGTGACAGTCCTCTGGATAAGGAGAATGTGGGAGAGCAGGTCTATCTGGACATTCTGGGACAGGCCAAACAGTATGTTCACATTATGACGCCATATTTGATTTTGGACGATGAACTGGTATCTGCCCTTAAATATGCACCAAAACGTGGCGTAGAGACCGTGATTATCATGCCTCATATTCCGGATAAACTCTATGCCTATCTTTTGGCACGCTCTTATTATGAAGAACTTCTGGCAGCCGGAGTGAAGATTTATGAATATACGCCCGGATTTATACATGCGAAGATGTTCACCTGTGATGATGAGAAGGCAGTAGTCGGGACGATCAATCTGGATTACCGGAGTCTTTATCTGCATTTTGAATGTGCCGCTTATATGTATAAGAATGCAGCCATACATGATATAGAGTCCGACTTCCAGAAGACACTTTTAAAATGTCAGGAGATAACACCGGCCAGCTGTAAGAAGTATCCATATATCAAGCAGTTTGCGGGAAAAGCACTTCGGTTATTTGCACCGCTGATGTAGTAGAGTATGGAGGAACCTCTATGAGATATATCGATATGCACTGTGATACGATTGCCCGCCTGTATAAAGCGGAGCACAGAAACGAGAATTTACTTAAGAACAAGGGCCATTTAGACTTAATAAGGATGCAGGAGGGAGATTGTCTCGCTCAGAACTTTGCTCTGTTTACGGAACTTACCAGAGAAGAAGATCCTTATGGGTACTGTATGGCTCTTTCTGATTTATTTCATAAAGAAATAAGGGACAACGGAGATCGAATCCGGCAGGCAGTGACCGTGGATGAGATCCTGCAGAATGAGAAGGCAGGAAAGATGTCGGCAGTCCTGACGATTGAAGAAGGCGGCGTCTGTAAAGGAAAAACAGAGAATTTGCAGCAGCTTTACGATATGGGTGCCCGCATGATGACCCTGACCTGGAATTATGAGAATGAACTGGCATTTCCCAATAAAATCAATATGACTACGGGAGAGTCGATTCCGGAGACAGAGCATGGACTTAAGAAAAAAGGCGTGGAATTTGTAGAGATGATGGAAGAACTGGGGATGGTGGTAGACGTGTCCCATCTGGGAGATGCCGGTTTTTTTGATGTGGCAAAGATTCTAAAGACGCCATTTGCAGCCAGTCACTCCAATGCCAGAGCCATTGCCTCTCATACGAGAAACCTGACCGATGAGATGATTCATATGCTTGCCGATCGGGGCGGTGTCATGGGAATTAATTTCTGTGCCGCATTTTTAAGTGATAACGAGTTGGGAAAGGATGTTGGACAGAGCCGGATCAGCGATATGGTGGCACATATTCAGCATATTAAAAAAGTAGGCGGAATCGAGTGCATTGGATTGGGTTCGGATTATGATGGAATCGGCGGAGAACTGGAGATGAATTCACCGGCTGCGTTCTATCGGTTGGAAGAAGAATTGTTCCGTCAAGGCTTTTCAGAAGAAGAAATAGAAAAGATTTTTTACAAAAATGTGCTGCGATTGTACCGTGATGTATGGAAATAAAACTGAAAAAGATGCCGAATGTAAAATTTTACATAGATTTTACATAGCGATACAAGGGATTTTACATAGATTTGATATAGTGAAGACATACTAGATGATAATATTAGGATAGGATGGGAGAAAACATATGTCAATCGCTGACTTAGGAATGATTTTTCAGTTTGTAGGGGGACTCGGCATGTTCCTTTACGGTATGAATACCATGGCGGACGGATTACAACGCTTTGCAGGTAATAAACTACAGCGTCTTTTAGGTGTGCTGACCAACAACCGCTTTTTGGGTGTCTTGGTAGGCGCGGGTGTGACGGCCATTATTCAGAGTAGTTCGGCAACCACCGTTATGGTAGTTGGTTTCGTAAATGCCGGAATTATCAACCTGATGCAGGCAACCGGAATCATCATGGGTGCTAATATCGGTACGACGGTAACCAGCTGGATCGTTTCCATGAGTGAATGGGGTGAGGTACTTAAACCGGAGTTTTTTGCACCGGTACTGTTTGGCGTTGGCGCTTTTGTCACCTTATTTGCCAAGAGTCATAAGAAAAAAGAGGGCGCAGAAATTCTCATTGGTTTTGCCCTCCTTTTTATCGGCTTGTCATTTATGTCTAATTCTATCGGACCGTATAAAGATGCGCCTATTTTTGCCAATGCATTCCGTGTACTGGGGGGGAATCCCCTCTTGGGCATTCTGACCGGTCTTGCTGTAACGGCAGTGATTCAGAGCAGTTCGGCGTCTGTGGGTATCTTGCAGACCCTGGCTATTAATGGCATGGTAAACTGGCAGTCTGCTATATTTATTACCTTGGGACAGAATATCGGTACCTGTGTTACGGCATTGATTTCCAGTATCGGAACCAGCCGTACCGCAAAGCAGGCAGCTGTGATTCATCTTCTGTTTAATATCGTAGGTGCCATCGTGTTCGGAGCCATTTTCTTTTTCGTATTTATGGCAAATCCGTTGCTGGCGTCTATTCCGGCGGACAGTGTGGGCATCTCCATCTTCCATACGATTTTCAACATCGCCAACACGATGATACTCTTCCCATTTGCCGGTATGCTGGTAAAGGCATCGGAAGTTCTGGTAAGAGAGAAGAAAGTACAGGGAAAACTGGAAGATACCGTGGAAAGCGATATGATTCGTCATTTGGACGAAAGAATTCTGGAGACACCATCTTTTGCTATTGAAACAGTCAACCGGGAGATCATCAACATGGGACAGGTGACACTGGCGAATCTAAAGATTGCTACGGCTGCCTTTATTGATGAGAATGACAACTTTTGTGAAGAAGTATTTAAAAATGAACAGACGATCGACCGACTGGATAAACTGCTTACGGAATATCTGGTCAAGATCAATAACCTGTCACTGAATGACGAACAGCATTTAATGGTCAAGAATATGTATTACACCATCGGAGATCTGGAACGAATCGGAGATCACTCAGAAAACGTGGCAGAATTGGCGAAAAAAAGAATTGAAAATCATCGCATGTTTTCTGAGACGGGGATTCAGGAACTGCGCAGCATTTCCGATGCGACGATCCAATCCGTAGAATCGGCGATTGAAGCACGTAAAGAGAGAGAAATGATGAAAGTAAGGCAGACGGCCAGATGGGAAGAGGAAGTGGATGCCCTAGAGGAAGAGCTGCGAGAAAGCCATATGAATCGACTTTCCAACAATCAATGTGATCTGGAAAGCGGAGTCCTATTTTTAGATGCTATTGCAAATTATGAGAGAATTGCGGATCATGCAAGAAATATAGCCGGACACGTAAAGGAAGAGATGCAATGAAACACTTGATCTATGTGATAGAGGATGACGAAAATATCAGAAATTTACTTTGTGTGGCATTAGATAATTTTGGATATCGTGTAATCGGTTTTGAGACAGCAGAAGAGGCACTGGCAAAGCTGGATATAAAAGAACTTCCGGTTCTGTTCGTATTTGACTGGATGCTGCCGGGGATGGACGGGATGACCGCGATAAAGAAGCTGAAAGGCATGGATCAAATCAAGGAAATACCCATATTGATGCTGACGGCAAAAGATCGGGAAACCGATATTGTAGCAGGTCTGGACGGTGGTGCCGATGAATATATGACAAAACCCTTTGGTATTCTGGAGTTGTTTGCCAGAGTGCGAAAACTGTTAAAACGCTCGGGAAGAGTGGAGTCAGATCAGGTTTCTTTAACGGCAGGCGAGGTGAGCATCGATCGGGAGACCCGAGAGGTCATCTCTTGTGGGGAAAAGACGGAACTGACATTAAAAGAATTTGAACTGTTAAATTATCTGATGGAACATATGAACCGCGTTGTGACCAGGGATGAACTTCTAGATCACATCTGGGGATATGATTATGATGGAGAGACCAGAACACTGGATATGCATATTAAGACGCTGCGCCAAAAATTAAAAGACGGCGGACAGCAGATCAAGACAGTGCGTGGCGTGGGATACCGTTTTTTGAAGGAAAGGTCTGACAGTTAAATGCGGAAAGCTATTTTAAAGAAATTTCTTCAGATTTTATTTTTTGCACTGGTGTTGAACAGCATTATTTTCTATGTTGTGACAGGGAGTGTCCTTCTTAAGAACAGTCGGTCCAATATGATGTTTACGCTCAAGACCGTCGATAGTCTGTTGGACTATTCTTCTGATTTAACGCAGCAGGAAGAAAAATTGAAAGAGGTATCGACTTCGAACAACAGTCGTTTTACGCTGATGCGGCGCGATGGAACGGTCCTAGCCGATACGGAGATCAGTGATGCGGCTTCGATGGAAAACCATATGGAACGGGAAGAAATCAAGTCGGCTCTGCGCGATGGGAGCGGTCACGCCACCAGACGTTCGGATACATTAAAACGAGAGATGCTATATGTGGCGAAGATGTCTCAAAATGGCGAGTATATTCTCCGTCTGGCGGTGCCATTTTCCGGAATGAGGGAATATTTGCCCATGTTGTTTCCTGCCGTTCTGTTAAGTTTTGCGATTGCCTTTTTCGGCTCTTTTATGGAAGCGGAGAGTTTTTCCCAGTCCATCACAAAACCGCTTCAAGAGATTTCCAAGGAGATGATCAAGGTGGATGGCGATTATGCCGATCTGCATTTTGAAACATGTCCTTATCAGGAAATTAATGTCATAGCGGATACGACCACGAAGATGTCTCAGAATGTGCGGGAGTACTTAGAGCGGTTGGAACAGGAAAAGCAGATCCGACAGGAGTTCTTCAGTAACGCATCCCACGAGTTAAAAACGCCGATCACTTCGATTCGCGGATATGTAGAACTGTTGGAGAGCGGAATGATTCAGGATGAGGCAACTCAAAGTGACTTTTTCAGGCGAATTAAGAAGGAGTCATTGCGAATGACCAGTCTGGTGGATGATATTTTGATGATTTCACGTCTGGAATCCAGGGGCGGAAAGGCAGATATCGTACCAATTCGGGTGCTGGAACTGATGGACGAGACGGTTGCCTCTTTATCAACGCAGGTGGCAGAACGTGAGGTAGTGATTCACAAAGAGTGCGAAGACTTCTTTATCTATGCGGATGTAAGGCAGATGACAGAACTGTTCATGAACCTTTTGACTAATGCTATAAAGTATAACAATCCGTCGGGAGAAGTGTGGATTACTGCTAAAAAAGAAAAAGAGTGGATGATTTTGACCGTTCGTGACAGCGGAGTTGGGATTCCCAAAGAAAGTCTCACAAGGATTTTTGAGAGATTTTACCGCGTGGACAAAGGACGTAGCCGCAAACAGGGCGGAACCGGTCTGGGACTTTCGATTGTAAAACATGTGGTGAATTTTTACCACGGAACGGTTCAGGTCGAGTCGGAAATCGGAAAAGGAAGTATATTTACGGTGGCGATTCCGGTGATTGATTCAGTGGATCACTCCGTTAAACAGGTGGAAATGTAGGATATTACCTTCATTTTCACCTGTTGTTTCTCACTCACGCTTTAATGCGTTAATTTTTTAGGAATTTAAACGAATAAAATTGACGTGGTAAAAAAAATGTAGTATGATAGTTCCTAATTCCAATGGGAATGATATCTTTTTTAAATCAGGAGGAGGCAAATTATGAAAAAGGCGAGCAGAATAACAGCACTTTTATTAGTGGGAATCATGGCGGCTTCGATAATCGGCTGCGGTAAAACAAAGGAATCCCAGACAACGGCGGCAGAATCAACGGGTGCATCCGAGACGGCATCGATAGCAGATCAAAAGACATATAAGATCGGTGTTCTTCAGCTGGTACAGCATGCGGCACTGGATAAGACCAATGAGGGGTTCGTTGCGGCACTAAAGGATGCAGGAGTGAAGTGTGAGATCGACCAGCAGAATGCGGCGGGAGACCAGTCGGCATGTCAGACGATTGCAGAGACATTAGTCAACAGCGGTAATGATCTGATTTTTGCCATAGCAACTCCGGCGGCACAGGCAGTAGCGGGCATGACGGACAGTATTCCGATTTTAGTTAGTGCAGTGACTGACCCGGCAGCTTCCGGTCTATTGGAGAGTAATGAAAAACCGAATTGTAATGTATCCGGAACTTCGGATCTGACTCCGGTAAAAGAACAGGTTGATTTATTACAGAGAATTCTTCCTGAAACAAAGAACGTGGGTCTACTTTACTGTTCCTCAGAGGCAAACTCCGTATTACAGATTGAGATGGCCAAAGAAGCCCTGGAGACCGTCGGCATCGCATATAAGGATTACACGGTATCCAGTTCGAATGAGATTCAGACCGTCGTGGAATCGATGCTGGGTAAGGTCGATGCTATTTATGCACCAACGGATAATATGATCGCAGCCGGTATGGCAACGGTGGCGATGGTAGCGAATGAAAATAAGATTCCGGTTATCTGCGGCGAAGGCGGTATGGTAGAGGCCGGTGGTCTGGCTACATATGGTATTGATTATTATCAGTTGGGTTATATGGCAGGGAAACAGGCCGTGGATATTCTGACCAAAGGCGCCGATATCAAGACGATGCCGGTTGGATATTTAGATTCTTCTAAGTGTGAACTGATGGTGAATGAAGAGACCGCTAAGACATTGGGACTCGATGTAACAAATATCAAATAATAGTAAAAGAGGGAAAATAGATGAGTGGTTGGATCGCTTCTCTGCAGGGCGCGGTAGCTCAGGGCGTGCTGTGGGGAATCATGGTTTTAGGTGTGTATATTACATTCCGTCTGATGGATATCGCAGATTTGACAGTGGACGGAAGTTTTGCACTGGGAGGCTGCGTTTGTGCCGTTCTGGTCGTAAATAAACAGGTGGATCCGGTAGTGGCTATTTTTGTGGCAGCGCTGGCCGGTATGGCAGCGGGAGCGGTTACCGGTATCCTTCATACGGTATTTGAGATACCTGCTATTTTAGCCGGAATCCTGACGCAGATTTCACTCTGGTCGATCAACTTAAGAATCATGGGGGCAAAAAGTAATCTGCCACTTTTAAAAGTGGATACGCTGATTAGTCGTTTTGCCGCGATATTTGGACTGACTCAGTCTCAGGCATCTTTGTTTATTGGAGTTATTATTGCGATTATTATGATTGTATTCTTATATTGGTTCTTTGGTACAGAAATCGGAAGTGCGATGCGTGCCACCGGTAATAACGAGGATATGGTTCGTGCATTAGGTGTCAATACAAAGATGACCAAGCTTCTGGCTCTGATGGTAAGTAACGGTCTGGTAGGACTTTCGGGTGCTCTGGTCTGTCAAAGTCAAAAGTACGGCGATGTAGGCATGGGAACCGGTGCCATCGTCATCGGCCTTGCTGCGATTGTGATCGGGGAGGTACTCATGGGAAAACTTCGTTCGTTCTATTGGAAATTAACTGCAGTCGTCGTAGGTTCGGTTATTTATTTTGTCATTCGTGCGATTGTGCTTCGTCTGGGTCTAAATACCAACGATATGAAACTCTTATCGGCTGTGATTGTGGCACTTGCGCTCTGTTTCCCGGTCGTTTTGGCTAAACACAAACTGAAAAAAGCCTATTCGGAAGGAGACAATGTAGAATGCTGACCATTACAAACGTAAGGAAAACGTTTAATAAAGGTACTATTAATGAGAAAAAGGCACTGACCGGAATCAACCTGCATCTAAATCCCGGAGATTTTGTTACGATTATCGGTGGAAATGGCGCAGGCAAATCTACGATGCTTAATATGGTGGCCGGTGTTTACCCCATTGACTGCGGTAAGATCATCATCGATGGTATCAATATTTCCAGAGAGCCGGAGTATAAGAGAGCGAAGTATATCGGCCGCGTCTTTCAAGATCCGATGCTGGGAACCGCTGCGAATATGGAAATCCAGGAAAACCTGGCGATGGCACTTCGCAGGGGCAAAAGACGGGGACTTTCATGGGGAATCAAGAATAACGAGAAGGATTTTTACCGTGAGGCATTAGCTGAACTGGACTTGGGTCTTCAAACCCGTCTGACCAGTAAAGTCGGACTGTTATCCGGAGGTCAGCGACAGGCGCTAACTCTTTTGATGGCCACGCTTCAAAAACCCAAATTGCTTCTTTTAGATGAGCACACAGCAGCGCTTGACCCAAAGACGGCGCAGAAAGTGCTTGACTTGACGGAGAAGATCGTAGGGGAACAGAACCTGACAGCTTTGATGGTCACTCACAACATGAAAGATGCGATTCAAATAGGTAATCGTCTGATCATGATGCATGAAGGAAAGATTATTTATGATGTAGCCGGTGAGGAAAAGAAGAAACTTCAGGTAGAAGATCTGCTGGAGAAATTCGAGACTGCCAGTGGTGAAGAGTTCGCCAATGACCGAATGATGTTGGCAAAATAAAACCAATCAAATAGGGGAACGCACAGCCGGGAAAATAATTACTCGGTCTGCGCGTTCCTTTTTTCTTGGAATTTTTTCTGATTTGTGATAGAATAGTACGGTACATATAAACAACGAATATTGGAGAAACAGAATGCTAAAAAATAAAGATGAAGATTATATACTTTCTCTAAACAAAGCGAGAAGAAGAAGGAATCAGATTGATTATAAGAAATATATCCTGATAGCAGCCGGTGCCATCATCTTGATCGGCGGTGGTGTGTTCTTTGGTAAGAAGATGATGAATCAAGAAACCGGTGGTGCCCTGGTCAAAGAAAGTACACAACAAGGTGACCCGGCAGGAACTGTTTCGGAAGAAGAGTCGAAAGCGGCAGCAGAAGCAGCGGAAAAGGCAGCCGTAATCAGCAGTTATAAGAATCTGGGTATCGTTCAGGTATCCGGTTATCTTAATATGCGTGAAAGCGCCAGCACCGATGCGAAGATTATCGGAAAACTGCAGGGTAACAGTGCCTGTGATGTACTGGATACTTCCACAGAAGGATGGTATCAGATCAGCTCCGGTGGATTGACCGGTTATATCAGCTCTGAATTTGTTTTGACCGGTGAAGAAGCAAAGAAGAAAGCGGAAGAACTGGTTTCTCTTCGCGCGATTATCTCAGCGGATGCACTGAATATCAGAAAAGAACCATCTACTGAGGCAGAGGTGGTGGGACAGGCTCTTAAGAATGAGCGATACGAGGTAGAAGAGGAGACGGACGGTTGGTTAAAGATACCGAGCGGTTACATTTCCGGTGAATATGTTGAAAAAAAATATGCATTAAATGAAGCACGTAAGCTGGATTTGAAGGCGATGGTTCTCAACCTGTACCATAATATCGGTATTTCGGGTGTGGACAATTACTTAAATGTCCGCGAAGAACCCAGTGAAGAGGGGAAGATCATCGGTAAGATGACCAGTAAGTCTGCCGGTGAGATATTAGAGACCTCCGCAGATGGCGCTTGGTATAAGATTCAGTCCGGACCGGTGACCGGCTATGTGAAGGCAGAATATATCCTGACCGGTCAGGCTGCGAAGGATGAAGCTCTGGATGTAGCAGAACTGATGGCGATTGTATCGACCGATCGCTTGAATGTCAGAACAGAACCTTCGGTGGATTCTAAGATCTGGTCCCAGATCTCTAATAATGAACGGTATTCGGTCATGAGTCAGACCGATGGCTGGGTAGAGATTGAGCTGGATTCCACATCTGCTTATGTATCGACTGATTTTGTGGATGTGCGATATGCCCTTCCGGAAGCCATCAAATTCACCCCATTAGATGAGAAATTATCTCTGAGGAATAAGATGGTGAACTATGCGATTCAATTTGTAGGAAATCGTTATGTATGGGGCGGTAATGACCCTCATTCCGGTGTTGATTGTTCCGGATTTACAAAGTACGTATACAGCCATGTGGCCGGCATCACTCTGAATCGTGTATCCAGAGACCAGGCTCAGCAGGGGCGAAAGATTAAGTCCTCAGAGATGCGTCCTGCCGATTTGATTTTCTATACAAATAGCAGGGGAACGATTAATCATGTAGCGATGTATATAGGGAATGGACAGATTGTTCATGCAGCCAGTCGAAGAAGTGGAATTAAGATTTCTACATGGAATTATCGTAATCCATATCGAATTGTTAATATATTAGGCGACTAAATCAAGTAAGAATAGTCCGGAGGAGATAAATGGCCGATCAAAACACAGAGAAATACAAGGTTCGATTAGACAAAGCAAGACAGAAGAGAAATGGCAAAGACCCGATGAAGTATTTTATCATAGGGGCGGGATGCATCATTCTGGTCTTGATTGCGGTATTGGTTTTTAAATTAGTCAAAGGCGGAACGCTGCCGGTGGGGGCGGATATCGAACCTAGGACACTTAGCGAGTCAACCGGAGATTTGGCTGCTTCTTTAAGTGAAGCACAGGAAGAGACTACGATTTCAGAAGAAGAATCCAAGGCAAAAGAGGAGGAAAACGAGAAGAAAGCGGTAGTAGATTCTTATCATAATCTGGGTATTGTCCAGGTGTCCGGTTATTTGAATATGCGTGAGAGTGCAAGCAAGGATGCAAAAGTAGTTGGAAAACTCTTAGGTGGCAGTGCCTGTGAGGTCTTGGATGAATCGACGGACGGGTGGTATCAGATCAGCTCCGGCGGTCTTACCGGTTACATTAGTTCGGAATTTGTTCTGCGCGGCGATGCGGCAAAGACAGCTGCTTACGATTCGGTTCAGAAGATGTGCGTCATTGATACCGAGAAACTGAATGTCCGCAGTGAAGCCAAACCGGATGCTCAGGTGTTGGAACAGGTATTAAAGAATGAGCGATATAATATAAAGGGCGAACAGGACGGCTGGGTTCAGATTTCCGGCGGTTACATCTCTTCGGATTATGTGGATATCCGTTATGCATTAAATGAGGCCCGTAAACTGGATCTGCGTACGATGGTACTGAATATGTACGACAATCTGGGTATTTCCAATGTTAATAATTATTTAAATATTCGTGAAGAGCCGAAAGAAGACAGCAAGATTGTCGGCAAGATGACCAGTAAATCTGCCGGTGAGATTCTGGGCAAGACAGACGATGGTGCCTGGTATCAGATTAAATCGGGTCCGGTGACCGGCTATGTCAAATCCGATTATATTCTGACCGGAGAGGCGGCGAAGGAAGAGGCACTTAATGTAGCGGAGCTGATGGCGATTGTATCCACTGACCGGTTGAATGCCAGAACAGAACCAAAGGCGGATGCACCGATCTGGACACAAGTCTCCAACAGTGAACGATACATTGTACTGAAACAGCTGGACGGCTGGGTAGAGATCGAATTGGACTCCACCAGTGCTTATGTGGCAACTGATTTTGTCGATGTCCGCTATGCTCTGAATGAAGCGATTAAGTTCACACCGACTCCGGTCGTTGAAGAGAAGGTAGAAGCTCCGGCGAAGAAGGGAACGACAAGCAAAGGAACGACAGGCAAAGGTACTTCGAACAAGGGCAACGTAGGTAAGACACCGGGTACGGCAGCAGGTTCTTCCAAGAGAAGCCAGATTGTCAACTATGCAGAGCAATTCCTTGGAAACCCATACGTATGGGGAGGAACCAGTCTGACGAATGGTACGGACTGCTCCGGATTCACGATGTCAGTCATGGGACATTTTGGTATCGGTCTGCCACATCAATCCGGTTCACAGGCCGGCTGCGGCAAATCCATCAGTTCTTCGGAGATGCGTCCGGGCGACTTGCTATTCTATACCAACAGCGGTGGAAGTATTAACCACGTATCGATGTATATCGGTAATGGTCAGGTCATTCACGCTTCGAATGCAAGGGATGGAATTAAGATTTCCACATGGAATTATCGTACTCCTGCCAAGATCGTAAATGTAATTGGAGATTAAATCATAAGTACAATCATTTAACTATTTAATTAATTAATCGTTTAATGGTGAATCACATCAGCTTCTGCCTGAATAGCCTGAATCACCGGCTGGGATTCGGGAG
>JAVWRQ010000031.1:0-27086 GCA_036634775.1 Clostridium sp.
AGTACCATTTTAAGATGTAAATTTCAATGGAAACAAACGATAATGGATTAGCGGTTGACTAGATTTTCCATATGCATTATAATACCTTTATCTTTGGATGAAAGAAGGAACTACCATGTTAAAAAGTATGACGGGGTTCGGCCGTTGTGAAATCGTCACAGAGGAATGCAAGATTTCTGTTGAGATGAAGGCAGTGAATCACCGCTATCTGGATCTGAACATCAAGATGCCTAAGAAATTTAATTTTTTTGAAGCCGGCATCAGGAATCTGCTCAAGAAATATATTCAGCGCGGTAAAGTGGATTTGTTCATTAATTACGAAGATTATACCGAGGATAATATGTCTCTTAAGTATAATGCAACTCTGGCTGCTGAGTATATGGATTATTTTCATAAGATGACCGAACAGTTCGGTATTGAAAACGATATACGGGTATCTACACTGGCTCGTTGTCCTGAAGTTCTTACGATGGAGCAGGCTCCGGAAGATGAAGAACATATGTGGAAGCTCTTAGCAAATGTGATTGAAGAAGCAGCTTCTAAATTTGTAGAAACAAGACTGGCAGAAGGTGAAAACCTGAAAACCGATCTTTTGAACAAACTGGATTATATGTCTGCTTTGGTAAATGAAGTAGAGGCGCGTTCTCCCGGAATCATGGAAGAGTATCGTACGAAACTTTCGGAAAAGGTAAAGGAACTTTTGACAGGAGCGTCAATCGATGAGAATCGAATCGCTACAGAAGTCACTATTTTTGCCGATAAGATATGCACCGATGAAGAAACCGTTCGTTTAAAAAGCCATATTGATGCCACCAGAGCCGAACTTTTGGCAGGAGGCAGTGTAGGCAGAAAACTGGATTTTATTGCACAGGAGATGAATCGGGAAGCGAATACGATTTTGTCCAAGGCAAATGATCTGGAAGTTTCCGACAAGGCTATTGCTTTAAAGACAGAGATTGAGAAGGTCAGAGAACAGATTCAGAATATCGAATAGTAATTCACATGGAGATTGAAAATGGACAATAAAGGATCTTTAGTTGTAGTTTCCGGCTTTTCAGGTGCGGGAAAAGGTACATTGATGAAGGCACTTTTATCACGATATGACAATTACGCATTATCAATTTCCGCAACGACTCGCAAACCGCGAGAAGGTGAAGAGGATGGGCGGGAATACTTCTTTAAAACAACCGATGAATTTGAGCAGATGATGGCCGGTGATGAATTAGTGGAATACGCCCAATACGTGGGCAACTATTATGGAACACCCAAGGATTATGTGTTTTCAAATATCGAATCCGGTAAAGATGTGCTTTTGGAGATTGAGATACAGGGAGCACTTAAAATCAAAGAGAAATTTCCGGAAGCGGTACTTTTATTTATTACGCCACCGAGTACGGCGGAACTTAAAACTCGCCTTATAAAACGTGGAACAGAGTCATTGGATATAATTAATGCCCGATTAAAAAGAGCTTCGGAAGAAGCCGAAGGAATTGAAAATTATGACTTTATTCTTATTAATGACCGCGTGGATATCTGTGTAGAAGAGATGCATGAATTGATCCAAACGATGCGCAAAAGAATAAATAATCATTTATCATTTATTAGAGCAATCAGAGAAGAAATGCAGACCATTTGAAAGGAGCAATACGATTATGATGTTACGTCCGTCTTATAATGATTTAATTAAAGTAGTAAACAGTGGGGGAGAACCGGGTGACGAGCCGTTAGTACAGAGCCGTTATTCGATTGTTATCGCAACCGCAAAACGTGCCAGACAACTGGTTACAGGCATAGAACCTATTCTTCCGGCGGAAGGCAGAAAACCGCTTTCTATTGCTATTGACGAACTTTATCAGTCAAAAGTTAAAATTATCAGCGAAGAAGATATCTCTGAAGATGACATTACATGCTAAAGGAAAGGCCGTCTCGTGCACTATGCCCGAAGATGGCTTTTGTGCCGGATTAGGAGTGAATGAATGAAAATACTTTGTATTTCCCTAGGCTGTGATAAAAACCTGGTAGATACAGAGATGATGTTGGGATTGCTTAACAGAGACGGTTATACTTTTACCGACGATGAACAGGAAGCCGACATTATTCTCATCAATACCTGTTGCTTTATCAACGATGCCAAAGAAGAGAGCGTCAACACGATTCTTGAGATGGCAGAACTCAAAAAAACCGGAAGATGTAAAGCGTTACTTGTAACGGGCTGTATGGCGCAGCGTTACAAAGACGAAATTATGGAAGAAATTCCGGAAGTGGATGGGATACTGGGAACTTCCACTTATGATGAAATCTCCAATGTACTTAATAAAGTACTCGCCGGAGAACGTGTATCTTGTTTTCACGACCTTTCGGCACTGCCTGTGGTCAAAGAAAAAAGAATGATTACCACAGGTGGCCACTACGCGTTTATAAAGATAGCTGAAGGCTGTGATAAACACTGTACTTACTGCATTATTCCTTCTCTGAGAGGACCATATCGCAGCGTTCCCATGGAGCGCATTGTAGAAGATGCTGTCTCTCTGGCAGAACAAGGAGTGAAGGAACTGATACTGGTAGCGCAGGAGACGACACTTTATGGTGTGGATCTCTATGGAAAGAAAGAACTTCCTGCCCTGCTTAAGAAACTGGCTGCTATTCCGGAGATTCGCTGGATTCGCATCCAATACTGTTATCCGGAGGAAATTACCGAAGAACTGATTCAGGTGATAAAAGAAGAAAAAAAGATATGTCATTATCTGGATATTCCCATTCAGCATGCCAGTGACCGCATTTTAAAACAGATGGGAAGAAAGACCAATCGAAAAGAATTGACGGAATTAATTACTCATATGAGAGTAGAGATACCGGATATTGCTTTTCGTACGACGCTTATTTCGGGATTTCCGGGCGAGACGCAGGAAGATCACGAGATTCTTATGGATTTTGTAGATGAGATGGAATTTGACCGATTGGGTGTTTTTGCTTATTCGGCGGAAGAAGATACACCTGCTGCCAATTTTTCAGAACAGGTTCCGGAGGAACTGAAAGAAGAACGGCGTGATGCCATCATGGAACTTCAACAAGAGATCGCTTTTGAGAGATCAGAGAATATGGAAGGTCGAATTCTAGAAGTTATGATTGAAGGAAAAGTGGCCGATGAGAATGTATTTGTTGGAAGAACTTATATGGATGCACCAAATGTGGATGGTCTGATTTTTGTAAATACCGAGGTGCCGCTCATGTCCGGCGATTTTTGTACGGTAAAAGTGACAGGAGCCCTTGACTACGATTTGATAGGAGAGATGTGTGATGAATTTACCAAATAAACTTACGATACTGCGTATTATTATGATTCCTTTTTTTGTATTTTTTTTACTGATTCAAGGTGGAGAAAATCTGACTTACCGGATGATTGCTCTTGTATTATTTGTAGTTGCCAGTCTGACTGATTTATTAGATGGTAAAATTGCCAGAAAATATAATCTGGTAACAAATTTCGGAAAATTCATGGATCCGCTGGCAGATAAACTATTAGTATGTTCAGCACTGATCTGCTTGATTGAGTTGAAACAGCTTCCGGCATGGATGGTCATTATCATAATCAGCCGTGAATTTATCATCAGTGGATTCCGCCTGGTAGCATCGGATAATGGTGTTGTCATTGCAGCCAGTTATTGGGGCAAGTTCAAGACCACCTTCCAGATGCTTGCCGTTGTACTCCTCATTCTTAACATTCCTGCCTTGTCGATGGTTACAACGCTCTGTGTATGGGTCGCATTGGCTTTGACCATTATTTCACTTGTGGACTATGTGGCGAAAAACTATAAGATTCTTACAGAAGGGAGTATTTAGTATGATAGTAGAACTGATTTCAGTAGGAACTGAGTTACTTTTAGGCAATATTGTCAACACAAATGCACGTTATCTTTCTGAAAAATGTGCGCTGCTTGGTGCATCCATCTATTATCAGACAACCGTAGGTGATAACAAAGAACGATTGTCTGAAGTTATTAAAACGGCTATTTCCAGATCTGATGTAATTATTTTAAACGGTGGCTTAGGACCGACGGAAGATGACATTACAAAAGAAGTATGTGCGGAAGTGATGGGGGCGGCTCTGGTGGATGATGCATCGGTCAGAACGCATCTGGAAGAATGGTATAAACTACGTGGAAAAACCGATATTCCGGAAAGTAACTGGAAACAGGCACTGGTACCGAAAGGTGCAGTGGTACTTCCCAATGATAATGGTACGGCTCCCGGTCTTATTTTGGAAAAAGACGGAAAAACAGCGATACTTCTTCCCGGACCGCCCAATGAACTGTACCCTATGGTAGAAAATCAGGTTTCACCTTATATCATGAGCAAACAGTCGGCGGCGATTCGTTCACAGATGGTCAAAATATGTGGTTTTGGCGAAAGTAAAGTAGAAGAGATGCTGTTAGATTTAATCGAAGGACAGAGCAATCCTACTTTGGCCACTTATGCCAAGATCAAAGAAGTACATCTGCGCGTGACGGCCAGAGCCGAGACCGATGAAGAAGCCAGAAAACTATTAAAACCGGTAGTAAAAGAAATTAAAAAACGGTTCGGAAATGCTGTTTATACAACGGATGAAAATGAGAGTCTGGAAGAGGTCGTAGTTCGTCTCTTAAAGAAATACGAACTTTCGGTCACGACGGCAGAATCATGCACCGGTGGCTTTTTAGCAGGGCGTATTATTAATGTTCCCGGTGCTTCCGAGGTATTTCGTGAGGGATTTATCACTTATTCAAATAAAGCCAAACGCAAAACTCTGGATGTAAGCAAAACGACACTCAGAAAATATGGTGCGGTCAGTGAGCAGACCGCAAAAGAGATGGCAACCGGCGGTGTATTTGCCACAGATGCCGATATTTGTGTCGCAGTGACCGGTATCGCAGGTCCTGATGGCGGCACAGAAGAAAAACCGGTCGGTCTGGTATACATTGCCTGCTATATGAAAGATAACGTACAGGTAGAAGAATATCATTTTAACGGAAATCGTGAAAAAATCAGAGAACAGACGGTGGTACAGGCTCTGGATCTTTTGAGACGTTCGATTCTTAATAACTATAAAAAAGATTGACAGAAGAAAAAACTGGCAATCATTAATTCAACTGGTGGTGAATGCGGATGCGCTGGTACAAACATTTATATGTGGGCGAAAAAGCCAAGGAAAAGAGATTTTCTATTATACAGAACATCCGTCTGAATCGGTTTCAGTTGGGAGTACATGTAATTACCCCGGCGTCCAATGACAAAAACGTACTGGATATTTATCCGGCAGCGGTACTGTTGGAGAATTATCACAGGGAAAACGATGAATTGTTGATTCTGGGCATTGGGGCGGATTATTTTGAAACCTTAGAAGTGGTACGAATGATTGTAGATGATATGTACCGGGAAACCGGCGGTTTTTCCTTAAATGAATTTTTGATGAAGAATGAGCAGAGGTGAAAACGATGCTCCATATATTATTATTGATTTTAAAAATGGTTGGGATTGTACTTCTGATTCTATTAGGTGTACTTTTTCTTATCTTAGTTACTGTACTTTTTGTACCGATCCGCTACAGGGGGCAGGGCTCTTATTTTGGAAAACCTCTGGGCGTATTTCAGGTATCTTGGCTTTTACACATCCTTTCTCTTCGTGTTTCCTATCGGGAACAACCTGAAATTGTTGTAAAGATTTTTGGCTTTCAACTATTTAAAGACAAAGAACATGGGGAAAAAGAATCGGAGCAGGAATTAGAACCGATTCTATCCACACAGGAAGTCAAAAAAACGATTACAGATCCAAAATTAGAGCCGGTGCAGGAACCTGAGAATATGCAGGAACCTAAGAACGTGCAGAAATCCAAGACTGTATCGGAACCAATTGTACATTCAAAATCTATGGGACAGAAGCCAAAGAAGAAAAATCTTCTGTTTCGTATAGCAGAGAAAATAAAGAATTTTTTTAGGCATTTAATGCTTTCTTTTGAACGATTTCGTGATAAGCTAAAGCAGGCAGACAACACTAGAGAACAGGCTGTAGAATTTTTGACAGATGAAGATAATAAAAAAACGTTTAAACTGATTGTAAAACAAGTAAAAAAACTGGCCATTCATATATTGCCGAATAAGCTAAAGGGAAATGTGACTTTTGGTTTTGAAGATCCTTATATAACCGGACAGATATTGACCGGTGCTGCACTTTTTTACCCATTGTATCAAAAACAGCTTTCCATCGTTCCGGTCTTCGACCGGCAAATCGTAGAGGGCGACATCGCTTTTAAGGGACGAATCCGAATAGCGGTGATTCTTATAGCCGGACTTAGAATATTAATTAACAAGAATTTCAGAACACAGTTAAAGAAGTTTATGAACCGAGGAGGAATGTGACATGGCAGATAATCAGTTTTCATCCACAGTGGAAGCACTGTTTAAGGGTATGGATAACTTTGTTACAACAAAGACCGTAGTAGGAGAGGCAGTGAGAATTGACGATACGATTATTCTTCCTCTAATTGATGTGACCTGTGGTATGGCGGCGGGAGCTTTTAACCAATCGGTTAAAAACAATGGTGCAGGCGGTATGAGTGCTAAAATCAGTCCCAGTGCGATTCTGGTCATTCAGAATGGTGTAACAAAACTGGTCAACATCAAACATCAGGATGCCGTGACCAAGATCATTGATATGGTTCCGGACTTTGTAAATCGCTTTACGAATGGAAAAACGTCGGGGGATATCTCGGAAGACGCGATGAAAAAAGCAAAAGACATGGCAGTAGAGATGGAGACTGAAGACGTAACCGAAAAATAGTCTGTTGTATTCAGGCATAAAAAATCAAAAGGGACATATTATATATCGTATAAGTTTATAATCAGGGGGAATGTCGTGAAGCGCTTATGTGGGCTGATCCTGTTTTCTATGGGTGTTGGAATGACGCTGATTTTGATTTTTCCCAAATGCTTTTTATGGGTATGTGTCGCTGTATTATGTCTGATTGCAGGTTATAATTTGTTTTGCTGTAAATAGAAGTGGCCGCGCTTTGGCACGAGAGTCTGCAAAGCAGACTCTCGTGCCAAAGCGCGGTCACTTCAGTGACCATATTCCTTAGCGCGAAGTGCGCATCCACAGCGGAGCGTTTTAATGTAATAGGAGCACTTTCCTATTACATTAAAAAAAGCCCCGGGTTAACTCGGGGTCTTATTTTAATAAATCTTTAAACTCTCTCAACTAGTCCGGATCTTAAACAAGAAGTACATACATACATCTTCTGAGTTCCGCCGTTTACTTTAACCTTTACAGATTTAACGTTTGCTTTCCAAATTTTATTGGATCTTCTATGTGAATGACTTACTGCATTACCGAAGTGAGCAGCTTTTTCACAGATTGCACATTTAGCCATAATTGCACCTCCTTAACCGTTCATTGGATTTACTTTTAAAAATCCACAACAAATGTATAATAGCAGAAACTACAAAACTTTGCAAGTGAAATTTAAAAATTTGTTTCTTTTTTTAGAAAAATAATGTATAATCACTTATAGTCAGAGAAAAAAACATCTCAGACACAAATAAACCTCAAAAAGATTGGGAAGAAATGGAGGCTATCAAGCATGAAAGGTCGCATTAATAATAAATTGGGTTCGATTCAAATTGATCCGGAAGTAATTGCTATGTATGCCGGAACTACAGCAGTAGAGTGTTTTGGTATCGTGGGGATGGCTGCTGTCAGTATGAAGGACGGACTTGTTAAGTTATTAAAACCGGACAGTCTGACGCATGGAATTAATGTTTCAATCAAAGATAATAATATCAGCATCGATTTTCATGTAATTGTTTCTTACGGCGTAAGTATCTCTACGGTAGCGGACAATTTGATTGAGAATGTAAAATATAAAGTCGAGGAATTCACTGGGATGCCTGTAGAGAAGATTAATATCTTCGTCGAAGGTGTTCGAGTGATTGATTAAGGAGGAAGCTACCCGTGGGTATGAACTACATCGACGCGAAGATGATGAAACAGGCATTCTTAGCCGGAGCAAAAGGCCTGGAGGCCAAAAAAGAGTGGATTAATGAATTAAACGTATTTCCTGTTCCGGATGGTGATACAGGAACGAATATGACCATGACGATACTTTCGGCAGCCAAAGAAGTAGCCGCTATTGAAGAACCTACCATGGAATCGTTATCAAAAGCTATTTCGTCCGGTTCCTTAAGAGGCGCTAGGGGAAACTCCGGTGTTATTCTTTCACAGCTGTTTCGTGGATTTACAAAAGAGATAAGAACCGTGGATGTTGTCACGACAACGACACTTGCGAATGCTTTGAACCGCGCGACCGAGACCGCTTATAAAGCAGTTATGAAACCGAAGGAAGGTACGATTCTGACCGTTGCCAGAGGGATGGCAGATAAGGCCTCAGAGTTGGTTTCACAGACAGAAGATATTATCGAATTCTGCGAGAAGATTATAGCGCATGGGGACTATGTGCTGAGTCAGACGCCTGAGATGCTTCCGGTTCTCAAAGAAGCAGGAGTCGTGGATTCCGGCGGACAGGGACTGATGCAGGTAGTGAAGGGTGCTTTAGACGGTCTTCTGGGCAAAGAAGTCGATTTGACGATGGAAGATACTAAGACAACTTCAGGTGTTCCACAGGGAATCCCTGCTTCCGATCACTTTAATATCAAATTTGGTTATTGTACGGAATTTATTATCAATGTAGAAAAGAAATACGACGATGAAGAAGAACATAAGTTAAAAGGCTTTTTAGAATCCATAGGAGATTCAATCGTGGTAGTTTCCGATGATGACGTGGTAAAAGTACATGTTCATACAAATGATCCGGGTCTGGCTATTCAAAAAGCACTGACCTATGGCTCTCTTTCCCGTATGAAGATCGATAATATGAGAGAAGAACATCAGGAAAAACTGATCAAGGATGCCGAGAAGGCAGCCGCTGAACAAAAAGCAGAAGAATGTGTCCAGGCACCTCATAAAGACTATGGCTTTATCGCCGTCTCCATCGGCGATGGCCTGAGCGAGATATTTAAAGGCATCGGAGCTGATTATCTTATAGAAGGTGGACAGACGATGAATCCCAGCACCGAGGATCTGCTGACGGCTATTGAACGGGTGAATGCAGATGTTATTTATATTCTCCCAAACAACAAGAATATCATTCTAGCTGCTGAACAGGCCAAAAGTCTGGTAGAGGATAAAAAGATCATTGTGGTTCCTTCCAAGACGGTTCCACAGGGAATTACGGCAATTATTAATTTTGCACCGAATCTGTCACCGGAAGAAAATCTGGATAATATGGTTCAGGAGATGTCTCTTGTGAAGACCGGTCAGGTTACCTATGCCGTGCGTAATACTACGATTGATGGCAAAGAGATCATCGAGGGCGATATTATGGCTCTGGGAGACCATGGGATGTTATCGGTAGGCAAAGAGATCGAAGATACCACGTTAGACGCACTTCGCGTGATGCTGGATGACGATTCCGAACTCATCACCATCTATTACGGAAGTGATGTGACAAAAGAGGATGCAGACCGATTATTTGAGAAAGCTCAGAGTGAATTTGACAGCTGCGAAATCGAGATGCATACCGGTGGACAACCGATTTACTATTACCTGATTTCCGTAGAATAAAAGACACGGAATCAGTTCTAAAGGATGCGCCATGAATCAGAAGTCAATTGTGACAATTAAAGGAATTGGAGAAAAAACAGCAAAGCTATTTAAAAAGCTGGGTGTGGAAACAACGGAAGATCTGCTGCATGATTATCCGAGAGCATATGATCGATTTGAGAATCCGCTTCCGCTCTCCAAACTGGTACCGGATAGGACGGCGGCAGTGCTGGGAAGTCTTACCGGCACCGCAAGCATAAAGAAATTTGGACATTTACAAGTAGTTACGGCATCCATACGGGATGCCGTAACTTTATTACAGCTCACTTGGTACAATATGCCATTTCTTCGCAGTACACTGAAGGTGGGAGAACGTTTTGTATTCCGGGGGCGTGTAGTAAAGAAGAATGGACGTCTCGTCATGGAACAGCCGGAGATCTATTCTCCGGAACCGTATAGGGAACTGGTCCATTCCATGCAGCCGATTTACGGACAGACCAAGGGGCTCAGCAACAAGACCATCGCAAAAGCAGTTGCCAAAGTATTGGAGGAGCGTGCAATCGAGCGGGATTATCTGCCCGGCACCTTGCGGCAGAAGTATGAATTGGCCGAATATAATTTTGCACTGGAACATATTCATTTTCCTAAAGATGAGACGGAACTGCTGTATGCCAGAAAACGTTTGGTGTTCGATGAATTTCTTTTTTTTCTCCTGTCGGTTCGACTTTTAAAAGAAAAAAAAGAGGATAAGAAGAGCACTTACCCTATGAAGATAAGACAGGAAGTAACCGACCTAAAAGAACATCTTCCTTACCGGCTGACCGGGGCACAGGAGAAGGTACTTCGTGAAGTTTATGGAGATATTACCGGGGGTTCTGTCATGAACCGGCTGATACAGGGCGATGTGGGATCGGGCAAGACGATTATTGCGATTCTGGCACTTCTGCAGGCGGCGTATAACGGCTTTCAGGGCGCTTTGATGGTTCCAACGGAGGTTCTTGCAGCACAGCACCTGGAATCGATGGAAGAGCTGTTTAAAGCCCATGGTATTACAAAGAAGGCAGTGCTCCTCACCGGCTCCATGACTGCTAAGGAAAAACGACTGACCTACGAGCAAATTCAAAATCATGAAGTAGATATAATCGTGGGCACCCATGCACTGATTCAGGAAAAGGTAATCTACGATGATCTGGGACTTGTGATTACCGACGAACAGCATCGGTTTGGTGTGGGACAGCGGGAGACACTTTACAATAAAGGAAAAGAACCTCATGTACTGGTCATGAGTGCGACGCCAATTCCCCGAACATTAGCGATTATCCTGTATGGTGATTTGGATATTTCGGTCATCGATGAGCTCCCTTCCAATCGAAAGTCCATTAAAAATTGTGTGGTGAATAAAGACTACCGGGAAAAAGCGTATCGTTTTATAGAAAAAGAAGTGACAGCGGGCAGACAGGCCTATGTGATCTGTCCCATGGTAGAAGAAAGCGAAATGATCGACGCGGAGAATGTATTGGATTATACAAAGATGTTAAAAGAGCATTTACCGTCCTCTATCAATATTGAATATCTCCACGGTCGGATGAAACCGTCCGAAAAGAATAAAATTATGGAACGTTTTGGCTGTGGTGAGATTCAGGTACTGGTGTCCACTACGGTTATCGAGGTGGGAATTAACGTACCCAATGCCACCGTGATGATGATAGAGAATGCCGAGCGTTTTGGACTGGCACAGCTGCACCAGCTGAGAGGTCGTGTAGGACGTGGTGCCGACCAGTCCTACTGTATTATGGTCAATGGTTCCGAAGACAAAGACAGTGGAAAGCGTCTGGAGATTCTAAACAAATCCAACGATGGCTTCTTTATTGCATCGGAAGATTTGAAACTGCGCGGCCCGGGAGATATATTTGGAATCCGTCAAAGCGGAGAGCTGGAATTTAAACTGGCGGATATTTTTACCGATGCAGATCTGCTGAAAACAGTGTCGGAAGAAGTGAATGCTCTGTTGGAGCGGGATCCATACATGGAAAGCGAAGAGAATGCAGAGCTGAAGAAACGACTGGACGGTTATATGGAAAAAAGTTATGAAAAACTGAATCTGTAAGATAAACCATACTGAAAAGGAGGGTCAAGATGAGACTGCGTCCATACAAATCATCCGATGCGCCCGTGGTAATGAACTGGCTGTCTGATGAACGAACCGTAGCACTTTGGAAATCCCGGCGTTTTACTTATCCGCTGACGGAGGAACAGTTCGAGCAGTATCAGCATGAATTTGAGCAGGATGCTCATGCCTGTATCTTTACAGCATTGGACGAAGGGGGAAGTCCGGTTGGACATGTTTCTTTTCGTGAGATAGATTATATAGCTAATACTGCCTATATGGGATTCATCGTGGTAGACCCTGCTGCCAGGGGAAGAGGATACGGCAGGCAGATGGTGTCACTGGCACTTCATTATGCGTTTGATCTGTTGGGCGTAAGTGAAGTGACACTGGGGGTCTATGACTGTAATACAGCCGCACAAACATGCTATGAGTCGGTGGGATTTCACAAAATCGATCGAGCCCCTCAATTGGTAAAATTCCATGAAGAGACATGGGAATATCGCTATATGACAGTCGAAAAACAATCTGTATGATGTATAAAAAATACCATCCCGGTGGGACATAAGTCCTTGGGATGGCATTTTTATTATACTAGGGTCTTGCAATAATCATATCCGTCCGCATTATAACGGCGAATCAGTTTTTGAATCTTAGTAGTCGGTGTCAGCGCATTCTCTAATGATACGTTGTGGTTTAATGCATTGATAATCGCCGCCACGAATTTGCTCATATCGGCTTCCACATACCACTCTCGTTGTAAAAGCTCCGGTGTGCGGTAGCTTAAGTTCGTGGTGATGACACAGTCAATGTATTCTTTGGCATAGAACTCATCAAATTTATCCAGGCCGGCTGTGAAAAGGCCGAAGGTGCAGCAGATAATGACACGTTCTGCTTTTCTTTCTTTTAATGATTTTGCAGTATCCAGCATACTTTCACCGGAAGAGATCATATCATCGATGATAATGACTGTTTTACCTTCTACGGAAGAACCTAAGAATTCATGAGCCACGATAGGGTTACGTCCGCTTACGACCTGGGAATAATCCCGGCGTTTATAGAACATTCCCATGTCAACTCCTAAGTTGTTGGCCAGATAAACGGCACGATTCATAGCACCTTCATCCGGACTGATCACCATCAGATGTTCTTTATCGATTTTAAGGGTCTTATCATGAGCAAACAGTGCTTTTACGAACTGATAGGTAGGCATGAAGTTGTCGAAACCATTTAACGGAATCGCATTCTGCACGCGGGGATCGTGGGCATCAAATGTAATAAAGTTATCTACGCCCATATTCACCAGTTCCTTCAGCATCATAGCACAGTCCAATGATTCTCGGCCGCTTCTTTTATGCTGTCTGCCTTCGTATAAAAATGGCATGACTACATTGACACGGTGTGCGGTAGCCACACTGCCTCCAATGACACGTTTTAAATCCTGAAAATGATCATCGGGGGAATAGTGGTTTGTAAATCCACTTATATTATAAGTAAGACTGTAGTTCGTCACATCGACCATGGCATAGACATCGGTACCTCTGACGGATTCCTGAATGACACCTTTGCCCTCCCCACTGCCAAAACGTGGACAGGAGCTCTTCAGCAGATAGGATTCTGCATCATAGCCGCGAAAATGTAAGTTTTCCTGTCTTTTTTTTAAAATCTCCGCATCATTGCGGCGAAAATTAACAATGTGATGATCGACTTTTTCTGCCAGATCAGTGCAGCTTTCCAGAGCGGCAATCTTAAGGGGTGCTACCGGAAGTGTATCATTAAAAACATATTCGTTAGACATGGTAAAATCCTCCATAAAGAAGGCAGGGCTTCCTGCCTGAATTATCTTGCAACCCTTTTATACCATTAATTGACAAGAACCGTCAATAGGAAACCATAAAATTGGCGGAAATATGTTGAAATTATGCTTCTTTACAAAAATCCCTAATATTGATATGATAGGAAAAGAGAATGAAAGGCAGAAAACGATGAAGAAAACAGGCCATTTAATTAAAGCTGTAGATCCGGGCTCTATAGCCGAAGCACTGGAACTCGCACCGGGAGACTATCTGCTCACCATTGATGGGGAAGCGATTGAAGATATTTTTGATTATGAATATAGGGTAAATAGTGAAGCCATTACCGCCGTGGTCAGAAAAGAGAACGGGGAAGAATGGGAACTGGACATTGAAAACGAATTTCAGGATCTGGGTATTACATTTGAGAACGGTCTGATGAGTGAATATAAGAGTTGTCGGAATCAATGTATTTTTTGTTTTATCGATCAGATGCCTCCGGGCATGCGCGATACCCTTTATTTCAAGGATGATGATTCTCGGCTCTCTTTTTTACAAGGAAATTATATTACACTGACGAATATGCAGGACAAAGATATCGAACGAATTATTCGTTTTAAATTATCCCCGATTAATATATCTGTTCAAACGACAAATCCCGAACTTCGGTGCCGCATGCTGAACAACCGATTTGCAGGTGATGCACTTAAGAAAATCGACACCCTTTATGAGGCCGAAACACCGATGAATGGTCAGATCGTGCTGTGTCGGGGGGTGAATGACGGAGCAGAACTGGAACGCTCCATTGCAGACCTGACGCGATACATTCCTTATATGCAGAGTGTTTCTGTAGTGCCAGTCGGACTGACCAGATATCGGGAGGGACTGTTTCCCATGGAGGCATTTACAAAGAGTGATGCCATAGATATTCTGGAGATCATAGAGAATTGGCAGAAGAAGATATATGACCGACACAAGATTCATTTTATTCATGCCAGTGATGAACTGTATATGCTGGCCGAACGAAATTTACCGGAAGCAGAGCGCTATGATGGTTATATTCAGTTGGAGAACGGTGTGGGCATGATAAGACTTATGACCGATGAGATAACGGAGGCATTAAGCGACATGAACGGTGATGATTCAGAAGAAGAGATATCGATAGCAACGGGGGTTCTTCCTTATCCATATATTAAAAAGTATGTGGATAAAGTCATAAAGAAATTTCCACGCCGTATGGTTCATCTCTATGAAATAAAGAACCGTTTTTTTGGAGAGACGATTACCGTAGCAGGACTCATTACCGGAAAGGACTTAATCGAACAGCTTGCGGGAAAACCACTGGGAAAACGTCTGCTTCTTACCGGTGCCATGTTTCGTAACGGCGAAGAGGTTTTTCTGGATGATATCACGAGAATGGATGTACAAAACGCTTTACAAGTCCCTATAGATATTGTAAAATCAAGCGGACGCGACTTTGTAGAAGCGATGCTTCACCCTGTAGAAGAAGTAACCAAAAAACACGGAGACTATGAGTCTTTTACCGAATAGAATATGGAGGCAATATATTATGAGCAAGAAGAAACCAATCGTGGCTGTGGTAGGACGGCCGAACGTGGGTAAATCCACACTGTTTAATGTCCTGGCCGGAGACATGATTTCGATTGTTAAAGATACGCCCGGAGTTACGAGAGATCGTATTTATGCCGACTGTAACTGGTTGGATAAGAACTTTACACTCATTGATACCGGTGGTATTGAACCGGAGTCCAAAGATGTGATTCTTTCCCGCATGAGAGAGCAGGCAGAGATTGCGATTGCTACAGCAGATGTTATCATCTTTATAGTGGATGTGCGTCAGGGCATGACCGATGCAGATTCTAAAGTGGCAGATATTTTAAGAAAATCCAAAAAGCCAATTGTTCTGGCAGTGAATAAAGTAGATAGCTTTGTCAAGTTTGGTAACGATGCCTATGAATTTTACAACCTGGGAATCGGTGATCCAATCCCGATTTCATCTACCTCCCGACTGGGACTGGGAGAACTTTTAGACGAAGTTGTCAAGCATTTTAAACCGGTCACGGATGCAGATGATGAAGAGGAAGATGATGATCGCCCAAGAATCGCGATTGTAGGAAAACCGAACGTGGGTAAATCTTCAATTGTCAATAAACTGTTGGGAGAGAATCGTGTTATCGTATCGGATGTCGCAGGTACTACCAGAGATGCTATTGATACAGAGATTGTTCACAACGGAACCGAATATGTATTTATCGATACCGCAGGTCTACGCCGCAAGAGCAAGATCAAAGAAGATCTGGAGCATTACAGTATTATTCGTACCGTAACAGCAGTAGACCGTGCCGATGTTGTTCTGCTGGTTATTGATGCGGCAGAAGGAGTGACCGAACAAGATGCGAAGATTGCAGGCATTGCTCATGAACGTGGCAAAGGAATTATCGTTGTTGTCAACAAGTGGGATGCTATCGAAAAAACAGATAAGAGTATCTATGAATATACAAATAAGATAAAGATGACACTTTCCTTTATGCCTTACGCAGAATTTGTATTTGTTTCTGCGCTCACCGGACAAAGACTGAACAACCTTTATGACATTATTGATATGGTACGGGAAAACCAGACCCTTCGTATATCGACCGGTGTTTTAAACGAGATTCTGGCTGAGGCCGTAGCACTTCAGCAGCCGCCGTCTGATAAAGGAAAAAGACTGAAGATCTACTATATTACTCAAGTAGGTGTAAAGCCACCGACCTTTGTTATATTTGTCAACAGTAAAGAACTGACCCACTTCTCTTACACCAGATATTTGGAAAACAGAGTCCGAGATGCCTTTGGCTTTAGAGGAACACCTCTTAAATTTATTGTACGTGAAAGGAAGGGAAAGGAGCAATAATATGGAACGGCTGATATGTTTGGTAATTGGTTATGCCTTTGGACTCATTCAGTCCGGATATCTTTATGGTAAATCAAAAAATATGGACATCAGACAGTATGGAAGTGGAAATGCAGGCTCCACGAATGTACTGCGTGTGATGGGAAAGAAAGCAGGAGCAATTGTGTTCCTGGGTGACTTTTTTAAAGCAATCATCGCCATCTGTCTCGTGCGCATTGTATTTGCTGCGAAGACAGACTGTGTCGATCTCCTGTGTTTGTATACCGGTCTTGGCGTTACCTTGGGTCACAATTTTCCAATCTATCTGAAGTTTAAAGGTGGTAAGGGCATTGCATGTATGGCCGGTATTATGACGGCTATGGATATTCGCATTGCACTCACCTGCCTTGTCGTATTTGCCGCCGTTGTCTTTTTTACAAAATATGTCTCATTAGGGTCGATTCTATTATCGATTACCTTTTTTACAGAACTGGTTATATTCGGGCAGATGGGCAGCTATGCAGTAGCACCTTCATTTTTACCGGAGTTCTATGTGTTGGGAGCGGTGCTTATGTGTTTGGCCATTTGGCGTCACAGAGCCAATATCAAGCGTCTCCTATCGGGTACAGAGAACAAGGTCGGTGCCTCTAAGAGCAAATAAAGACATCAGCAAATAAAATATGCAGAGAAGGGAATATAAATATGGCAGCAATCGGAATCATCGGAGCAGGAACATGGGGAACGGCATTGTCAATTATGCTACATAATAATGGGAATCAGATTACCATCTGGTCTGCCCTTAAAGAAGAGATTGAAGAGATGAACCGCACACATCTGCACAAGAACCTTCCGGATGTTGTCATCCCGGAGGATATTCTTCTGACCGACCACTTAGAGGCGGCTATGAACGAGAAAGATATTCTGGTTCTGGCTGTTCCTTCTGTATTTATCAGAAGTACTGCAAAACAGATGCGTGAATATTTGAAAAAAGGTCAAATTGTAATTAATGTATCCAAAGGAATTGATGAAACGACACTAAAAACCATGTCTCAGATCATAGAAGAGGAACTTCCGGAAGCAGAGACCGCGGTTCTATCGGGTCCCAGCCACGCAGAAGAAGTAAGTCGTGGGATTCCTACCACTTGCGTAGCCAGTGCACATAAGAAGGCTGTGGCCGAGTATATCCAGTCGGTGTTCATGAGTCCGGTATTTCGTGTCTATACAAGTCCTGATATCTTGGGTGTGGAAGTAGGGGCTGCCCTTAAGAATGTCATCGCATTGGCAGCCGGTATTGCCGATGGGCTGGGTTATGGCGACAATACAAAAGCAGCATTGATTACCAGAGGAATCGCCGAAATCACCCGTCTGGGTATTCAGATGGGAGGAAAAGAACAGACTTTTTATGGTCTTTCCGGAATCGGAGATTTAATCGTAACCTGCGCCAGTATGCACAGTCGAAACCGCAGAGCCGGCATGCTCATCGGTCAGGGCTATACCATGGATGAGGCGATGAAACAGGTTCAGATGGTAGTGGAAGGTGTTTATTCCGCGAAAGCTGGTAAGATATTATCGGAGAAATATCATGTGGATATGCCAATTGTAGAACAGGTCAACCTGGTATTATTTGAAAACAAACCGGCCAAAGAAGCCGTTGGGGATCTGATGCTGCGCGATAAAAGAATTGAAAGCGGAAATCTTCCCTGGGACTGATATGAGTGGAATGGATAACATATATAACTAAAAGTAATGGAAAAGTGATAAAAACGATAAAAAATTCATATTTTCACATTGAAACGGGCGTTTTGCCCGTTTTTGATATTGACATTTTATTTTTATAAACTTATAATGTCGTCAATCAACAAGTTAATGGAGGAGAACATTATGAAAAAAAGATTATTGAGCTTAGGATTAGCATTTGCTATGGTAGCATCCCTGACTGCATGTGGTGGTTCAGGAAGTACAGCCGCAACTGAGGCAGCAACCGAAGCACCGGCAGAGACAAAAGCCGGTGAGACCGTAGCAGCAGGTACTGCAACCGGTTCATTCAAAATCGGCGGAATCGGCCCGATCAGCGGACCGGCAGCAGCTTATGGTGTAGCAGTACAAAACGGTACCGAACTGGCCATTAAAGAGATTAATGCAGCAGGCGGTATTAATGGATGTCAGATTGAATACAACTTCCAGGATGATGAGAATGATCCTGAAAAAGCAATCAATGCATACAATACGTTAAAAGACTGGGGTATGCAGCTATTGGTTGGAACCGTTACATCAAAACCATGTATTGCTGTAGGCGCAGAAACAAGTATTGATAACATGTTCCAGATTACACCATCCGGTTCTGCAGTACAGTGCGTAGCAGGAGAAAATGCATTCCGTGTATGTTTCTCTGATCCGGATCAGGGAAAAGCATCGGCACAGTACATTGGTACCAATAAAGTTGCCACAAAAGTTTCAATTATTTATGACAGTTCCAGTGAGTATTCCGATGGAATCCGTGAATCCTTTGTAGCAGAAGCCGCTAATCAGGGTATTGAAGTCGTTTCCAGTGAAGCATTTACCTCTGATAACAACACCGATTTTTCCGTACAGCTTGACAAAGCCAAAGAAGCCGGTGCAGAACTGGTATTCCTTCCAATTTACTACCAGGAAGCATCCGTTATCTTAAAACAGGCATCCGACCGAGAATTTAAACCTCTTTTCTTTGGATGTGACGGCATGGATGGTATCTTAGACGTTGAAAACTTTGATAAGACTCTTGCTGAAGGTTTAATGCTCTTAACACCTTTCTCTGTAGATGAAGAAGGCAGCAAAGATTTTGTTAAAGCCTATGTAGATGCATACAAGGTTCAGCCATTACAGTTCGGTGCAGGCGCTTATGATGCGGTATATGCATTAAAAGCAGCGATGGAAAAAGCAAATGTGACACCGGATATGAGCATTTCTGATATCTGCGAAGCGATTAAACCGGCTATGACAGAAATCAAAATCGACGGTCTGACCGGTGCAGGTATGACATGGAACGCAGCAGGCGAGCCAAATAAGGCACCGAAAGCGGTCAAGATTCAAGATGGTGCTTACGTAATGCAGTAATGTTTGAACAGTATTGAGTTACTGGCCCTTAAAGAGGGTTGTCGAAAAGACAACCCTCTTTTTTAACATATACTACAAAAAATATAAAGAGGTGTAAGCAGATATGAGTTTTCTTTCTTATTTAATCAACGGAATTAGTCTTGGCAGCGTTTATGCGATTATTGCGCTGGGCTACACCATGGTCTATGGCATTGCAAAGATGCTTAATTTTGCCCATGGCGATATCATTATGATTGGTGGATTCACCGTATTTACCACGGTAAGCACACTGGGAGGTTCTCCTATTGTGGGCGTATTGGCAGCGATCGTAGTCTGCACGGTTCTGGGCGTCACCATCGAAAAAGTGGCATATAAACCACTTCGCGGCGCGTCTCCTTTGGCTGTTCTTATTACGGCAATTGGTGTCAGCTATTTGCTGCAAAACGTTGCACTGTTAATATTCGGTTCTAATGCAAGACAATTTACTTCCGTAGTTACGGTACCGGCACTGAAGCTGGCAGGCGGAAAACTTTCAATATCGGGCGTTACACTTGTTACCATAGCCAGTTGTATCGTTATTATGATTGCACTGACAACATTTATTAATAAGACTAAGATGGGACAGGCCATGTTGGCTGTTTCTGAAGATAAAGGTGCCGCAACACTGATGGGAATCAATGTAAATGGTACCATTACTGTTACATTTGCCATCGGTTCAGCTTTGGCCGCGATTGCGGGAGTGCTTCTTTGCTCCGCTTATCCGTCCCTGTCTCCCTACACGGGCTCTATGCCCGGTATCAAAGCATTTGTGGCTGCTGTTTTTGGCGGCATTGGTTCGATTCCCGGAGCGATGATTGGCGGTATTCTGCTCGGCGTGATCGAGAACCTGACGAAAGCCTATATATCATCCCAACTTTCGGATGCAATTGTATTCTCCGTTCTGATTATAGTGCTTCTGGTGCGGCCCACCGGAATCCTTGGCAAAAAAACAAACGAGAAAGTGTAGGTGTGTGATATGAAATCTTATAAACATAAAATTCTTGTTCAGAACAGTATCACATACGGAATCGTCATTTTCTTCTTTGTGATTGCGCAGCTCATGATCTCTACCGGCAATATTTCCAGCCTTTTAAAAGGAATTCTGGTACCCCTCTGCACCTATGTGATTTTGGCTGTATCCCTTAATCTGACGGTGGGAATTCTTGGCGAACTCAGTCTTGGCCATGCCGGATTTATGTGTGTGGGAGCTTTTGCCGGAGCATTTTTCACCCATGCGATGGAATCTGTGATTCCCAATGTTCAGATACGTTTTATTATTGCATTATTCATAGGCGCTGCTGTAGCGGCGGTATGCGGTATATTGATCGGGATTCCGGTCTTGCGTCTGAAAGGCGATTATCTGGCAATTGTTACATTGGCGTTTGGTGAAATCATTAAGAATGTAATCAATGTTATGTATGTAGGCATCGATAAAAGTGGTCTCCATGTGTCAGTCAAGGATGTGGCATCTTTAAAGATGGCACCTGAAGGGCAGATTATTATAAAAGGAGCACAGGGCATTACCGGAACACCGAAAGCAGCCACGTTTATCATCGGAATTATCCTGGTGCTCATCACACTTTTCATTGTATTAAATATGATCAATTCCAGAACCGGACGCGCTATTATGGCGATTCGTGACAATCGGATTGCAGCCGAATCCATCGGCATTAATGTTACAAAATACAAATTACTGGCATTTTCCGTATCGGCGGCATTAGCCGGTGCAGCCGGTGTCTTATATGCTCATAATCTGGCAACTTTGGCAGCGACCCCTAAGAGTTTTGGCTATAATATGTCGATTATGATATTAGTATTTGTTGTTTTGGGAGGCATTGGAAATATCAGAGGTTCGATTATTGCAGCTGTCATTCTCACCCTCCTTCCTGAGATGCTCAGAGGACTGAATAATTACCGTATGCTGATTTATGCAATCGTACTGATTGTGATGATGCTTTTAACTTCCAGTCCAAAAGCAATTGAAATACGTGGACGCATCATGGAATCATTTAAGAAAAAGAAAAAGCAGACAGCAGAGGAGGAGATTTAACGATGGCAATTCTTGAAGTGAAAAATCTGGGGATCTCCTTTGGTGGACTTAAAGCAGTGGATGATTTTAATGTATCGATTGAAAAAGGGCAGCTCTATGGTTTAATTGGCCCAAACGGTGCAGGAAAAACCACGATCTTCAACCTGCTGACCGGTGTATATAAACCGGATTCCGGACAGATCATACTGGATGGAAAGAATATTACCGGGCATAAGAATGCAGATATTAACAAAGCGGGCGTGGCTAGGACGTTCCAGAATATTCGACTGTTCAAAGATCTAAGTGTACTGGATAATGTAAAAGTCGGACTCCACAACAACTATACCTATTCTACTTTATCCGGCATTTTTCGTCTTCCGGCTTACCACAAAGTGGAAAAAGAGATGGATGAACATGCTATGGAACTTCTAAAAGTATTTGATCTGGATGGAGAATTTGATTATAAAGCATCCAACCTGCCTTATGGAAAACAAAGAAAATTAGAGATTGCACGAGCACTGGCGACCAATCCCAAGCTGCTGCTTTTAGATGAGCCGGCAGCCGGTATGAATCCTAATGAAACAGCAGAACTGATGAATACGATTCGCTTTGTACGGGATCATTTTGATATGACGATTCTGTTAATTGAACACGATATGAAACTGGTATCGGGAATCTGTGAACGCTTGACGGTATTGAACTTCGGCCATATGCTGGCGGAAGGTGTTACAAGTGAGGTACTTAATAATCCGCAGGTAATTGCGGCATATCTGGGAGAATAGGAGGGGTACGCTATGGCAATGCTGGAAGTAAAAGATCTCAACGTGTATTATGGCGTCATTCAGGCCTTAAAAGGGATTTCCTTTGAAGTAGATGAAGGGGATGTCATCGCATTAATCGGTGCAAATGGAGCGGGTAAGACAACGACCCTCCATACAATCACCGGATTAATTCCCGCAAAATCCGGTAGTATTATTTTTGAAGGCACCGATATTACCAAAGTTCCCGGGTATAAACTGGTATCGATGGGAATTGCACACGTACCGGAAGGGCGAAGAGTATTCGCTCAGCTCAGTGTTCTGCAGAATCTTCGTATGGGTGCTTACACCAGAAAAGATAAGCAGGAACTGGAAGATACCATTCAAAAAATTTATAAGCGTTTTCCACGTTTAGAAGAACGCAAAAGTCAGCTGGCAGGTACACTCTCAGGTGGTGAACAGCAGATGCTAGCTATGGGCAGAGCTCTGATGTCTCATCCCAGACTGATTGTCATGGACGAACCATCGATGGGTCTGTCCCCCATCTATGTGAATGAGATCTTTGATATTATCAAAGAAATCAGTGCAGACGGGACGACCGTGCTCTTAGTAGAGCAAAATGCTAAAAAGGCACTATCCATTGCAAACAAAGCCTACGTATTGGAGACAGGAACGATTGTGCTCAAAGGCGATGCAAAGGAACTGATGAATAATGATTTGGTGAAGAAAGCGTATTTAAGTGAATAGTTACGAATAACCAAGCCTCCCCCCTGCATATACTCTACCAGTATAGCAAGGGGGTATTTTTATGGACAATTTTAATGTATACAACGATATTAAAGAAAGAACAAAAGGGGAAATATACATCGGCGTGGTGGGTCCGGTACGAACGGGAAAGTCCACTTTTATTAAACGATTTATGGAACTTATGGTACTTCCAAATATGGAAGATGAGCATGTCAAGGAGCGCACCCGGGATGAACTGCCTCAGAGTGCGGCGGGAAAGACGATTATGACGACGGAGCCAAAATTTATCCCCAAAGAAGCGGCACAGATTTCTTTGAGCGATGGAATTGATGCAAAAGTCCGTTTGATCGACTGCGTGGGATTTATGGTAGAGGGAGCCGCCGGACATATTGAAAATGATGCAGAGCGGTTGGTGAAAACGCCGTGGTTCGACGTGGAAATACCATTTACAGAGGCGGCAGAGATCGGCACCAGAAAAGTAATTAATGACCATTCGACGATTGGTCTGGTAATCACCACCGATGGATCCTTTGGTGATATCAAAAGAGGCAATTATGTGGCCGCGGAAGAAAAAACAGTGAAGGAATTAAAAAATCTAAAAAAACCATTTTTGATTTTGCTGAATTCAATGCGGCCTTATTCCGACGAGACAAAGACCATGGCAAAACAAATAGAAGAAAAATATGCCGTTCAGGTGATACCGGTCAACTGTGAGCAGTTAAAAAAAGAAGATATTAAAAATATCATGGAAGAAGTGTTGAAAGAATTTCCGGTCACCGAAATTGATTTCCAAATTCCAAAATGGATGGAAATTCTGCCAAAAGAACATTGGTTGAAAAGCAAGGTGATTCAAAATGTGAGAGAAATGCTTAAAAAAATTGACCATATGCGCGATGTGAACCATGCGGCTGCCGTGGAAGACAGTGACGCAGTAAAACGGATGAAGATTACAGAGATGAAGATGGCAGACGGCAAGGTTCAGATTGAAGTAGAGGTAGATGACAGCCATTACTATCAGATACTCAGTGAATTTGTGGGGATGCCGATCACAGGAGAGTATCAGCTGATGCAGACACTTAAAGATCTGGCAGCAATGCAGCGGGAATATGAAAAAGTAAATGATGCGATGTGTCAGGTTCGTTTAAAGGGCTATAGTGTGGTGACGCCGGATCGTGGCGAAATCGTACTGGATGAACCTCAGATCATTCGTCATGGTAATAAATTTGGTGTAAAGATGAAAGCGCAGGCGCCATCCATTAACCTGATCAAAGCCCATATCGAGACAGAAATCGCACCGATTGTGGGAAGTGAACAGCAGGCAGCCGATCTGATTGAATACATAAAACGAAATGCGTTGGAAAGTGAGGAAGGAGTCTGGAGTACCAATATTTTTGGAAAGTCGATTGAACAGATTGTAGATGATGGAATTCAGGCAAAAATTTCACAGTTAACAGAGGATTGCCAGCTTAAATTGCAGGATACATTACAAAAAATAATTAATGACAGCAATGGAGGTATGATTTGCATTATTATCTGATTTCTTGTATACTATAAGTAATGAAAAAAATAAAATACAGGAGATGGTTATATGAGATTGACATTTATCGGAGCAGATCACGAAGTAACGGGAAGTTGTCATTTTTTAGAAGCTGCAGGTCTAAAGATACTGGTTGACTGCGGTATGGAACAAGGAAGTAATGATTATGAAAATCAGGACCTGCCGGTCAGTTACTCAGATATCGACTATGTTCTGGTCACTCACTCACACATTGACCATGTGGGGATGCTGCCATTTATCTATGCCGGAGGATTCAAGGGCAAGATCATGGCAACCAAAGCCACCTGCGACCTGTGTGAGATTATGCTTAAAGACTGTGCCCATATTCAGGAGTCTGAGGCCGAATGGAAGAATCGAAAGGCCAGACGTGCCGGACGAAGTGAGAATCCGCCTTTGTATACGATGAACGATGCGGTGGGCGTATTAGAGCACTTTGTGCCCTGTGACTATAATCAAATCATCAAACTGAACGATGGCTTGGAGATTCGCTTTATTGATGTGGGGCATCTTCTGGGTTCTTCATCGATTGAAGTCTGGATGACAGAGGGGGACTGCTCTAAGAAGATCGTATTTTCCGGCGATATCGGCAACGATAATAAACCATTGATCCGCAGTCCGCAGTATATTACAGAAGCCGATTATGTAGTGATGGAAAACACCTATGGTGATCGTCTGCACGCACCGCTGTCAGAAGACCATGTGGTGGAATTTGCAAAGATTATTGAGCAGACACTGGATCGTGGGGGAAATGTCGTCATCCCAGCTTTTGCCGTAGGCCGTACTCAGGAAGTTCTTTATTATATTCGACGAATCAAAGAAGAACATCTGGTCAAAGGTCACGATGGATTTCCTGTTTATTTAGACAGCCCCCTGGCCATAGAAGCGACCAAAGTATTTAAGACCAATATGTTGGACTGTTATAATGACGAGACAAAGAAATTAATTGAAAAAGGAATTAACCCCATTGCATTTGATGATTTAAAATGTTCGGTCACCAGTCAGGATTCGATTGCCATTAATTTAAATCCAGAGCCCAAAGTGATTATTTCCGCATCGGGCATGTGCGATGCCGGACGTATCAAACATCATTTAAAACACAATTTATGGAGACCGGAATGTACGATATTATTTGCCGGTTATCAGGCGGTCGGTACACTGGGACGCAGTATTACCGATGGAAGAGAAGAAGTGAAGATTTTTGGTGAAGCCATCGAGGTAAAAGCCCACATTGAGAAAATCGAAGGAATCAGTGGGCATGCAGACCAGAATGGACTGTTTCGGTGGATCGGCAGCTTTACAAAGAAACCGGAGCAGGTATTTGTGGTTCATGGTGACGATCAGGTATGCGATACATTTATCGAACTATTAAAAGATAAATTCGGACTTAAGGCCGCTGCACCATTTAGTGGAACGGTCTATGATTTGAAAGAAAGCTGCTTTGTTACGGTTACGAAAGGCATTCCAATCAAGAAAGACGGTGAAGCTGCAGCGAAGAAGGTATCGACTATCTTTGAACGCTTACTGACAGCAGGAGAACGTCTTAAAAAGGTCATTCAAGCCAACAAAGGTGGAACTAATAAAGAATTGACCGCTCTTTCAGAACAAATCAACTCATTATGCGACAAGTGGGAGCGATAAGACGTGAATATAAATATATATACAGACGGAGCCGCCAGAGGGAACCCCGATGGGCCGGGAGGATTTGGAACGGTACTGCATTATACAGATTCGACCGGTAAGCTGCATGTGAGGGAACTTTCCGGCGGCTATGTCCGTACGACCAATAACCGTATGGAACTGATGGCAGTTATTGCAGGTCTGGAGGCACTCACCAAACCATGTAATGTAGAAATTTTCTCAGATTCAAAGTATGTGACGGATGCGTTTAATAAGCACTGGATCGATGGCTGGATTGCTAAGAACTGGAAGCGGGGAAAGAATGATCCGGTAAAGAACATTGACCTATGGAAACGCCTGCTTACAGCGAAAGAACCACATCAGGTGAATTTTAACTGGGTCAAAGGCCACAACGGTCATCCGGAGAATGAAAGATGTGATTTTTTGGCTACATCTGCCGCCGATGGGGACAACCTTTCAACTGATTTTGGCGTGTAAATATTAAATAAATCTTACGAAATATTACTTATTTTCACCACCTGTTTTATTTCTTTCACAATTGTGATATGGTAAACACACTAAAAATTGTGAGGACTGATAAAACGTGAAAAATAAGAGTATCATATTTTCTATTATATTTATATTGTGTTTTGGTATCTTTGTCACGGTGAATACCAAACGACTGGTATCGATGGAGACGAATCAGGAATCCACTTCCGGAGCTGAAGCGTCGAATCCGGAGACCGCCAGCCAGGTGAAATCCCGTCAGGCTAATGTACCACCACAACCACAACAGGCGCAGCCGAGACCGTCACAACAGCAGACGGCTCAACCGCAGGTGCC
>JAVWRQ010000032.1:0-26501 GCA_036634775.1 Clostridium sp.
TTTGGCACAGGTGCTATGCACATCATCTGCGGTGTCATCGTGGGATACGGTCTACTCTATGTTTAGAAACGTCCATGGCTGAAGCTGGCGGGGACGCTGGGACTGCTTTGTGCCGCCATTACCTATCACGGCATCTATAATCTACTGGTGAGTGGAGGAGGGATATTGCAAACAATTGGATATTGCTTCCCTATCGCAACGGTAACAATTGCTGTTATTACAGAGAAAGTCTTACGTAAAAAATACATATAATAGGATTCATAACCGGAAAAATAAGTGATTGAGAGCTACCTTTAGAGGGGTTCTTCCATTTTTTTGTTTTTTATTGTATGGATGAGTACTTTTGAGATTTTATGTATTTAATATAGTATAGAGCAAAATTACAGGGGGGAATGAGATAAATGAAATGGGATATTACTTCAGAATGTACGGCTCTTGTTATCATTTGTATCGTGTATTTTTTTGCAAAAACTAAAAATGTACTGCCAACATTACGCAAATTTCTTTTTAAGCTTTGTTTTGTTAGCAGCATCATAACGGTTCTATTTAATATACTTACCGCAGTGGTTTTGATGGAACATGTTTTTTTCCCTCCTTGGATTCTTTGGACAGTAATTACGATTTATTACTTGACGACACCCATTTTAGGCATCTTTTTTCTACTCTACAGCTTTAGCGTTTTGACAGAAGATACTCGAAAAGTTTTTTGTATGTCGATGATTGGAGTCATTCCCACGGTACTGTATATCATCATCGTTTTAATAAATCCGTTTTCCCATCTTATTTTTAATGTGATTCCGGTGGTCGGATATGTGCGTGGTCCGTGGATTGCTCTTGCTTTCATACCTCATTACTATTATTGTCTTATTGTTTTCATTTTTTCAAATATGAGATGTTTTAACATTTCAAAAACGGAGCGAATTACGCTTACCGCATTCCCACTGACGGCATTGCTTGCGATTGGCATTCAGCAGCTTTTCAGCAATCTGGTTCTTTCCGGTACGGCCACAGCCTGTGTGCTGATTGTCATCTATTTGACGATTGAAAATAAGCAGATTTCATTGGACGCTTTAACCAATCTTCCCACACGTCAAGTACTTTTAGACCGACTAAAACTAAATTTATTACGGAAGAGTCAAGCCTCTCTTATTGTACTTTCTTTAAAAAAATTTAAAGTAATCAACAATCGGCTTGGACAATCCTATGGCAACTTAATTCTACAGCAAATTGCCTGTTTTTTGAAGGATATCACAAAAAGCACTCAACTGTACCGAATTGGTGGAGATGAATTTGCAATCCTCATCAACAGCGATCAAGATGCAGATCATTTAATTTCCGATATTTTGAATCGCATGAATTCCACATGGGATGTTGGAAATTATCATGTCAATGTTTTTGCAGCAATCGGCGTAGTGCGGTATGATACCAATTTTGATCGTGTGGAAGAAATCATTCTGGGAGTCGAGCATGCAGTTCTATGTGCTAAACAGATGGCCGGAAACGCCTATGTATATTGCACACCACAGATGATTTCTGATATCCACAGAAAAGAGGCTCTTGTTGAAATTTTAAAAAATACCGTTGCCAATAATGATATTGTGCTGTATTATCAGCCGATTTTCGATGTGGCTTCTTCCAAGTTCTCATTTGCGGAATCTCTGGCACGTATTCCAAATTCACCACTTGGTTTTCTTTCTCCTGATGAATTTATACCAATTGCAGAAAGTACCGGATTAATTGTGCCACTTACTTATCAAATCATGGAAAAAATTTGTTTATTTATAAATGAACTGACCGATGCGAATATTGAATTTTCTGCAATACATGTCAATTTCTCTGCCATGCAGTTTTCGGATAAAGATTTTGAAGAAAAAGTCCTTGCTATCATCAAACGGCACAAGGTGCCTTTTTCCAAAATAAAAATCGAACTGACTGAACATACTCTTACGGAAAATTATAACCTGGTAAAAGATTATATTAACAGGATGCACCATCAAGGATTGCGATTTGAACTGGACGACTTTGGAACCGGGTACTCAAATATCTCTTCCGTTTTGAAAATTCCATGGGATACGATCAAGCTTGACCGAAGTTTAATCGTAACAGCCACAGAAAACGAGTCCTCTGCACTCATTATGAAGCACATTGTATCAGCATTTCTTGCCCTCGACATATGCGTTCTTGCAGAAGGCGTTGAAACAATTGAACAGCGAGATTTTGCGATTGGAATCGGCTGCAAGCTAATTCAGGGATTTTATTATGCGAAACCACTGCTGCCCGAAGAAGCAAAAAAATATTTTTTAAAATAGGTGAGTATTTTTTAAATTTTATGTATTAAATGTAGTATAGAGCAAAATGACAGGAAAAGCCCCCGCTCAATCAAGAGTGGGGGCTTTTCCTGTTCTATTATAATGCAATCGTCTCTTCTACTAACTCTTCAGCATCTTCATTCATCTCCAGTGCTGTCGTTTCGTATTTGGCTAAAATAATACTTTGAATCATATCGCGTGTACCGGAATTAATCGGATGTGCAATATCTCTATATTCACCATCTGCTGCCTTGCGGCTAGGCATCGCGATGAACAGCCCCTTCTCTCCCTCAATAACCTTAATGTCATGAACCACAAACTCATTGTCCAATGTAATGGAAACGATGGCCTTCATCTTGCCTTCTTTTTCAATCCTTCGCACTCTCACGTCCGTAATCTGCATAACATAACCCCTCTTCCGTCTTTACTATAATGTAAATCGCTCGTTTTTCTCCACAACCACCTTTAAATTATCCGGTGTGCCAATGTGTGTTGTATTGGCACGGATTGTATCACGGCTCTCCACAATACAGTTTTCAATTACGGTATTGTCTCCGATATATACGTCATTTAAAATAATCGAATTCTTAATAACACAATTATTACCTACGTATACTTTCTTGAACAAAACAGAGCTTTCTACTAAGCCATTGAGAATACATCCGCTGGATACCAGACTGTTCTTAACGGTTGCACCTGGGTTGTACTTCGCCGGTGGCAAGTCATCCACTTTTGAATAAACCTCCGGATATTCTTTAAAGAAATACTTTCTCACTTCCGGTTTTAAGAAATCCATATTGGTCTTATAATAAGCATCTACTGAAGCGATATTACTCCAATAAGTATCTAACTTATAGGCATAAATTCTCTTTAAATTCTTATAACGGACTAATATATCCGTCACAAAGTCGTAGCGGTCTTCTGCTGCGCAACGTTCAATCAGTTCGATGAGCTGACGCCTGCGAATGACATAGATTCCACAGGAAATGGTATTTGAGGTGGCCACCATCGGTTTCTCTTCAAAATCATTGATCCTGCCATCGTCGTTGACTTTCACCAGACCAAACCTGGTCACGTCTTCGTCGGCTCCCATCTCTTTACAAACGACAGTGATATCCGCCTTCTTCTCGATATGATGTTCCAAGACTTTATTATAATCCAGCTTATAGATGCCATCGCCACTGGCGATAACTACATATGGCTCATGACTTCTCTTCAAAAAATCCAAGTTCTGATAAAGAGCATCGGCTGTGCCTCTGTACCAATCACTGCTTTCTGCTGTGATCATCGGAGGAAATACATACATACCGCCCTGTTTTCTTCCGAAATCCCACCACTTAGAAGAACTCAAGTGTTCATTCAGTGAGCGGGAATTGTACTGTGTGAGCACTGCCACACTCTGAATATGAGAATTTGTCATATTACTCAGTGCAAAGTCCACGCTTCGATAACTTCCTGCGATTGGCATCGCTGCGATGGCTCTCTTATTGGATAATTCTCTCATCCTTTTACTGTTACCGCCTGCTAAAACTATACCGATTGCCCTCATAATACTCCACCTGCCTTTATAATGTAATCGCCGCTTTCAAGCATTCCGCCGTGGTAATCCTCCGGTACTGTCACTCCGGAAATAGCTGTGTTCTTGCCAATCTTGACACCGGCCGGAATCACAGAACTCTCTCCTATCGTAACCAAATCAAACTGATATACCTTTGGATCGTATTTGCTAGGTGCAAATTCACCGACTCCCAGTTCGGCTCCTTCACCAATCTTTACTTCTTCTGCAATAATCGCCTTATCAATCACCGCTCCGGCACCAATCTCAGTTCCCTTCATGATGATGGAATCCTTGACTACTGCGCCTTCGCCGATCACAACACCGGAACCGATCACCGAGTTGGTAACCTGTCCACATATCTCGGTGCCTTCACCGATGATGCTTCTCTCGATCTTAGAGTTCTCGGAAATGTACTGAGGTGGAATAATATCACTCTTTGTGTAGATCTTCCAATATTCCTCATATAAATTAAACTCCGGAATAATATCAATGAGTTCCATATTTGCTTCCCAATAGGATCCCAGAGTACCTACATCTTTCCAATATCCGTTGTACTCATAAGCAAAAATCTTCTTGCCTTCTGCGTGGCAGTATGGAATAATATGTTTGCCAAAATCACATCCGGGTTCTTCGGATAACTTAATCAATGCATCTTTAAGTGCCTTCCAACTAAATATGTAGATCCCCATCGATGCCAGATTACTTCTTGGGTTATCCGGTTTTTCTTCAAATTCGGTGATACGGTTGTTATCATCTGTGATAACGATACCAAAGCGGCTGGCTTCCTCCAGCGGTACTTGCATCGCTGCAATCGTAACATCAGCGTTATTCGCTTTATGATACTCCAGCATCACTTCGTAATCCATCTTATAAATATGATCTCCGGAAAGAATCAAAACATATTCCGGATTATATGTTTCCATGTATTCCAAGTTCTGATAAATAGCATTAGCAGTTCCTGTATACCAATCGCTGCCTTTGCTTTTCTCATAGGGTGGAAGAACAGTCACTCCTCCTACATTACGGTCGAGATCCCATGGAATACCGATTCCAATATGCGCGTTGAGACGCAATGGCTGGTACTGGGTTAAAACTCCGACTGTATCTACTCCTGAATTAATACAGTTACTGAGCGGAAAGTCGATAATGCGGTACTTACCGCCAAACGAAACCGCGGGTTTGGCTACTTTCTGTGTCAGAACCCCTAGGCGGCTGCCTTGTCCGCCTGCCAAAAGCATAGCAATCATTTCTTTTTTAATCACGATATCACCCCTCGATGTTAAATAATTGTGTGTCTTTAAACGTACAATCATTATATCACACTTTTGAAGAATAGTGAACAAAATTTTGATATAATTTATTCTTTTTTTGTGCATTTTCCGACATCTTACTACATTTACCGTCTATATCTTTCAAATTGCCAACATTTGGTAGTTTACTGTTTTGATAAGTAAGCAAAAAGCATGCGCTTCCCCTTGAATCCCTAAAAAAAATACAGTATAATGGCTTCATTAGTTGTATTCACAAAATGATGTGCGTTTGCATAAGTAGAAGGAGTAGTTGTTATGAATCTAGTAACCGTAAGAGAGCTTTACCATAAGAGAGAGGATTTTCTGGGAAAAGAAATTCAGATAGGAGGATGGATCCGCAGTGTTCGTGATTCTAAGTCCTTTGGCTTTATCGTTGTCAGCGACGGAAGTTATTTTGATACACTTCAGGTTGTCTATCACGACACGATGGCTAATTTTTCCGAAGTTTCCAAGCTGAATGTAGGCGCTGCTATCGTTGTCAAAGGTACACTGGTCGCTACACCTGAAGCCAAACAGCCTTTTGAGATTCAGGCCACTGAAGTTGTAGTGGAAGGTGCTTCTGCATCGGATTATCCCCTTCAGAAGAAACGCCACAGCCTTGAATACCTGCGCACCATTGCACATCTGCGTCCCAGAACCAATACGTTCCAGGCCGTATTCCGTGTGCGTTCACTGATTGCGTATGCCATTCATCAGTATTTTCAGGAGCGGGATTTTGTTTATGTCCACACACCGCTCATTACAGGCAGCGACTGTGAAGGTGCCGGTGAGATGTTCCAGGTAACCACCTTAGATCTTAACGATATTCCAAAGACGGCAGATGGCAAAGTAGATTTTTCCCAAGATTTTTTTAATAAACCTACGAACCTGACCGTAAGCGGACAGTTGAACGCCGAGACCTATGCGATGGCATTTCGCAACGTCTATACATTTGGTCCTACATTCCGTGCGGAGAATTCCAACACGACACGCCATGCCGCTGAGTTCTGGATGGTTGAGCCGGAGATCGCATTTGCAGATTTAGATGATAACATGGCACTGGCTGAGAGCATGTTAAAATATGTCATTAAGTATGTTCTGGAACATGCTCCCGAAGAGATGAACTTCTTTAATCAGTTCGTGGATAAGGGATTATTAGAGCGTCTGAATCACGTCCTGAACTCGGATTTTGCCCATGTTACTTATACTGAAGCTGTTAAACTATTGGAAGAACATAATGAAGAATTTGATTACAAGGTATTCTGGGGATGTGACCTTCAGACAGAACATGAGCGTTATCTGACGGAGCAGATCTTTAAGAAACCGGTATTTGTAACCGACTATCCAAAAGAAATCAAAGCTTTCTATATGAAGATGAACGAAGATAACAAAACCGTTGCTGCTATGGACTGTCTGGTTCCCGGCATTGGAGAAATCATCGGTGGAAGTCAGAGGGAAGATAACTACGATAAATTAGTGGGTCGTATGGAAGAACTGGGACTGAAACCGGAAGATTATGAATTCTATCTGGATCTTCGCAAATACGGTTCCACGAGACATGCCGGCTTTGGTCTGGGATTTGAACGCTGCGTGATGTATCTGACAGGTATTTCCAATATCCGCGACGTGATTCCATTCCCAAGAACGGTTAATAACTGCGAATTATAAGAGAAAAAGGTGAACGATGTGAAATTTATCCATACAGGTGATATTCACTGGGGCATGGCTCCCGACAGCGACAAACCGTGGAGCCGGGAGCGAAGCCGCGATATTAAAGAGACCTTTTCCGCGATTGTTGAAAAGGCCAAAAAACTGGATGTGGACTGTCTGCTCATTGCAGGAGATTTGTTTCACCACCAACCTCTTCAAAAAGATTTAAAAGAAGTAAATTATCTTTTTTCTACGATTCCCGGTGTAAGGGTCGTGATCATTGCCGGGAATCATGATCGAATCAGAGCAAATTCTGCGGTTCTGAGCTTTTCCTGGTGTCCAAATGTCACATTTTTTGAGAAGGAAGAATTATCTTCCGTCTATTTCAGCGATATTAATACCGAGATTACCGGGTTCAGCTACCATACAACAGAGATTACCGATGCCAGATTGAATAAGGCGCAGGCAGCGGCAGACGGACGAATCCACATTCTCCTTGGGCACGGTGGTGACTTAAGTCACACCCCCATCGATAAGGCGGCTCTGTCCTCTTCTGATTTTTCTTATATTGCATTAGGGCATATTCACAAACATGAGATTCTGGCCGACCGGAAGATGGCTTTCTGTGGTTCTCCTGAACCGCTGGAGAAAACTGAATCCGGGCAGCACGGTATCTTCTATGGAGAAATCAGCCCTTCTTCCAGGTGTGTCACTACCTTGGAATTTATCCCCATGGCAAAACTCAACTATATTCCACTGGTGGTGAATGTAACGCCCGCTACCACGAATACTGAATTATTTTTAAAGATGTCTCAGGAAGTGGAGAAACGCGGTTCTGAGAATATTTTTCGTTTCCGTGTTCGGGGCATGAGGGATCCTGATATTACATTTGATTTGGATTCACTGCCGCTGCGCTATAAGATTGCAGAGATTATGGACGAATCAGAACCCCAATATGATTTCAGTGCCCTATTTGCGGAGCACCCCAGTGATATGATTGGGTTCTATATCCGTGCCTTGGAGAAACAGGATATGAGTCCCGTGGAGAAGAAAGCCTTATTTTATGGAATTCATGCTCTGCTCTTAACAACTGATGAGAGGAGTTGACAGAGATGCGATTTTTAGATTTACATATTAATGGATTCGGTAAATTTCATGACACTTCTGTCTCCTTTGAGGATGGAATTAATATTATTTATGGCAAAAATGAGGCCGGTAAATCGACTATACACACCTTTATCCGCGGTATGCTCTTTGGCATCGAGCGTCAGAGAGGACGAGCAGCCAAGAATGACCTTTATAACAAGTATGAACCTTGGGAGAACAGCGGAACTTATGAAGGCCGGCTCCGTCTGGAATCAGAAGGCAGCATTTACCGAATCGAACGCAGCTTTCAGAAGAATCGAAAAGAATTTACCATCGTCAATGAGACGACAGGACGGGAAGAAGAACCCACGAAAGCATTTATGGATGAACTGGTCTGTGGTCTGAGCGAGACGGCTTACAACAACACCATCAGTATCAGCCAGTTAAAAAGTGCTACTGAAGATGGTATGATATCAGAACTTAAGAATTATATTGCAAATATGAATACTTCCGGTAATATGGCGCTGAACATTACGAAGGCGACTGCCTATTTAAAAAATCAAAGAAAGCAGTTGGAGACGCAGTTGATGCCGGAAGCTGCCAGGACCTACACTTCGCTTTTAAGTGAAATCCGCAATATCGACAAGGAGATCTCTTCTCCTGAATATGAGAATCAGATGCATGAGTTTCAGGGCATGCGGCAAAAAGTCAAAGAAGAAATCGAGATGAGTCAGCAGGAGCAGCAGGAACTGGAAGATAAGGTAACCAGAGGCCATCAGGTACTGGAAGAATTTGAATTTACCGATGAGGCATCGATCACATCTTATACGAATAATACCGATGCCATTTATAATGATTACAAATCTTCTACTGCCATAGCTGAGAATAAACCGGGACGCGTGATACCGATTATTTTATTCATCCTGGCAGCGATTGGTCTGGCAGGTACCGGATATTTTGGCTATTGGTACTACCGTCCGGAGAATACGCTGCTCCCGCTTCTTTCTTCCGGCATCGATGCCTTAAAAAGTGCGATTGCCTCGGGAAGTATCACTCTGATTCTATTTTTGACCGGCCTTTTTATGACTTTACGCAGAAAGCAGCATGAAAAAGAGGCAAAACTTTGTTTTACCTCCCTCTCTGAGATATTAAAACGCCACTTAGGTGACAGTTCGATTTCTGATGAAGCCATAGAGGCACTTCATAGCCGGTTGGATGAATTCGTGCGTCTTTGCCGGATGATTTTAAAGTCGGAAACCACTTTAAAGACACAGGCGGAGAAGATTTCTTCTCTTCGAGAGAAGCAGAATGACTGCAGTGAAGTCATCGAGCAGCAGCAGCGCATCCAGTGGGAACTGGAGAAGAAGCTGGAGCATCTGTCCGACTGTAAGGATCGTGCCCTCGGTCTAAAGCATATTACAGAGGAAAATGAGCGTCTCCGCCAAGAGATTGCAGCCATTGATCTGGCACAGGATACGATGAAAGAACTATCTATGTCCATCCGCGATTCCTTTGGACTCTACCTTAATAAAACTGCCTCCGAACTGATTGATGGGATCACCGGCGGTATATATAACAGTATCAGTATTGATGAGAACTTAAACGCATTTCTAAATACAAAGAAAAAACTGGTTCCTCTGGAACAAGTCAGCAGCGGCACAGCAGACCAGATTTATCTGGCACTTCGTCTGGCTGCTGCCAAACTGATTCAGACAAAAGAGGACGCTATGCCGCTGATTTTTGACGATAGTTTTGTACTATATGACGATGAGCGCTTGGAAAAGGTGCTAACATGGCTTCCCAAAGCTTATAAGGGACAAATTATCATATTCACCTGCCACCGGAGAGAAATTCAAATTCTGGAAGACAACAAGATCAAGCATCTTTCGATTTCAATATAGCACCGGAACGATAGGCTCCCAGTTCTTCATATGGCTTGGAGAATCCTTCCGTTGCCGGAATCGGGTGATTTCCACCTTTTTTGTAGGCAAGTTTTAAAAGAATCGGTGTGATGATGGTCGTGACGATAACCACTAGCACGATGGGACCCAGAAGGGCACTGCCCATGAGTCCAAGCGAAGCACCTTTACTGGCTACGATCAGGGCAACCTCTCCACGGGAGATCATGCCGATGCCGATTCGCATACATTCTGCATTGGTATATCCGCAGATTTTTCCACCGAATGAGCATCCGATTACTTTTGTAAACACGGCTACCAAGATCAGTGCTACGGAAAATAGTATCACAGTTCCCCCCATCTTGGGCAGTGTTACCTGCAGCCCAATGCTGGCAAAGAAGATCGGTGACAGATACGCATAAGAGATAACATCGAACTTCGATGCCAGGTATTTGGTTCGCTGTGTGCTGGAGATAATCACTCCTGCCACAAATGCACCGGTGATATCAGCGATGCCGAATACCACCTCTGCTATGTATGCCATGAAAAGGCAAAATACAAAGGCGATGATGACATGACGATGCAGACCATTCTGTGTCGGTACCACCCAATGCACGTAAAAACGGTTGAATGCAAATCCTGCAATCAGGCAGAACACAAAGAATCCGATTATCTTTAAGAATATGGTACTGATCTGCACATCGCTGCCTGCCATACTGGTAATGATAGTGAGAGCAATAATTCCCAGTACGTCATCGATGATGGCTGCACCCAGAATCGCATTGCCGGAACGTGTTTTTAATTTCCCCAGTTCTTTTAGTGTCTCGACTGTAATACTTACCGATGTAGCTGTTAAGATAACACCGATGAACAAGTTCTGGAGAAACAGACTGCCGGTGGCATCGGATTCAATCATGCCCGGGCGATTAAATACAAAGGCAATAAAATATCCACCAATTAGTGGAACAATTACACCAATTACAGCAATAATAAAAGATGCCCTTCCGCTTTTCTTCATTTCGTTCAAATCTGTTTCCATGCCTGCACAAAACATCAGCACAATTACACCAATTTCAGCTGTCATTCTTACAAATTCAGTTTCTTCAACCAGTCCCAGCACCGCCGGTCCAATCAAAAGCCCTGCTAATAAAGCTCCAACCACTTGGGGCATCTGAAATTTCTGTGTTGCCAACCCCAGTAACTTCGTACTCAACAAAATAATTGCTAAATTAAATATGTATTGATATTCTCCCATCGCTTATGTTTCCTCCTGCATGAAACCATGCATTACTATTGGTTATAAAAACACCATATTTTATATATCATGGGAGTTAATGTTACGCCGTGTTTATGAACAATTTATGAACAAAAATAGACCCTATGTTAAAATTTTGTATATATTTTCACGTTTTATTTATTCATTATATACAATTACGTTTTTACTTTTCTCCAGGTACTCCTTGATCCGATCAAATGTTTCACTGCTGATGTCATGCTCCACACGACAGGCATCTTTACGTGCCGTATCTTCTGATACACCAATGCTAATCAGTGCCTGAGTCAGGACGGTATGGCGTTCATAGACACACTCTGCAGCTTGCAGACCCGTTTCGGTCAATGTAATATGTCCATTCCGATCCATCGTAATAAAGCCGCCCTCTCGCAGATGTTTCATGCCCACGCTGACACTTGGTTTTGTAAATCCCATCTCATTCACAATGTCGATTGAACGCACCGTGCCTAATTTGTTTTTAAGAATCAAAATCATTTCCAAATAATCTTCCTTAGACTCTTCTCGTTTCATCTGATTTTTCTCCAATCAACTTGATTTTATCAGCCTCTCTATGTAGGTATAGATTAGCATGAACAAACTATTTTATCAATAATTTTATGAATTTACCATTGACAAGGAGAGTTAGTCATGATAAACTTCAAAATCATAAGGGTTAGTAATTGCTAACCCAATAATTTAAGCATCAAGTTAGCTTTGTCTAACTTTTTAGGAGGGAGGGATAGTATGCCTTTAACCATGGCGCAGATTGGTGAAAGAAGAACGATTCAAAAGATTACCGGCAAGGATGAGGTGCGTCAGCATCTGGCTGAACTGGGTTTTGTGGTAGGCGGTGAGGTTACCGTGATTTCCGAAATTGGCGGCAATATGATTTTGTCGATTAAGGAAAGTCGAATTGCACTGGATAAGACCATGGCAAACAGAATTATGATATAGGGAACGATATGATGCAAAGATATGATACAAAAATAGGAGGTTCTAATGAAAACACTGAGGGATGTTAAGGTTGGAGATACCACTACCGTAGAAAAGCTGCACGGTGAAGGTGCTGTAAAGCGCCGCATCATGGATATGGGGATTACGAAGGGGGCGACCGTGCGTGTGCGTAAAGTGGCCCCACTGGGCGATCCGATTGAATTGACTGTGCGTGGATATGAACTTTCCATTCGCAAAGCAGATGCAGAGATGATAGAGGTTCGATCGTTTTAACAGCAGAATCATGCTGATTTTTTTACATCAATAGTTAGTTTTATCTAACTCTATAAGGAGGATCCATGTGAATACAGAAACAGCATTAAAAAAAAGAATGACTACCGACAACTCGCCAATTAAAATTGCGCTTGCGGGCAATCCAAACAGTGGTAAGACCACGATGTTCAATGATTTGACAGGCAGTGCGCAATATGTAGGAAACTGGCCCGGTGTAACGGTAGAAAAAAAGGAGGGCAAACTGAACGGTCATGCCAATGTCATGATCCAAGATCTGCCAGGCATCTACTCGCTTTCACCATACACACTGGAGGAAGTTGTGGCGCGTGGCTATCTGGTAGGTGAAACACCGGACGCCATCATCAATATCATAGATGGCACGAATATCGAACGCAATTTATATCTGACAACACAGCTCTTAGAACTTGGTATTCCCATCGTTATGGCAGTGAATATGATTGATGTAGTGCATAAAAATGGCGATGAAATCAATCTTTTAAAGTTAGGTGCGGCTATGGGCTGTGAGGTAATAGAAACCTCAGCGCTCAAAGGAATCGGTTCTAAGGAGGCGGCAGAGAAGGCGGTAGCACTGGCAGGATATGAAAAGAATGGCGAGATGCCCCATGTTTTTAATGGCTCGGTGGAACATGCAATCGCCCACATTGAGGAATCCATTGAAGGGAAAGTAGAAATAAACAAGTTGCGTTGGTTCGCTATAAAATTGTTTGAACGGGATGAAAAAATCATTGCAGAACTGGGACTTGGTGCAGAACAAATGGCGCACCTGGAAGAACATATCAAAGCTTGTGAAGCAGAACTTGATGACGATGCAGAAAGTATCATTACCAACCAGCGATATGCTTATATCAGCAAGTTAGTAGATCATTGTGTGAAGAAAAAGCGCCGGGCGGGTGGAACTGCCTCGGATCGCATTGACCGCATTGTGACGAATCGTTTTCTTGCCCTTCCCATCTTTGCGGCAATTATGTTTTTTGTATATTATGTATCGGTTACTACCGTGGGAGCTTTTGTCACCGATTGGACAAATGACACCCTATTTGGTGCATGGATTTTGCCCACCGTCGGCCGTTGGATGGAGAGTGCCTCGGTTGCTCCATGGCTGACTGGTCTTGTGGTGGATGGCATCATCGGCGGTGTTGGTGCTGTCTTGGGCTTTGTCCCTCAAATGCTGATTTTATTTCTCATGCTGTCTGTCTTAGAGGATTGTGGATATATGACCCGTGTCGCCTTTATCATGGATCGGATTTTCCGCAAGTTCGGACTGTCCGGTAAAAGCTTTATTCCCATGCTGATTGGCTCCGGCTGCAGTGTGCCCGGCATCATGGCATCGCGTACCATCGAACAGGATCGGGACCGCAAAATGACAATTATGACTACTTCTTTTATTCCCTGCGGTGCTAAAATGCCCATCATTGCGCTGATTGCAGGCGCATTGTTCGGAGGCGCGTGGTGGATGGCTCCAATTGCCTATTTTATTGGCGTGACAGCGGTCATTGTTTCTGGTATACTTCTTAAAAAGACAAGACCATTTGCAGGTAACCCCGCACCATTTGTCATGGAACTTCCCACCTACCATACGCCGACCATCCGTAATGTCTGGCGCAGCACATGGGAGCGTGGCTGGAGTTTTATCAAGCGCGCCGGTACCGTGATTTTACTTTCTGCTGTCATCTTATGGTTCTTGCAGGCGTTTGGCATCGTGGACGGTGTATTCCGGATGGTGGAAGACAACAATCATAGTTTGCTTGCAGTCATTGGCCGTTTTATTGCTCCACTTTTTGCACCGCTTGGTTTCGGTACATGGCAGGCATCGGTCGGTACATTTACTGGATTGATTGCGAAGGAAAATGTAGTGGGTACGTTTGGTGTACTCTATGGTTTCGCTGAAGTTGCTGAGAATGGAATGGAATATTGGACTATGATGGCTGCTGATTTTACTGCTCTCTCCGCCTTTTCTTTCATGATTTTCAATCTGCTCTGTGCCCCTTGCTTTGCAGCTATGGGAGCCATCAAACGTGAGATGAACAGTCCCCGCTGGACTTGGTTCGCCATCGGTTACCTCTGCGTATTTGCCTACACGGTTTCACTGATTGTCTATCAGCTCGGTCTGTTATTTACAGGCCATGGTTTCACCATACTTACAGTCATTGCGATTGCGCTCCTCTGTGGACTGATTTATCTGCTCGTGCGCAAAAATCCTTATGAGGAAAAAACGGCACACGCCGGAAAGGTGGCATTAAATGTTTGATTTTTTCGTAAATAACTTATCCACTATAATTGTGGGGATTTTAGTTGCGGCACTGCTCCTGGCCGTAGTCATCAAGATGATAAAAGATAAGAAGCAGGGAAAAAGCTCCTGTGGATGCCATTGCTCCGGATGCCCCGGAGCAGGTACATGCCACTCGGATCAATCATCTAAATAACTCCCTACTTCGCCAGATTTGCAAACTTGGTAAGTTCCGGTCGCCACATCAGATTAATCGTTCCGATTGGACCATTACGCTGTTTCGCGATAATGACTTCGGCCATATTTGGCGTCTCCGTATCTTTATTATAATAATCATCACGGTATAAGAACATAACCACATCGGCATCCTGCTCAATGGCTCCGGATTCACGAAGGTCGGAGAGCATGGGGCGATGATCCGGTCGGGTCTCACATGCACGTGAAAGCTGGGACAGTGTCACAACCGGTGCATTCAGTTCTCTGGCCAGTGATTTTAAGGAACGGGAAATCTCTGAAATCTCCTGCTGTCTGTTATCTCCGTTCTTTCCATTACCGGACATCAACTGTAAGTAGTCGATTACCACAAGACCCAGATCCTGTTCCAGTTTTACTTTACGACATTTGGAACGCAGTTCCGTAATTGAAATACCCGGTGTGTCATCTATAATTAGCTTAGAATTTCCAATGACACCGATGCCCTCTACCACTGCATCCCAATCGGAATCAGTCAGACTTCCGGTACGCAGTTTCTGAGAATCTACATTAGATTCCATGGACAGCATACGATTGACCAACTGCTCCTTGGACATCTCCAGACTAAATATCATACATGGAATCCCTTTTTTAATCGTCACATGTTCTACTACGTTTAAAACAAAAGCAGTTTTACCCATAGAAGGACGTGCTGCAATAAGTACAAAATCCGATGGCTGAAAGCCGGAAGTTCGATAGTCTAAATCGATAAAGCCGGTAGGTACACCGGTTACCGTCCCCTGATTTTTAGATGCAGCTTCAATCTTCTCCAGTACATTTAACGCCACATCCCGAATCGGAACAAAGTCGCCCGATCCACGAGTCTGAAGCAAGTCAAATACGGATTTCTCGGTATGAGCCAGAATATCCTCCAACTTGTCTTTTCCCGCGTAGCAGGTATTGGCTATCTCTTCATTTACTCTGATTAGTTTTCTCAAAACGGCCTTTTCCCGTACAATATTCGCATAGGATTTTACATTGGCAGAGGTGGGAACAGTCGTCATAATATCGCGTACGAACTCCAGACTGCTTACCTCCGGAGGTACATCCTTTTCTTTCAGACGATTCTGAAGTGTGACAAGATCTATCGGTTTTCCTTCATTAAATAACTCTACCATGGATTCGAACATCACACCGTACTGGTGTTGGTAGAAATCAGCACCGGTCACAATCTCAGATGCCGAAATAATAGCATCCCGATCCATCAGCATGGATCCAATGACTGATTGTTCCGCTTCTACACTATGGGGAAGTACCCGCTTGATCAGCGCCTCATCCATTTTAATTTCCCCGCTCTCTCTACTTAGGCTTCTATGACCTTAACCGCTAATTTAGCTATAACATCTTTGTGAATCTTAATCGGAACTTCATGTGTGCCAAATGTTTTCAGCGGCTCCGGAAGAATCATCTTCTTCTTATCAATATCCATTCCCAACTGATCCACGATTGCTTTGGCTATCTCCTTAGATGAAACGGAGCCGAAAGCCTTGCCATTTTCACCGGCTTTAATCGCCAGTGTAATGGATTTCTCTGCGATCGATGCGGCCAGATCTTTCGCAGCCTGAAGTTGTTCCGCTGCAATTCTTGCATCATTTGCCTTCTGTAATCTTAAATCATTCAAATTCTTAGAGGTTGCTTCAATTCCCAGTTTCTTTGGCAATATAAAGTTCCTGGCATAACCATCGTTCACCTTTACAACCTGACCTTTTTTCCCTAATGCTTTTACGTCTTCTAATAATACTACTTCCATGTTATAAATCCCCTTTCTCTTTCATCTCCATGATAAGCGTCTTTAATTTCTCAATCGCTTCTTCTATGGAGATACCTTCTATCTGAGCTCCTGCAATCGTTCTGTGACCGCCTCCGCCCAATTTTTCCATCATCACTTGTACATTAATCTCATCAATTGAACGGGCACTGAAATAAATAGTACCATTCAACTCTGTAAGTACAAAAGATGCCTTAATGCCAATGATATCAAGCAGCTCATTCGCCGCCTGCGCTCCCACTACCGTAGGACTGTCCAGACCTTCGGACGGGCACTGTGAAATCGCAAAATAGGTATCAAAAATCTTGGCATTTCGAATCGCCTCAGCTTTTGCCTGATAATCTTCTAACTTGTCTCTAAAAAGCTTTCTCACTCGAACCACATCGGCTCCGTTACGACGCAAATAGGCTGCCGCTTCAAATGTCCTGACACCTGCCTGGTTCATGAAGTTATTCGTGTCTATCACAATTCCGGCATACATCGCATCTGCTTCAGCCGGTTTTATCTTAATGTCGTCTCCAATATACTGCAAAATCTCAGCTACCATCTCGCAAGTAGAGGATGCATACGGTTCTACATAGGAAAGCACTGCATTCTCAATAATCTCACTGCTTTGCCTATGATGATCAAATACCACAATGGTCTTAATCATCTTGAGAAGCTCCGGAGCTTCCGCGATACTTGGTCGATTTACATCAACCACAACCAGCATCGTATTAGAATCTGCCCATTCGGCAGCTTCTTCACCGGTCATCAGCAGATCATCCGGATAGTCCGGATTGTTTTGGAAGCGTCCCATCATCGGCCATACCGAAGAATTCACACTATTTACCACAATTCTGGCTTTCTTATTAAAAGAAGTAGCGATACGGTAGATACCAACGGCAGCACCAAATGAATCAATATCGCCAATCTTATGTCCCATAATCAGAAGTTTATCCTTGGTTTCCATCAGTTCTCGCATCGCATGTGCTTTTACACGTGCCTTAACGCGGGTCGTCTTCTCCAGTTGCTGGGATTTTCCGCCATAATAACGGATCTTACTGCCATCTTTGACAACTGCCTGATCTCCGCCACGTCCCAATGCCATATCAATGGCTGTTCTGGCATATTCATAATTGCGTGCATAGTTATCACCATTCATGCCGATACCAATGCTCAATGTAACTGCCATCTCATTACCGATATTCACTGTTTTTACTTCTTCCAAAAGTGCAAATCGATCTTCTTGAATCGAATCGGTATACTCCTGTTTAATAACAAAAAAATACTTATCTTTCTCTAGCTTTTTCACAATTCCATTCATACCGGAAATGTACTTATTGATTTTTCGGTCAATCAGAGCCGTCAGCAAAGAGCGTCTCACTTCTTCTACGCTCTCTAGTGCCTCATCATAATTGTCCAGATAAACCAGACCTGCCACCAGTTTCTGGTTGTCAATCTCTGTCTTATAGGAAAGCATCTCCGTTTCATCAAAGAGGTAGATCGCCAACAGCACTTCTTGATTGCTATTATCCGGAGCACCGGATTTCAGTCCTGCCCAATCATCCAGACAAACTTGTTTTACATCTAACCTGTAAAATTTACCGTCATAAGAAGTGTGAACACTTGAGTTTTCCTCTAGATTTTCCAAAAACTCTTTGTTGACCGCTTTAAATAAAGAAGTCAGATTCTTACGGCTTGCTTTCTCATCTTTTATGATGAGTGCAAATTCCTTATTTGTCCAGAGCAGCTTTCCGTCATCACCCGCAATCGCATAAGGTGTAGCCATATCATAAAGAAGCTGTTTTTGAACCTGGGCATATTCAGCAGAAAATTCCACCAGACTGCTCAATAATTTTTTCTTCCTGTAGATGAGAAGCCATATGGCAAAGCAGATGTAAATCACTGTAAAAATCGCCATAGCAATGCCGGCCTTTGGATCAAATAAACCTACTACCAAGTTAGCTGCCATTAAAAGAATCGATAGTATAATAGGCCATTGCAAATAATATCGCAGTTGACCTTGAATTTTTAAATCTTCTTTCATCTCGTTCTCCCATAAAAAGGCACACTTGCCTATCTTCCGTATTATAGCATAAACAATTCTGTTCGTCTAGGTTTAACTAGCTGTGGCGAGCCTGTGAACGAGACACGAATCAGGTAGATCATGGTCCCAACCATACTCTATCTTCTGAGGAAATGTAGTAGGTAGAAGGACAAATCGGGTGATTCAACCGAACCCGAGCAGCAAAATTCACTATCATGTCTGGCGACGTAATGACGAAATATAGCAATTCTTAGAGAAATAGAGACGAAATATGTGGGTAGAATTTGCTTCTCAAAAGCAAATTCTATAGGGGGACAAGTGAAAAATCCTTTCAGGATTTATTCACGTTTTCCCCGGTACCACATATTTCGTCTCTATTTCTTTTAGAAGTGCATGTTGAGGAACTTGGAGCCGGACATGATAGTGAATTTTGATACTCGTATCACGACCATCATCTACCCGATTTGCTCTTCGTACCACAAATTTTCCTCAGTTAACTCCCTACTCCCGCATGCCCTCGCGGTACTTCTCCAACAATCGGTTAATTCGACCGGTCGGGTTCAGCAGCTCACTAAGAGAAGCGTCATGATTCAGGTTATCGATAATCAAAGCAATATATTTACTCATATCCACATCAATATAATACGGCTTTGAAAGTAGTTCCGGTGTCTGATATACCAGATTTGTAGTCAGGACGCGGTCGATCAAACCATTTTCATAATATTCATCAAACTTCTGAAGTCCATTAGTAAACAAGCCAAAGGTAGAGCATACAAATACTTTACCGGCCTTGCGCTGCTTTAACTCCTTCGCTACATCCAGCATGCTTTCACCGGAGGAAATCATGTCATCTACGATGATTACATCTTTGCCCTCCACACTAGAGCCTAAGAATTCATGAGCCACGATGGGGTTACGTCCATTCACAATCTTTGTATAGTCGCGGCGCTTGTAGAACATGCCCATATCCAGTCCCAATACGTTAGCAAAGAACACCGCACGTCCCATACCGCCTTCATCGGGACTGATTACCATCATATGATCATTATCAATGTTGAGATTTGTCTCATTCTTAAGAAGATATTTAATAAACTGATAGATTGGCTGTACTGTTTCGAAGCCTTTTAATGGAATTGCATTCTGTACACGAGGATCATGAGCATCAAACGTGATGATATTCTCTACGCCCATCTCTACTAACTCTTCCAGTGCCAGTGCACAGTCTAAGGATTCGCGTCCGGTGCGTTTATGCTGACGGCTTTCATATAAAAACGGCATAATAACATTAATCCGTCGGGCTTTTCCACCTACTGCTGCAATGACGCGCTTTAAGTCCTGAAAATGATCGTCCGGAGACATGTGATTTACCATACCACAAAGGGAATAAGTGAGACTATAGTTACATATATCCACCATAATATATAAATCATCTCCACGGACAGAAGATGAAATCCTTCCCTTCGCTTCACCGGATCCGAAACGTGGTGTCTTGGCTTCAATCATATAAGATTCTCTCTGATATCCCGAAAAAGCAATCGTAGCTTTATGTTCACTTTCTCGTTCCCGTCTCCAGTTTACCAGATAGTCATTTACCTTGTCTCCCAGTTCTACACAGCCCTTCAGTGGAATAAGTCCCAATGGTCCTACCGGAATCGTCTCTATCACTTTCTCTTCGTACAGCATCTCTTCCTCCAACCTATAAGTGTAATATTTGTATGTTATTTCTGTAAAATATTTTTAAAGTCACCGTATACTTTATAACATTATGAATCAAATAAGTCAAGTAATCAATCGAATTAAAACCGTTTTGTACCTTTGAATTTCTTTTGAATACGGATGTCCTCCCCGTACAGTGGAATCACCGTATACTGGCTCACAATTCTGGACATAATACGATCGGTAAATTCATCCCTCATCTCATTGACCGGAAGGTTCGTGGAAATAATAGTCCCCTTTTTCCGTGTCAGGCGCTCATTCACCACATAAAAAAGCTGTGAAGTGGTAAATGTGTTCACCAGTTCCGTCCCTAAATCATCTATAATAAGTAAATCACATTCCAAAAGATAGCGGGAACGATCCCGGTCTTCCTCTGTCGAATCACGGTTAAATCGATCAATGGAAAATATATCAAACATCTCCATCGCCGGCAGATAAACAACTGAGAAACCTTTTTCAATTAATTCTTTGGCGACGCAGTTACTTAAAAAGGTCTTTCCCAATCCGGTCTTCCCGGTAAATAACAGGTTTTCCTTTCTTCCGCCAAAAGAATCTACATACTGGCGGCAGGTGGAAACCACTTGCTTCATATATTCCCTGGTTGTCTTGCCGCTCCGTTCATCAATCTTCTTATCATCAAAATATTCGTAAGAGAAGGTGTCAAAATTCTCTCTCTTTAATATCTCTTTAATGTTAGACTGCGTATAGAGAAGCGCAATTTCTCTCTGACAGAAACAATGACACTTCTTTCGATCGATATACCCCGTATCTTTGCAGTCAGGACAGTCAAAATGCATCTCCAGATAGTCGGCCGGATAGCCATAAGATGCCAGAAGTACCTGACGTTCCTCCATCAGTCCCACGATGACTTCATGAAGTCTGCGCGATGCGTCCGCATCCCCTGCAAGCAGTTGTTTGGCGCTTTTAAGTGCTGCGGTTCCAATCTCGCCATTCATCTCTTTAATGGCCGGAATCTTTGCATATACTTCATTCGTTCGCTGATCCAGTTCATGTTTATTATGTAGTTGTTTCTGATTATAAATACGCATGATTGAATTATATTGAGAATTGCTGAGTGCCATCTCCGCCTCCTGTTATTCGCTGTCCTGACCGGAGTGGATCATATTCCACACCATCTTGTCATAGTCATAACCATGTTCCTCCAGATTGTGAAAACGGTTGGCCGTTTTTCCTGTGCCGGTCTTCCTTCCGCCCTGTCCTCTGGCCGTCTTCTCTTTCTGTTCGCGGTTCTTCTGCTCTTGTCTGTTCTGATCCATCGTTTCGATATCGCGTTGCGTTTTTACCCCAGCCTGCTTCCAGTCTTTTAAAATCTGCTCTGCATACTGGAAACTGGGAGTGTGAATCGCATCCATCGTACGGTTACAAGCCGCTACCACCATCTCTTTGGAAAATCCATAGACCTTGAACCATCGTTCGATATCTCCATACTCCTTCTCCCCCGGGCTGCGTCCGGTGAGACCAAATGCCTTCATAACTGCAAATGAATCCTTAGAAAAGCTCTTCGAATATGCCTGTGCTTCTTCTACTGTGAGAATCTTCTTCTCATGCCAGTTCAACGCGACTTTCTCTATATAACGGATATTCGTATGATTATTCTGGGCGCAGTATTCAACTAAATACTCCAAAAGCTCCGTCGGCATATGCAATGTACTGTAAAGGTAAGCAAATACTTCGCAGTCTGCCGGGGTAAATACCTTATTCATATACTTTTGTGCAATATAGAGAAGCTGGGAAAACTCTACATCCGAAGAAAGCTGCTCCATCTCCCTACCGGTGCAGTGGCTCCGCTGGGTTGGGCTGCTCTGTTTCTGATCGGTCGCGATCCGCTCCTCACAAGCTGCACTCACCTCTTTGGTTACGCGATCTTCTTCAACCGGTTCTGCCTTGCCAAGTACCTCTGCCTGTTCCGGTAAAAGTCCAAGTACACCAGCTTTCTGCCAGTAACTCAGTGCACGGTGCACATCGGCTTCTGTATGGTTCAGTGCATCGGCAATGGATACAACGGTTACCGCCTCCCCGCTATGTCGTAAAAGATACAAATATACCTTTATATATTCTCCATTGGCTTCCGCCATATATCTGTCTATAAATTCATTGGAAACAGACGTTGCATTCACCTGTATTCGATTTTCAAAATGCAGTTCCATCGTATCGTCTCCTCCTTTTGCTAAACAAAATCAGTTCTTTCATCGTCTTATGACTGCTATATTCCTATATCATAGCACATGCTTTTCTAAAAGAAAATAGGCCGAGTTATTCACTCATCGCCTTGTGGATAATGTGGACAATGTGGATAACCGACCTATCTTTATATCGTTTTGTGCATAATTTTGTCGAAACCATTGATTTATCAACACTTACGCTCTTTAGGGGATTTTTGTTCATTTTTCAAACCATCCACATTACTTCTTTACATAAAATGTTGAAAACTATGTGGATAATGTGGATAACTATAGTCCCAGCAGCTCTTCCCCAACCTTTACAACGTCTCCGGCCCCCATAGTTATCAACAAATCACCCTGTATACAATTTTCTAAAATAAATGTTTCTATTTCATCAAATGTGGATAAATACCATGTATTTACTCCTTTTTCCTCCAAAAGAGCTGCGATATCTCCGGAGCTGACCCCCAGTGTATCGGTTTCTCTGGCCGGATAAATATCTGCCAGCACAACGCAGTCTGCCAGTGAAAGAGCCTCTGCGAACTGGGGCAGCAAAGCCTTTGTCCTCGTATAGGTATGCGGCTGAAATACGCACCAGATTCGCTTATGCGGATAGTTTCTGGCTGCTTTAAGTGTCGCTTCAATCTCTTGTGGGTGATGTGCATAATCATCAATCACAGTAATTCCTTTTAAATCACCTTTTTTCTCAAAACGGCGTTTTGTTCCGGTGAAATTAAGAAGTCCTCTCTTCATTGTCTCACCATCTATTCCATTTTCCACAGAAACAGCAATAGCCGACAGTGCATTGTATACATTATGCTCCCCCTCAACACCAAGGGTAATACGATCGGTTTTTACACCTTTAACATACAGATCAAAAGAAGGTCTTGCATACTCATCATAAATAATATCGTCAGCACTGTAGTCGCTGTCCTTCGATGAACCAAAGGTAATCACTTTTCCTTTGACATTTTTTACGATTTCTTTGTAATTATGAATGGTGCTGTTGATTATAACCGAACCCTCTGCAGGAACTTTTTCCACAAATAATCCAAAAGAATGGCGGATATCTTCGATATCTTTGAAAAAATCCAGATGGTCTGCCTCTATATTAAGTACCACTGCCATGGTCGGGAAAAACGATAAAAAGCTATTTGTATATTCGCAGGCCTCTGTCACAAAAAGTTCCGGTCCGCCTACACGAATATTACCACCAATTGATTTTAAGATGCCTCCTACTGAAATCGTAGGGTTTTTATCTGCTGCGAGAAAAATCTCCGTCACCATAGAAGTTGTCGTTGTCTTGCCATGGGTACCGGAAATAGCAATCGCCTCTTTGTAGTTCTTCATCATTTGACCCAGAAGTTCGGCGCGGGTCATCATCGGAATACCGTTCTCCTTTACCGCCAAAAATTCCGGGTTATCACCGTGAATCGCTGCCGTGTAGACAACTACATCAATACCATCTTTTATATTCTCAGCCTTCTGACCATAATAAACAGCAGCGCCTTTCGATTCCAGATGCTCTGTCAGTTCTGTTTCGTGAGAATCCGATCCGGATATCTTAAATCCCTCATCTAATAGAATTTCAGCCAGTCCACTCATACTGATTCCACCGATTCCGATAAAGTGTATGGCCTGTGGTTTATTAAAATCAATCTGATACATACTTTTGTCCACCTTTTATTTTTCTTGTCCTATGTATTGCAAAATACTTATGATTTGATAATACTCTAATTTAACTTCTTTTATGTGAAAATGTCAATATTCTTATCGGATTTACAGCGTTTGTTTCCGGATTTTCCTATTTTTCCAAAAAAGAAGTTCGCGGAAACGTTTTGCCTCCCGGAACTTCCTTACATGATGATGTATTCATAATTCTGTTTTCTATTATACTTTTTTACAGATTCCCGGGCATCTCCCGAAAATGAATTTCTTATATCGTTCCAACGCTGTCAGAAGTACATTCCCTAGGATTCCAATCGCCAGAATCTCGCCGATGCCTACCGTGACCATGGCAAAATAAATCATCGCTTCGGAACCGTATGCATAGCGTAAAACCCATGGAATGAGCACTGTATTGGCCACAATCGGCGGAATACATACCAGCCATCGATTCTTACGAACCGCATAGGAACCCACGGCTCCAATCAAAGTAGCCAAGCTTCCAAACACGATGTCCAACGGAGCTGCTCCACAAAGCAGATTGGATAACAGGCAGCCGATGAATAATCCGGGCACCGCAGCCGGTGTAAAAAAGGGCAGTATACAAAGTGCCTCTGCAATTCGAAACTGAACCGGTCCAAAGCTGATTGGTGCAAATACCATCGTCAGTACCACATAAATCGCCGCAATCGCAGCACCGTAGACTAAAAAGTACACAGTTTTCTTGTTCTCTCTCATATTAAATTTTCTCCCTGTAGTTTTGTTTTAGGTGTGGAAGGTCTCGAACACACCGGAGTAATTTGACCTTATTGCAGTGCCTAATATAGCATATAATTTCTTAAAAAGCAAGCAGTCCTGCTCCTTCATCCATACATCTCTTATAGGGATATCTCGCCCTTGGCTCTCGCTCTCCTATCTCTGATTGACTGAATGACCGGAACCAGAAAGATCGCGACCATGCCCCCCGCAAAACCATTATTGTAAAGATTCATTCCTCCATATACCAGGCCTACATTGAGTGCCACAGAGGAATGAAGAAATCCCGCCAGTATCCCGACCAGAATTCCAAATTCTCCTGCAATGGGTGCCAGCGTTGTAGAAAACAGGAATGCCAGCATAGGGGATGGCTCATAAATCGACCACATTTTTGTAAAACTGGCAAGATATACCCCCAGCATAATTGGCACAATATTGCGAAGGTGTTTTCCGGTGGCACTAAACCCAACAATTGTAAATATGCCGCCTATCGTGGGACCATTTAAGTCGCCTCCCACCAAAACCACAAATAACATAGCTGCGATTCCATTAATTCCCATATTAAATATAACTGCAAAACCGCCCTCCTCCTTTAGGTAATCGGTTCCTGCTATTCCAGTGGATTTTAGGATCCTCTTATATGAAATCAACACGTTTTTCCCATCTATCCATAAAGCTAAAGTGACCATTCCACCAAATAAAAGTCCCAGAAGATATAAAAATAACAGATTGTTTCCCGTAGACCATATCAATCTCGCCTCGGTCGTAATTCCAAAGGATTTAAATAAAGAGACAATAATTGTAGCAATAATTCCCGATGCAAATCCCACATTATAAAGAGAATATCCCTTGTGCGCATAGTGAACGTGGGTCGATAAAGGCGGCAGTACAAAACCAATGATGGATCCTACTGCTATGCTGAGTATAAGCCTAATTAAAAATGGTAAATCTACAATGTTCATAATTTGTGTAATGATAGGGGAAAGGCTGGTTCCATATATTCCCACATAGATATAATTGGATAACGGTTTTTTGTGATATCGAGAATAAAGAAATACACCAAAGATAATCGTCCATATATTTAAAAGATTCTTTCCGAATAAAGAAAAGCCAAACATCAGACAGCAGGATGTAATCGTATGTCCATCCATCTCCATGCGAAGATAATAAACAAGTGCAAGAATAAGTAATGTAAGTACACCGGCATTAACCAGTGCTGCGCCGATTCCCCCCACTAGAAAATAATCTGTAATCAGAAAATCAGGTTCACGAATAATCCGTAAAATTCCCGGTCCTATTTTGCTCAGTGGCTGAATAAAAAAGCCGGCGATAACAAAGTAGCTTGGAATCAGCGCCAAAAGACAGAACTTCTGTTTCCTGGTCAGAGATTTCATATTGAACATATTTCACACCTTCCTGTTTTATGAGGTTTTCAAGTAATAGGAAAACCGATGGACATTACCACTAAGCTCGTGAGATACCTCGCTAAGTGTTCATAGTGCATCATGTTCACTAAGTTCGTAAAACACCTCACTAAGTGTACAGATGTGCATTCTCACTAAGCTCGTGAGATACCTCGCTAAGTGTTCATAGT
>JAVWRQ010000033.1:0-26068 GCA_036634775.1 Clostridium sp.
ACAAATAGTGGGGGTTGTTTTACTTGACGATTTTGGTAAATTACACATTTAAAAATGAGTAAAAAAAGGAACGAACTGTTCGGTTACCTAACTTCTTTGAGACACTCTTACCTATCGTTGTGATGCTTGGGTTAATGCTTGACCACTTTGTGGCCGGTCACGATTGCACAGGTGGTATCGGTTAACTGGATTCTCGCAGTGGCTATGATCATCGGTTTACTGATTGATATCTTTATTTCTTACAGAAAACCTCGTAAGTATAAAGATATCAAACTTGCAACTCAGACCGAGTTGACAGCTCAATTAACATGATGGGCGGAAACAAAATCATCGCAGCTAGTATTGCAGCACAGATTCTGTAATAAGCAACAGTAACCATGAGACTACCCCGTTTCAAATAATACATATAGCAAAAAAGATCGGTGCATTTGCATCGATCTTTTATTATGGGACAGGAAAATGCTTCTATTATAGGAAAGTGCTCCTATAAATGGATATTTGAATATACTTCCTTTTCATATTATGTTAGACTATAGATAGAAAAATAGGGGGGGCTACGTAAAGTAAATACGGATAAATATGGAGACGTTACTAATTGGGAATGTTGCTTATTGGTCGGATAAAACATTAAAAATGGCATTTGGCGATAATCATATTGTAGTTGTAGGAAAAGACAGCTTATATAATGCGAAGGGAAGACGGATCACGGGCTTCCCTATTTTAGCTACAGACGAAGAGTTTGAAGCAATTTTTTCGAATTATATGTTTGAACGTGTGATCTATATACCGGAGTATTTAACCTTTCACGGAGGAGTGAATGCAGAACTTGAAAATTTGCGTTGTGTGCTGCAAAAGTGTCATAGTATGCAGACTAAGCAAATTGTGTATCTGTCTCCAATTGATGTATGCGCGGATATTAAAAGTAGCCAGAAGATTTTGCTGCAGTCACTAGAGGATATGTGCCATTACTATATGGAAGAAAATTGGCTTCCAATCAAGATTATACGCACGCCTTATCTCTGTTCGGGAATGAATCCAAAAGACTATTTTTTTGGTTTATTTGAGCAGATGGATACAGGTGGAAAAATAATGATTAAAGAGAATCAACACCAGACAACTTGCTTTATTGACATGGAAGACCTGGCGAGATTTCTATTTCGACTTTTTGATAATTGGATTGATGGAAGTGAGACTCTGACTTTATTTGGATCTATGGATAGTACTTTTGATACATTAGGGAAAAAATTGCAACAACTAAAACCGGAGATAGAAGTAAACTATACGAATCAAAAGATGGTATATCAGTTGGAACTGGGAGAAAATCATATTCGATCCCAATACGGATGGTTTGCCGAACATGATGTGATCGAAGAGATGGATCATCTATATCAGTCTTATCATTCAATCGATAAGAAAAAGCAACTACCAATTGCAAAATGGATGGAAAAGGTAATTTATTTGAAATCCATATTCATTATGATGGAATTAATTCTTGGAAGTTTTATGGTGGAAGGTTTAAATATACTACTTGAAACTACGGTACAGTTTCAGCTGATTGATGTGCGTTTGCTGTTTGTGGTTTTAATGAGTAATATTTATGGAATGAATGTTGGTTTGGGAGCAGCATTTCTGGAGGTTATCTCGATTTGCTATAGTTATTATAAGGTCGGCATGAATTGGCAGACTATATTTTACGAGCCATCCAACTGGGTGCCATTTATTCTCTATTTTACAGCAGCTGCGATATTAGGATATTTGAAAGAAAAAAATGAAGATAGTATTAGTTTTGCTCAAAAAGAAAGTCAGTTAATTGAGGAAAAGTATCTGTTCATGAATACCCTGTATCAAGGTGCTCTTGAGAATAAAAGTGAATATCGTAAGCAGATTATAGGTAGCCGTGATAGTTTTGGCAAAATTTTTGAAATCGTGAAGCAACTGGATACAAGTATCCCACAAAAGATATTTGCTGAAACGATACCGGTTCTGGAAGAAGTGCTGGAAAATCATTCAATTGCCATTTATTCGCTTTGTGATAAAAATGCAGTATTTGGCCGTTTGGAAGTTTCTTCTCATGCGATTAATAATCAACTGCCTAAATCAATCCGTTTAGAGGAATTTGGATTATCCATGGATACATTAAATCGGGGAGAAGTATGGTTCAACCAAGAGTTTGTGGAAAATTATCCTATGTATATAGCCGGCGTGAAGCAGGAATCGGACTTATTGCTCCTTATTATGGTATACCATGTGGATTATTCTCAAATGAGCATATATTATTCAAATTTATTTCGCATTATCTGTGGTCTGATTGAAAATGCTTTTTTAAAGGCATGGCAATATCAGGAAGTAATTTATCATCAAAGACATGTTGGAAATACCATGATCATCAGAGAAAAAGACTTTTTAGAACAATTAAGTCTTAAACATGATATGCTCGAGAATAAAATCGCACAATATGTATTGTTGCAGATACAGACAGGCGGGAGAACTTATGAACAGATGGATGCACTGTTACGACTGAAAATCCGTGATAATGATATCTTGGGCGAGTGCAGAGATGGCAATCTTTACCTACTCTTATCACAGGCAGACGAACTTAGTGTTCAGCGGGTTTTGAAACGTTTAAATGAGTTGGGACTGACTTGTGTAGTAGTGAACCATATCGGATGATGTGGGGAAAGGATAAAAGACCGTGATAATAGGCTATTTGTTATTGATACTCCACTTATTTTGCTGTGTTGTATTATATCTGCTTATCAAAACAAAACGTATCCAGGTGAAAAGAGAAGTAGTTCCCATTTTATTTTTTTTTCCACTGTGGGGAGAACTTTGCGTCCTTTTTTTACATTTCATGGTTAAAACCAATACGCAAGGAAAGGGCATCTTTGAGAAGAGAAGGATGAAAATAGATCGCGAAATATACGAGAGCATACAGATTGATCCAGAACGTGAAGAAGATGTCATTTCTCTTGAAGAAGCTTTGTTAATTAATGACTCATCCATTCGCCGCGCTTTGATTATGAATATTTCAAACCAACATTCCAATGAATCTTTGACATTACTTAACCAAGCACGGCTGAACGATGATGTAGAGGTAGTGCATTATGCTGCAACAGCGATATCCGAGTTAAGCAGAGAGTATGATCTAAGACTTCAAAAATTAGAGTCAGAGTATCATCTTCATCCCGAAGATAAAGATGTTTTAAATCGATATACTCTTTTTTTAGATGAGTATATCAATCAAAACATGATGCAGGGGCAGTTTATGCTGATGCAGAGAATCCAATTTGAGGAACTCTTAAAGAAAGAAATGGAACAACATGATCGCCTGGACTTGTACGAAAAAAGAATTCACAACGAATTTGAGATCAACTTTTATAATGAGGCAGCAGAACTATTGGAACAGATGAAAGAAAAATGGCCCAGGCTTGAGCAAACCTGGCTACTGCAAATAGAGTACTTTGCCAGACAGATGCGTGGTGACAAGATACAGAAAACGATAGAAGAAATAAAGGAACAAAACATATATCTAACCTTGTCCGGTAGGAAAATGATAGAGTTTTGGGATAAAAGGGTGAGGAAATCAGATGAAGGGAATCAAAAACAGACGATTTAATCGACTAACGAGTGTGTTCATAGCTTTTTTGTTATTGGCTGTATTTTTATGGATGGAGCGAAGCGGTATCCGGTATCAATCCCAAAAGCATGTAGAAGCTTATCTCCCGGTTCAAAACATATCTCATGAAAAAAACTGGGATGAAGAGATTGTTTGCATTTTATTAGTGAATTCGAAAGAAAAAACCAATTTTATGGCACAAAAACAGTTGGAACAGATACTGACCGACATGCGAGTTGGATACGACATATGCGATGTGGCAATCGAACCGTTTCCGGATCTGTCATTCTACCAAACAGCGATTGTGGCGGTTTCTAACTTAAATATTTTTGAAGAGAGCATTCTGACGCTAAGTGACTGGGTATCAGCAGGTGGACGAGCTATGTTTGCACTCGTTTTAGAAAAAACATTAGGTTTTGATATGATTGCCAATAAAATAGGAATTATCGAGTCTGGTCATGAAAATACGGTAGTAGAATCCTTTCTTTTAGAAGATGGATTTATGGTGGGGGGGAATCAGACATTTACCATCACTGATCCGTATAAATCTTCATTGACTGCGCAGGTGTCGGAAAATTGCGAACTTTACGCTTGGTCGGCGGAGGAGAAGATACCACTGATTTGGAGTCATGACTACGGAGATGGTATGTTTGCTGTAAATAATATGGGATTTTGTGAAAAAGCCTATCGTGGATTCTATGCAGCTACTTATAGCTTGTTGGAAGATGTCTGTGTCTATCCGGTGATTAACGGATCCGCATTTTATATTGATGATTTTCCGGCTCCGGTACCAGAGGGGGATGGTACCTATATCCGTAGAGACTATCAGATGACAATTGGCGATTTCTATACGAATATCTGGTGGCCGGATATGAGGCAAATAGCCGAAAAGTATCATATGCTTTATACAGGAATGCTCATTGAAAATTATGAAGATAAGACATCGGGAGAATTAGTTAGAAATACAGATGTTTCCAGATACAGTTTTTTTGGTAATATGTTACTTGATATGGGGGGCGAGTTGGGATTTCATGGCTATAACCATCAACCGCTTTGCCTGAAAGAGAGTGGGGAATCCACCGGTTCGGGATATCATGCATGGGAGAATGAAACAAAGATGCAAGAATCCATAGAGGAACTGACAGAATTTGCACAAGGAATTTTTTTAAATGAACAATTTTCGGTGTATGTTCCACCGTCCAACATCTTGTCCAAAGAGGGAAGAGCGATGCTTCAATCAAACTTTCCCAATCTTCGTACAATTGCTAGTATCTATTTTCCGGGTGAGTCAGCATACGAACAGGAATTTGAAGTGGCAGAGGATGGAATCGTTGAGACACCACGTATTATATCCGGATGCAGGATAAACGATTATATGCAAATCGCCGCCCTATCGGAATTGAACATGCATTTTATTAATTCACATTTTTTACACCCCGATGATCTTTTAGATAAGAACAGAGGTGCTGATGTGGGATGGATGAAACTGAAAGCCGAATGGCAGGGATATCTGGACTGGCTTTATAAAGCAGCGCCTACTATCCGCAATATGACAGGAAGCCAGATCGCCGGAGCGGTAGAACGGTACAATGATTTAAGTCTTTGGAAAATGGATACACCGGATGATTTTTATTTAACGGTAGACGGACTATACGATGATGCATATTTCTTTGTGAGAGTTAACAAAGGAGAACTGGGAGATGTGACCGGTGGTGATTTGACACATCTGACCGGTAATCTGTACTTACTTCATGTGGAAAAACCGGAAGTAGTGATAAAAAGAAGCAGGTGAGTAAATTGAGAATATGTTTGATATTAGAAGGGGCTTATCCTTATGTACACGGAGGTGTATCCACTTGGATGCACCAGTATATTACGGCGATGAAGGAACATGAATTTGTACTTTGGCTCATCGGTGCTTATGCAAAAAATCGGGGCAAGTTTGTCTTTGAACTGCCGGATAATGTGGTGGAGGTTCATGAGATATTTTTAGATGCAGCTATGGAAATAAAAGGAAAAAAAGCCCAAAAATATAATTTTACAGAAGAGGAAGTATTAGCACTGAAGTCCTTTATGGACTGTAGAACACCGGATTGGAATATCTTGTTTCAACTGTACCATGATAAGAAGATGAATCCGGTTGGATTTCTTATGAGTGAGGAGTTTTTAGATATTTTGACAGAACTTTGTATGGAAAAATATCCTTATATGGCTTTTTCGGATTCGTTCCACACCATGCGCTCCATGTTGCTGCCAGTGCTGTATATGTTGGGACAGGAGGTTCCAAAGGCCGATGCATACCATGCGATTGCAACCGGTTATGCCGGAGTTTTGGCTGCGTTGGGAAACTATGTCTATCAGAAACCGATGATTTTGACGGAACATGGAATTTATACGAGAGAACGTGAGGAAGAAATCATAAGATCCAGATGGGTATTACCTTCTTTCAAACAGCAATGGATTCGATTTTTCTATATGTTGTCCGATATTGCCTATCAATCCGCCTTCCGTATTACCAGTTTATTTACTAATGCCAGAAAAATACAGATGGAAATTGGCGCAGATCCGGCACGGTGCATTGTCATTGAAAATGGTATTAATTATCAGAAATTTGCAGAAATTCCGCCCAAAGAAAAAAATGGATGGATTGATATTGGTGCTATCGTTCGTATAGCACCCATTAAAGATATTAAGACGATGATTTATGCATTTTATGAATTATCCAATCAAAATTTCCAAGTGCGTCTGCATATTATGGGCGGAACCGACGATGAAGAGTACGCAGAAGAATGCTATAGTTTAGTGCGCCAGATGGGACTTACTAATTTGTTTTTTGTGGGTCGGGTCGATATTGTACAATATATGGAAAAATTAGATTTTACTATTTTGACTAGTATTTCTGAGGGACAACCATTATCGATTTTGGAATCTTTGGCGGCTGGAAGACCATGTGTTGCCACCGATGTGGGGTGCTGCCGGGAACTTTTGGAGGGGGGCAGGGATGATACGTTCGGTAAAGCCGGATATTCGGTTCCTCCTATGCAGCGAGAAGGCTTGGCTGTTGCGATGGAAAAACTGTGTTCCAGCGATGGTAGAAGACTCCAAATGGGAAATAACGGTAAGAAGCGAGTTGAGGCTTTCTATCAGCAGAATATGATGATGGAAAAATATCGTAATCTCTACGAGGAGGTGGGAAACCATGGCAGGAATTGGATTTGAACTAAAAGGTCTTTTTAAAAAGAAAGGAATCGTTGCCATCTTTAAAGCCTATGGTTACACCGGCATTATCACAACCGGTCCTATGCTTCTGGGCATTCTTTTGTTAGTTGGCATTATATTTCTCGCAGACCTATTTGGACTGCCAAGACATGAGCGGGAACTGTTAATCTGCATGATTACATATGCATTACTGGCTTCTTTACTCTGTACCGGATTTTTTTCTATGGTGACGACACGGTACATCTCTGATATGATATTTGAAGGAAAAGAAGATGCCATTCTTCCCTCTTTTTTTGGTTCTTCCGGGATCATATTGGTAATCGGTGGGATTTTGTATGGAATATTTCTCTGCTTTGCCGGAATTCCGCTGACCTACATTATTTTAAACTGGATGTTGTTTTGCGAAGCGGTAGTCGTCTGGGTGGCAATTAACTATCTGACTGCCATTAAGGATTATCAAGGAATCGTACTCTCTTTTTTGACCGCGGTGATTGTGGCATTTATCAGTGCAGCCTGTGTGGCATGGATATTTGGACCTTCTGTGCAGGCTTTTCTATTAGGTGTCTGCTTGGGTTACGGGGTTATGATGACGGCAGAGATCATTTTATTATACCGTTATTTCTCAGAAGGAAAAACAAGCTGTTTTTATTTTTTACGCTGGTTTGATGAATACCGTCCTCTGGCCTATGTGGGCTTCTTACTCAATGTAGGGCTCTTTAGTCATCTGATCATTATCTGGTTCGGTCCCATTGGCGTTCAGATACAGGGATTGTTCTATGGAGCTCCGATGTACGACGTAGCGGCGCTTATGGCATTCTTAAGCAGTCTCCTTACCACTATTAATTTTGTGGTTTCGGTAGAGGTGAATTTTTATCCCAAATATCATACTTACTATAGTCTTTTTAATGACAAAGGTTCCATTAAGGATATCAAACAGGCAGAAGATGAGATGCTGACGGTCTTGAACAGTGAATTACTTTATACAGCTCGAAAACAGCTTTATATGACTGCACTGATGATTTCTATCGGGGTGATTTTCTTAGAAATGCTGCCACTTGGATTTAATGATCTCATGGAGGGATATTTTCGAATCCTATGTGTGGGTTATGGAATCTATGCGATTGGAAATACTATAATGTTAATGCTGTTGTATTTTACAGATTATAAAGGTGCTTTGGCAGCAACGGTAGCCTTTGCTGTGATAGTGACTGTGGGAACAATACTTTCTTTGTATACCCAAGTCGTCTATTATGGATTTACCTTTATGTTGGGCAGTGCGGTCTATTTTTTAATTGCATGGATTCGATTAAATCAATTTACGAAGAGATTATCCTATCATATATTGAGCACTCAACCAATTATGGCAGAGACCAAATATGGTGTATTTTCAAAAATTGCAGAGCGATTAGAAAAAAAGGAGAAACAGATCTATGAGAGATAATAAAGTCAGATGGTTGTCGATTGTTGTGATGACTATGTCCTTGGGGCTTGCAGGCTGTTCTCGGGATACCGGCCAAGAGAATATGGGCGATCCCGTGATGACAGAAGAAATTGCAGAACGAGTAGAAAAAGAAAAATTACCGGAAATGAATAAGGTTCCGCTTCGAGATAAAAAACTACTTTATGCATCGGACGACGAAGGTAGCGTCGTGACCATGTATCTAACTGTGCGCAGAGGAAATAAAGCAGAAGGAAGCAACCATTTGTGGGAAGAAATCAACACGTATTCTACATATGACTATGATAAGATGGGTGTAGACCGCTACCGGGTCGAGGCATTGTTACAAGTCGGAGATGAGAATGGACCATTGATGGGGGAACTGGGATATCAGGCGATCGGACCAAATGCCACCGTTCAGGTGAGAGGGCAGACCTCCAGCCGCAATGCCCAGAAGAACTACAAGGTGCACTTAAAGGATAATAAGGGAACTTGGCGTGGACAACAGACGATAGCACTTAATAAACATCAGAGTGATGGAATGCGCTTCCGTAATAAACTGGGATTCGATTTGCTGAAGGAACTGCCGCAGACGATGAGTCTCAGAACTCAATTTGTTCACCTGTACGTAAAAGATGAGACCGGTGGATCTTCCGGTGGTTTTGTGGACTATGGACTTTACACACAGGTAGAACAGTTGAACAAAAAGGCACTTCGGACCCATGGTCTGGATTCTAAAGGACACCTGTATAAAATCAACTTTTGTGAATTTTATCGAAGTCAGGATGTGATTAAACTAATTGATGACCCGAGCTTTAATGAGAAGGCATTTGATATGCTTCTGGAGTCTAAGGGGGATTCCAATCACACAAAATTAATTCAGATGCTAGATGCAGTGAATGATTATTCAATCTCTTCTTCTGAATTAATTGACAACTATTTTAATATGGAAAATATGACCTATTGGATGGCATTTCATATCCTCACCGGCAATGTAGATACACAAAATCGAAATTTTTACATTTATAGCCCACAGAATCTAAATAATTGGTATTTGATGTCATGGGATAACGACACCATGTTCCGTGGCATGGAAAATCAAATACGTGCTCGCAGCGATGCTCAGGGATGGGAAAAGGGAGTCAGTAATTACTGGGGTAATGTACTGTTTCAGAGATGTTTAAAGTCCGAAGATTTTCGAAAACAATTGGATGCAGCTATTTTAGATGTCAAATCGTATCTATCAGAAGAACGTATATCGGATTGGATTGATATCTATAGCCCAATTACTAAAAAATATGCATATTCTATGCCGGATGTACAGCATGAATCGTTGACACCGGAAAACTATACTCAGGTTGCGGAGGCAATTCCAGGGGAGGTCGAGGACAACTATCAGCGTTATCTGGAGAGCTTGCAAAATCCACTGCCATTTTTTATTGGAGTACCTAAAATTAAGGATAATAAGTTAGTAGTACAGTGGGATACTTCCTATGACTTTCAGTCAGAAGATATTTCTTATAAAGCCGAAGTTGCCAGAGATTATAAGATGCAGGATATCGTGGCGGAGTACGAAGGCATATGGCCAACGATGGAACTGGATATGCTGCCGGTCGGCCAATATTTTATCCGGGTAAAAGCGAGTGATATCAGCGGTCATGAGCAATATGCATTTGACTATTATGTAGTAGAAAATGGAAAAGTGTACGGGATCAAGTGCTTTTATGTTCTGCCGGATGGTAGTATAGGAGAAGATGTTTATGAAGAATAATGGATGCCCCGCTTATCGCCATGAACTGAAATATCTAATCAGTGAAACGGAAAAAGAGATTATAAAGCTGAGGATGAAGCCTGTGTTTCAATTAGACGAACATGCAGGTACCGAGGGATACGAGATTCGCAGCCTTTATTTTGATGACTATTGGAATCGTGCATTTGAAGAAAAGAGTATGGGGATTTATGCACGCAAAAAGTATCGCATCCGCATCTATAATTATGAGGATCATAATATCAAATTAGAACGAAAACATAAATTAGGGAGATATATTTATAAAGAATCTGCACCATTGACCCACGAAGAAGTAGATTTGCTGTTATCCGGTCAATATGACTTTTTACTGCGAAGCTCCGATCCGCTTTGCCGAGAGTTTTATGTGGAGTCAATCAGTCATGTAATGCGCCCACGAGTAGTGGTAGATTATGTCCGGGAAGCTTATGTGATGAAAGAAGGAACGGTTCGTATTACGTTTGATAGTCATGTATGTGCTGCTATTTTGGGAACTGATATCTTTGATGCGAAATTGCCAAAGCTTGAAGTACTGGAACCCGGAAAACTCGTTATGGAGGTAAAATTCACTGAATTTTTGCCTCAGATTGTCAGAAGTGTGCTGCCATCATCAGCTAGTGAATTTATTGCAGTATCAAAATATGCACTGTGCTATGAGAAAACTCAATACCTGCACGGATGGGGATATTGGAAAGAATAGAGGGGAAGAGTATGAGCGTAAAAGATTTTATAAAAAAATCAATTTTAGATTCGGGAACATATTCACAATATAATGTACCAAGACTTTTATTAGCTTTATTAGTTTCACTTGCAATGGGGTGTTTGATTTACTATATTTATAAAAAATTCTATGTCGGTGTAATTTATTCCAGGAGTTTTGCAGTCACTTTGGTGGGAATGACAGTTCTTACTTGTATGGTAACGTTGGCAATCAGTACGAATATCGTTATTTCACTGGGCATGGTAGGTGCACTTTCTATCGTCCGATACCGTACGGCAATCAAGGATCCTATGGATCTTTTATACTTATTTTGGGCAATTACGACAGGCATTACAATCGGTGCCGGTATGTATGGTTTGGTATTGATTGCAGCAGCCGTGATTATTCTTATGATTTTCTTGTTTTACCATAAACAAAGCAGTGGTGAAATTTATATTGCAATTATTCATTATGAAGGTGAAAAAACAGGGGACGACATTATTCGCACATTTGGTAAAATGAAGTATTTTATTAAATCCAAAACAATGCGAGGACAGGATACCGAGATGGCAATAGAGGTACTCTGCAAAAAGGGTGACCTATTTTTTGCGGAACAGATCCGCAATTTAGAACATGTCGCAGATATTACATTAATTCAGTATAATGGAGAATACCATGGTTAGCAAAACAATCTTACTGTCAGCAGGCTTAATTGCGATGGTTTTTGAGGGGGTTATGCATTTCAGGCACTTACCGGTCTGTAATGATAGTTATGAATATAAGGCAACAAATGAGATCTTTGTAAACCCATTGATGGGCTATGCCCCTTCTGCCACTCAGGAAAATCGATATCCGGCTAGTTCTTTGGTCTATGTAGACATTACATGGAGAGAACTGGAACCGGAAGAAGGAAGATACAACTGGGAAGCAATTGAAGAAGAGAACCATTTGGAAAAATGGCGTCAATTAAGAAAGCATGTGGTACTGCGTTTTATTTGTGATCTTCCTTCTGACATAGTTCATATGGATATTCCGGACTGGCTTTATGAAAAAACAGAACATGATGGTAAACACTATGATATGGAATACGGGAAGGGATATGCTCCTAATTATCAAAACCAAATACTGATTCAATATCACGCAAAAGCGATCCATGAATTAGGAGAACATTTCCGCACCGATTCGTTTATTTCCTATGTGGAACTTGGGAGTTTGGGACATTGGGGAGAATGGCACGTAAAGGCAGATTCGGGAGTTCCTTCTATTCCGGAACGCAATATTCGTGAGCAGTATATTGTCCCCTATATTGAAGCATTTCCACAAGCGAAAATCTTGACAAGAAGACCATTCCAAGAGTCGAAAGACTGTGGATTTGGAGTATATAATGATATGACGGGTGACTATAAAGACACTAAAACGTGGCTTGGTTGGATTGACAATGGAGGGGATTATGATCAGACTTCAGAAGTCGGCGGATTGTCAGCTATGCCCAATATCTGGAACCATGCGCCGGTAGGCGGTGAATTTACCAGCAATTTGAGTATGAATGATATACTGGGAGAACATCTCGAACGTACGATGGATTTGATCAATCAATCGCATATGACATTTATCGGACCGAAGATTCCACCGGTTGATTCCACCGGAGAACTATCCATGGAGGCGATGTCTGTCATTCCTCATATGGGTTATCGCCTTCGCGTCAGTAAAATGAAGATAAAGAGAACGTTATTCAGTAAAAAAACTTCTATAAAATTGACATGGATCAATGACGGAACAGCACCACTTTATTGGAATTGGCCGGCATATCTGTACCTTTATAATCAGAATGGGAATTGTGAAAAGATAAAACTGGATATCTGTTTCGACCGGCTTTCGCAAGGAATGACCGCAGAAACAACAGCTATAGTAGCATCTGAAAAGATGTGGGGAGAAGTAGTAGCTTTGGGTGTGGGGATTGAAGACCCGCAGAGCGGAGAACCCTCGATCACTCTGCCCATGGAGGCAGAGCGAAGAGGAAACATATCAATCCTGTGGTCACGGTAGCGTAATCGTTCTTACAATCGGTTCTTCAAAGCAAACCGGTCCGCCAATCTGTGCATCGAGGAACTTGCCGTCTTTGACAGTGAAATTGGCTTTTAATATGCCGCCCGGTTGAATTAATTCTCGGCTATAGGTGCCATCTTTTACTTCACGTCCCAACCAGATGGTAGCGGCTAATGTTCCGCTTCCACAGCTGCCTTCCCAGAAGAAAGAGCCGGCAGCCCGAACCCATACCGCCGGCGTCATATGGTCACCATCGATAAAGATAGCGCCGGTTGCATCTGAATCTGTTTGTTTTGTGGCCTCAGCGATGACTGCATGAGCCAGTTCCTCGGAGGGCTCGATGTGTTCCAGTATGACATGAGTGATTCCCTCCAGAACTACGGCGGGATAATGTGAACCGCCTACTTCAATGGTAATGATCTTTTGGGGAAGTGGCATGGAGATCCAGGAACCATGTTCTTCCAGTGTCACATTAAGGACAGAATGGCTGCCTGAAATTTCGATGGGGACAATATCCCCCGCTTTTTTCCCCGTGCGCAGACCCATCCACAAACCAAAACTACGGGCAGCATTTCCACAGAATTCGCCACCCATCATCTCCAACCGTCCAATTCCGGAGGAAAGAGGCGGACATACAAACCCACCCTGTTCGGCTCTTAAATCTGCTTCTTTTAACAGTGCAGCACCTACCGCTGCGTATTGCTCCGGAGGGACATCCCCCTCTACAAATGCGGTTCTATTTCCTGCCGGGTCGGCCATCGTGATGTTCAGCTTAAATTCCATGTTTTTTCCTCCACGTGATATTAGCAAACAGGCACTTCCATATAAACGGGAGTACCTGTTCTTTTTTTAGATTTTATTACTGCGCTTCCAGATGTGCATCTTCTCTGCATCCTGAATCAATTGATCCCTAAACTGAGGATGAGCAATAGAAATCATAGCTTCGGCCCTTTGCCATGTAGACAGACCTTTTAAATTTACTTTACCATATTCGGTAACGACATAGTGCGTGTTAGTACGCGTATCCGTTACGATAGAACCATCGGTGAGGGTCGGCTGGATTCTGGATTTCAACTGCCCGTCCTTTGTGTTAAAGGTGGAAGAACAGCAGATAAAACTCTTACCGCCCTTGGAAAGATAAGCACCCAACACAAAATCCAACTGCCCGCCGGCGCCGCTGATGTGCTTGGTACCGGAAGATTCGGAACTGACCTGTCCGAATAAGTCGAGTTCTACTGCATTATTAATCGACATGAAGTTATCAATTGCAGAAATAGAACGGATGTCGTTGGTGTAATTGACCGGAGCACTCATACAGGCCGGATTGTTATTCAGATAGTCATAAAGTTTCTTTGTACCGGCACCGAATGCATAGACCTGGCGGCCTTTATCGATGTTCTTGTGGGCACCGGTAATCTTACCTGCATTGGCGATATCTACAAAGGCATCGACGTACATCTCTGTGTGCACACCTAAATCTTTTAAATCGGATTTGGCAATCAGAGAACCAACGGCATTAGGCATTCCGCCTATGCCAAGCTGTAAACAGGCACCGTTTGGAATCTCATCGACAATTAATTTGGCTACCGCTTCATCTACTTCGGTAGCAGCACCGCCGCCACCCATCTCGGAGATAGGAGGGTTATCACCTTCTACGACCATATCCACATCTGAAATGTGAATACATTCTTCCATGCCGCCTAAGCAGACCGGCATGTTGGTATTAACTTCCACGACTACGATCTTAGATGTTTCACAGCAGGCTGCCAGATGAGATGCATTAGGACCGAAATTGAAATATCCATGCTCGTCCATCGGTGCGACCTGAATCATGGTTACATCCGGCGTGCAGTCCAAATCTCTGTAATATCTGGGGAGTTCCGAATAACGAATCGGAGCATAATAGGCAAAGCCCTGAGCAATGGCTTTACGCTCGATACCGCTCATATGCCAGGAGTTCCACGACATGTGATCGCTGGGATTCTCAATTTTAAAAATCTCAGGTACACGTAAAAGAATGCCACCCCTAAAATTTACATTGGTCAGTTCCGGAAGACGCTTCGCTATAGCTGCATCCACAGCGATGGGAACGCCGGTAGTCCAGCCATAATCGACCCAGTCCCCTGATTTGACAACGGCTGCAGCCGCTTCTGCAGAGACAAGTTTCTCTGCGTACATTTTTTTATAATCCATATTTTCACCATATCCTTTACTAAAATAAGATGGTTTAAGTCTAACATTTCATGTATTTCTTGTCAACAAGAGCGATATATATCATAAGATATCCAAGTATTCAATTTTTTATATCACAGTTATAAAGCGCAGGTAATAAAAAAAGCGATTTAAGTGCTAATGTGCTTATTTTGCTGCGATTTCATGAGGAAATTGTTCTATTAAAAGTTTATAAATTAATTGATAAATATTTGACATAATGGGTTCTGAGTGCTAGTATATACTTACTATCATTTATGCAATTGTTTTACATACGCGACCAGTTATTTAAGGAGGAAATTGATATGTCAAAGAAAGTCGTAATAGCAAGCGCGTGCCGTACCGCCGTTGGTTCTATGGGTGGTGTGCTTAGCACAGTTCCTGCAGCAGAGATGGGTGCGGTTGTCATCAAAGAAGCGTTAAAGAGAGCAGGAGTGGCTCCTGAAGCAGTTGATCACGTTTATATGGGATGTGTAATCCAGGCAGGTCTCGGACAGAACGTGGCACGTCAGATGTCAATTAAAGCAGGACTTCCGGTAGAGGTTCCGGCAGTTACTCTAAACGTAGTATGCGGTTCCGGTCTACAGTGTGTGAATGCAGCAGCTGAGATGATTATCGCAGGTGATGCCGATATCGTTGTAGCAGGCGGCGCAGAGAACATGTCTTTAGCACCTTATGCATTGATGAATGCACGTTATGGCTACCGTATGAATAATGCTCCGATGATTGATACTATGGTAAACGATGCTCTTTGGGATGCATTTAATGGTTACCATATGGGTATTACCGCAGAGAATATCTGCGACAAATGGGGCATTACAAGAGAAGAACTTGATCAGTTCTCAGCAATCAGCCAGGCAAAAGCGTGTGCAGCACGTGACGCAGGCAGATTCAAAGACGAGATTGTTCCAATCGAAGTAAAGAAGAAAAAAGAAGTAGTTATTGTGGACACAGACGAGGGACCTCGTCCAGGAACAACGGCAGAAACTCTTGCAAAACTTCGCCCGGCATTTAAACCGGATGGCGGACGTGTTACAGCAGGTAATGCTTCTTCTATTAATGACGGTGCTGCAGCAGTAGTTGTCATGAGTGAAGAAAAAGCAAAAGAACTGGGAATTACACCGATGGCTACATGGGTAGCAGGTGCTCTCGGCGGAGTTGATCCATCGATTATGGGTATTGGACCTGTAGCAGCGACACAGAAACTTCTTAAGAGAACCGGTATGAGCATCGATGATTTTGATTTAATCGAAGCAAATGAAGCCTTTGCTGCACAGTCGGTTGCAGTTGCACGTGAACTTGGATTCGATACTTCCAAACTGAATGTCAACGGTGGTGCAATTGCACTGGGACATCCTGTAGGAGCTTCCGGATGCCGTATCTTCGTAACCTTGTTACATGAGATGCAAAAACGCGATGCCAAGAAGGGTCTTGCGACACTTTGTATCGGCGGCGGTATGGGTTGTGCAACAATCGTTGAAAGAGACTAATGAATTTTAAACAGGACCGGATCGTGTGAGAGAGAACCTCTTTCACACGCCGGCTGTTTCTAATTTCAAATCCAACAGTAAGGAGTTGATTGTGATGGGGTATATTAATTACGAGCAGGACGGAAACGTCGGCATTATGACTATTAATCGCCCAGAGGCTCTTAATGCTCTGAACGAAGAAGTATTAAAGGATATAGAGGCGACTTTTGACGCAGTGGATCTTTCTGTCACCAGAGTGATCATACTCACAGGAGCAGGCGATAAATCTTTTGTAGCAGGTGCTGATATTGCAGCGATGAGTAAGATGAGTAAAGCAGAAGGAGAATCGTTCGGCAAGTTCGGTAACGACATTTTCCGCAAAGTAGAAACATTTCCAATTCCTGTTATTGCAGCAGTGAATGGATTTGCTCTGGGTGGCGGAAATGAACTGGCGATGAGCTGTGACATTCGAATCTGTTCTGATAAAGCGATGTTTGGACAGCCGGAGGTTGGTTTGGGCATTACACCGGGATTTGGCGGAACACAGCGTCTGGCCAGAATTATTGGTGTGGGAAAAGCAAAAGAGATGGTTTACGGAGCGCGGAACATCAAAGCCGATGAAGCATATAGAGTAGGTCTTGTCAATGCTGTTTATGCACCGGAAGAACTGATGCCTGCAGCTAAGAAACTGGCATCTACGATTGCCCGGAATGCACCGATTGCAGTCAGAAACTCCAAGAAAGCGATGAATGAAGGTCTTCAGACCGACATGGATCATGCAATCGTAATCGAAGAGCAGTTATTTGGAAACTGTTTTGATACAGAAGACCAAAGAGAAGGCATGACTGCTTTCCTTGAAAAACGTAAAGTAGAACATTTTGATAACAAATAAACAATTACATTATAAACAATAAAAGTACGGCCGAAATGGTTCGGCGGTATCTGTAAATTCAGGAGGATTTGTCATGAAAGTTGGTATTATCGGCGCAGGAACGATGGGTTCCGGTATTGGACAGGCATTTGCACAGGTAGACGGTTATGAAGTTTGCTTATGTGATATTAATGATGATTTTGCTGCAAATGGTAAAAAGAAGATTGCAAAAGGTTTTGAGAAGAGAATTGCAAGAGGAAAGATGGATCAGGCTACAGCGGATCAGATTCTTGCAAAAATCACAACCGGTACAAAAGATATTTGTAAGGACTGCGATTTAGTATTAGAGGCAGCGATTGAGAATATGGAGATCAAGAAACAGACATTTAAAGAACTCTCTGCTATCTGTAAGCCGGAGTGTCTGTTTGCAACCAATACATCTTCCCTTTCCATCACTGCAATCGGTGCAGGAATTGACCGACCGGTCGTAGGCATGCATTTCTTTAATCCGGCTCCGGCTATGAAACTGATTGAAGTAATCGCCGGCTTGAATACACCACAGGAAGCTACCGATAAAATTATTGCTATCTCTCAGGAGATTGGTAAAACTCCTGTTCAGGTCAGAGAAGCAGCAGGATTCGTAGTAAACAGAATTCTGGTACCTATGATTAACGAAGCCATTGGCATCTATGCTGAAGGCGAAGCAAGTGTAGAGGGAATCGATACAGCCATGAAATTGGGCGCAAATCAGCCGATGGGACCATTAGCCCTGGGCGATTTGATTGGTCTGGATGTTGTACTTGCAATTATGGAAGTATTACAGGCTGAAACCGGAGATCCTAAGTATCGTCCGCATCAGTTATTAAAGAAGATGGTACGTGGCGGTAAATTAGGCCAGAAATCAGGCGAAGGATTTTATAACTACGCAAAATAAGAACCGCATCAGGTGAGCCATAGGCCGCCTTTAAGCGCTATATTAAGAAAATGATGGAGGAATTGACATGGATTTTACATTAAGTAAAGAGCATGAGATGGCGAGAACGTTATTCCGCGACTTCGCCGAAAACGAGGTAAAACCTTTAGCACAGGAAGTTGACGAGACAGAGCATTTCCCTGTAGAAACTGTTAAGAAGATGCAAAAACTTGGTTTCTTGGGAATCCCGATTCCGAAAGAATACGGCGGACAGGGCTGTGATACGCTGACCTATGTTATGTGCGTAGAAGAATTATCCAAAGTTTGCGGTACTACAGGCGTTATCGTATCGGCCCATACTTCTTTATGTGCTGACCCAATCAAAAAATTTGGTACAGATGCTCAAAAAGAAAAATTCTTAAGACCACTTGCCAGCGGAGAGAAATTAGGCGCTTTTGGTCTGACCGAGCCGGGTGCAGGTACAGACGCTTCTGGACAGCAGACAAAAGCTGTGTTAGATGGCGATGAGTACGTGTTGAATGGTTCTAAGATTTTCATTACAAACGGTAAAGAAGCAGACACTTATGTTATCCTTGCTATGACTGATAAATCCAAAGGAAACCATGGTATTACAGCATTTATCGTAGAAAAAGATACTCCCGGATTTACCTTCGGTACCAAAGAAAAGAAGATGGGTATCCGTGGTTCAGCAACCTATGAATTAATTTTCACGGATTGCAGAATTCCAAAAGAGAATCTTCTTGGACAAGAAGGCAAAGGATTTGGTATCGCTATGCAGACGCTGGATGGCGGACGTATCGGTATCGCTGCTCAGGCTCTCGGACTTGCTGAGGGCGCTCTTGAAGCAACCATTGCTTATGTAAAAGAAAGAAAACAGTTTGGCAGACCAATCGGTAAATTCCAGAACACACAGTTCCAGTTAGCAGACATGGCTACGAAAGTAAAAGCTGCACAGCTCCTTGTTTACAGAGCCGCTATGGCAAAAGATACTCAGAAGAGATTCTCCGTAGAAGCAGCTATGGCTAAATTATATGCGGCCGAAGTAGCGATGGAAGTTACAACCAAAGCAGTTCAGTTACACGGCGGTTACGGCTACATGAGAGAATATGATGTAGAGCGTATGATGCGTGATGCTAAGATCACAGAGATCTACGAAGGAACTTCTGAAGTTCAGCGTATGGTTATTAGTGGAGACCTTCTTAAATAATCAAAAATCCACAATAAATTAAATCATAAGGAGAGAATATACCGTGAAAATCGTAGTATGTATTAAACAGGTTCCAGATACAAATGAAGTTAAATTAGATCCGGTAACCGGCACACTGATTCGTGATGGCGTACCGAGTATCATTAACCCGGATGATAAAGCAGGCCTTGAGGCTGCACTTGTATTAAAAGATGAATTAGGCGCAGAAATTACCGTTGTTTCCATGGGTCCGCCACAGGCAGATGCAGTTTTAAGAGAAGCGATGGCTATGGGTGCAGATAAAGCAGTTCTTGTAACAGACAGAGCATTTGGTGGCGCTGATACATTGGCTACATCTACTACACTGGCATCTGCTATTAAGAAATTAGAATATGACTTAATCATCACAGGCCGTCAGGCTATCGATGGTGATACCGCACAGGTTGGTCCGCAGATCGCAGAAGCACTTGGCATCCCGAACATTTCCTATGCAGAGAATATCAAAATTGATGGTAAAACAGTTGTTGTAAAACGTCAGTATGATGACAGCTATCATATTATCAGAGCGAATATGCCGTGTCTGATTACAGCTCTTGGCGAGATGAACACCCCACGTTACATGACTCCGGGCGGAATCTTTGACGCATACAGAGCAAATGAAATTACAACATTTACACGTCCTGATCTGGATGTAGCTGATGAACGTCTCGGCTTAAAGGGATCACCTACAAACGTAGCTCAGTCCTTCCCGAAGAGCTTGAAACCTGCTGGTGTAAAAGAGACTTCCTTAGAGCCTGAAGAAGCAGCTGATTACATCGTAGCAAAGTTAAAAGAGAAGTTTGTACTTTAATTAAATCATAGGGAAAGAGGTAAGAGAGATGAATTTACAGGAATATAAAGGCGTATTCGTATTTGCACAGCAGGTAGATGGAAAAATCACCGGCGTTACCTATGAATTAATTGGTAAAGCAAAAGATCTTGCAGCTGATTTGAATACAGAAGTAACAGCAGTACTTTTGGGTTCCGATATTAAAGCACTGGCTGATAAATTAAGTGCTTATGGCGCAGACAGAGTAATCGTAGTTGATGATCCTGCTTTAAAGAACTATACAACCGAGCCTTATACACAGGCTATGGATGCAGTAGTGAATGAATTTAAACCTGAGATCGTACTTTACGGTGCAACGGCAATTGGCCGTGACCTGGCTCCTCGTGTTTCGGCACGTGTTCAGTCCGGTCTGACTGCAGACTGTACAAAATTAGAGATTGATCCGATTGCAGATCCTGACAGCGGATTACACAACTTAAGAATGACACGTCCGGCATTTGGCGGAAACATCATGGCTACTATCTTAATTAAGAAAAAGAGACCACAGATGGCTACCGTTCGTCCGGGTGTTATGCAGAAACGTGAAAAAGATACCGCTCATAAAGCAGATATTGTTAACTTCCCGGTAAAATTAGAGAAGAACTGCAAATACGTTACCATCGAAGAGATTGTAAAGAAGGTAAATGACAAAGTTGATATCATGGATGCTAAGATTCTGGTATCCGGCGGCCGTGGTGTGGGCAGCAAAGAAAACTTCTCCATTCTTCAGGATCTTGCCGATGCAATCGGCGGAACCGTTTCTTCTTCCCGTGCTGCTGTAGATGCAGGATGGACAGAGAAGGATCAGCAGGTTGGACAGACCGGTAAAACCGTTCGTCCTAATGTATACTTTGCAATAGGTATCTCAGGTGCTATTCAGCATATGGCAGGTATGGAAGAATCTGACATCATCATCGCAATCAACAAAGATGAGTCAGCTCCTATCTTCGATTTAGCTGATTACGGTATCGTAGGCGATCTGAATAAGATTGTTCCGTTACTGACAGAGAAAGTAAAAGCAGCTGTGGAGACATCCGCAAATAGCTAATCAGAATAGGCAGTATATAATAAAATAAGGGCAGGGGCAATCTATAAATGATAGATGCCCCTGCCCTTGTTTTATTATATGCTGCAACTTATGCCTGTATCTCTTCCTCCATACCGGAAAATTGTGCATGGTACAATTGCTCATAATATCCTTTTTTCTCCAGAAGTTCCTCGTGTGTACCCTGTTCTACGATATTTCCTTCACTCATGACCAGAATTAAATCGGCATTTTTGATGGTGGAAAGGCGGTGGGCAATCACAAAGGAGGTACGTCCTTTCATGATATTCTGCATGGCATTCTGGAGCATTTGCTCCAGACGCGTATCAACGGAACTGGTAGCTTCGTCGAGAATCAAAATTGGTGGATCGCAGAGAATTGCCCGGGCAATCGTCAGAAGCTGTTTTTCGCCTTGAGAGATGTTGCTGGCCTCCTCATTTAACACCATGTCATAGCCTTCGGGTAGGGTGGTAATAAAATGATGAACATTGGCAATTTTGGCTGCACGGACGATCTCTTCCTCGACAGCGTTGTCTTTTCCATAGGCAATGTTGTCGCGGATGGTTCCGCGAAACAGCCAAGTGTCTTGTAGAACCATACCGAATTTAGAACGAAGGTCTTCACGACCCATGTGGCAGATATCAATGCCATCGATTTTTATAGAACCGTCGGTCACATCATAGAACCGCATCAGCAAATTAATCAAGGTAGTTTTTCCCACTCCGGTCGGGCCTACGATGGCAACCATCTGCCCGGCCTTTACTTCTGCGCTGAGTCCACGCAGTAGCGGCTTGTCCGGAGTATAGGAAAAATATACATTCTCAAAGGAAACGCGGCCCTCCACGGCCTTTGTATGTGTTTCACATACCATATCTTCGATTTCTTCCTCTTCGTCGAGGAAATCGAATACCCGGTGAATGGCGGCGACAGAAGACTGAATGGCAGAGGACAGCTGTGTCATCTGGGACAAGGGTTGGTTGACCTGCCAGATATAGCGGATAAATGCCTGCAGCTGCCCGACCGCGATGACTCCGGAGATAGCGTATAAAGCTCCCATGATGGCAATACAGCCGATGCCCACATAGGTGACAAAGGAAACTAAGGGAGACATCAGACCGCTGATAAACTGTGCTTTAAATCCATTTTTACACAGGTCGGAATTCGCTGCAGTAAATTCGGCCAGCGCATCTTCCTGTTTCCCAAATAGTTTGATTTCATTAAAACCGGTAAACTTTTCCTGCACAATGCCATTCAAACGGCCCAGGGCATTTTGCTGAAGTTCGAACAAGGGTTGCGATTTATTAACAATGATTTTGGAAATGACCATGGAAAAAACGATGATGAGCATGGCGGCCAAAGCCATCTTCCATTGAATCATGAACATCATAAATACAGCCATGCTTAAGCCCAGAATCGCATTTAAAACCTGTGCAAAACTCTGCTGCAGTGCATTGGATATCGTTTCCATATCATTTGAGACACGGCTTAAAGTGTCACCCAGAGGATGTCGGTCAAAATAGGAGATAGGCAGTTTCCTGATTTTGCTTTCCACTTCGTTTCGCAGATCCACCATGGCACTCTGGATGGCATCGGTTAAAAGAAACTGGTACAGACAGTTACTGGCGGCACCAATCACATAGACAATCACCAATGTAATGATAGTTCCGGTTAGTTTTGGAAAATTCACGCCGTTTCCGGCGGTTACATCGTGCAGGAGCTGCGTGGTGATCATGCCCTCCAGCGTGGGGCTGAGTGCAATCAGACCGGCAGCCAGAACAATCAGCAGAATGGCAGCTATAATTTTTAAACGGTATGCTTTCAGGTAAGGAATCAAACGTCTCATGCTCCTAATTCCTCCTTTGATAACTGACTGCTTGCAATTTCATGATAAATCGTACAACTGCCAAGCAATTCTTTATGGGTTCCCATTCCGACTACCTTTCCCTCATCCAGCACGATAATTTTAGTGGCATCCATAATAGAAGAGACACGTTGCGCTACAATCAAGGTAATCGAATCGATGGTTTCCTGCTTTAATTTCTGCCGCAGGCGGGCATCGGTCTTGAAGTCCAAAGCGGAAAAAGAATCATCGAAAATATAAATATCCGGTCGGCGTACAATGGCTCTGGCGATGCTAAGACGCTGCCTTTGCCCACCGGAGACATTACTGCCGCCCTCTTCAATCATTTCATCAAATTGCTGCGATTTTTCAGCGATAAAATCATAAGCCTGAGCCACTTTAGCGGAATACTCCACTTCATTTTGAATTGCATCATGTTTTCCATAACGAATATTTTCCCCAATGCTGCCGGTGAAAAGCAGAGCTTTCTGCGGAATAAAACCAATCTTTTCCCGCAGTGCCATCAGATCATATTTTCTCACATCGACACCGTCTATGCGGATACTTCCCGCGCTGATATCATAAAACCGTGGAATTAAATTAATTAAAGTACTTTTTCCACTTCCGGTACTTCCGATAAAAGCAATGGTATCGCCTCGCTTGGCTTCAAAGGTAATATCGTGAAGCACGGCGGCTTCCCCATCCGGATACTGGAATGACACATGGTCAAAAACAAGCGTACCGCTTTGATCACCTGCTGTGACAGGGTGTTTTGGATTCCGAATACTGGGTTCTTCGTTTAACAGCTCTGCAATTCTCTTTGCACTGATTTCAGCTCGCGGGTACATCACAAATACCATAGAAAACAGCATCATGGAGAACATGGCATGAAACATATATTCCTGAAATGCGACCAGTTTTCCAATCTGTAATGTTCCTGCATCAATCATGCGGCCGGATAGAATAAACACAATCGCCACGCCTAGATTCAGCAGCAGGAAAAAGGACGGCTGTGTCACTGACATCAGCTTGAATAGTTTCTTTGCACTTTTGGCATAATCTTCATTCGCATCCGAGAATCGCTTTGCTTCATACTTGTCTTTACAAAAAGCACGGATGACGCGGACACCGGTCAGGTTCTCGCGGGCAATCCGATTTAGTGCATCCATGCCCTGCTGCTGTTTGCTGCTGATGGGGTTACTGGTCTTGGCAATCAGAAAAACACCCAGACAGATAATGGGAATACAGCCACCGATGACCATGGATAGCGTGAGACTGGTTCGGATGACCATAAACATACTGATCAGTATCATAATCGGTGTGAGCAGAGCCGTTCTCAGCAGCACATTAATAAATTGCATTAGGATAAAAGCGTCATTGGTCGTGCGGGTTATCATGCTGGAAACACCAAATTTATTATATTCGGTATGGGAATATTCCTGCGCCTTTTTAAAGATATCATTGCGGATATCCCGTGTGATGGACGTACTGACTTTGGAACTGCAGTAGGCCAAAAGTACATTGCCGATTCCACCAAGGATGGACACGCCCAGAATGACAGCTCCCATCTTGTAGATGTAATTTGTATCATTTAAAATGATGCCGTTGTCAATCATCAGTGATACAACCGTGGGGATGCCCAGTTCTGCCGCGGCAAATCCCAGCACAGCCAGGATGTTGAAAAATACATAGATTTTATAGCGTTTTAAATAGTGGAGCATAAGTTTCATCGTGGTCCCCTCCTTTTGGTAAAAATACGATAAAGTGTTATTCTAGCTGTAATCAGGGGGGAAGTCAATAAAAAATCGGTTCACAATATTGTAAAAAAACTCATGGTCTACGTTTAAAAGCGTAAACCATGAGTTCTTTTACAATATTGTATCTTTATTTATATGCTACATCCATCCCCCATCCAGACCTATAATCTGTCCGGTGAGATAAGATTCTTTATACCCCAGATGATAGGCCAGATCGGCGACTTCCTCCGCTTTTCCCAAGCGACCGGCAGGGATTCCATCTACTAGATCAATCAGTTCCTCTTCCGTCAAAAATTGATTCATCTCTGTGTCAATGGCACCGCAAGCGATAGCATTCACTTGAATTCCACTGGGAGCCAATTCTTTGGCCATCGCTTTTGTAAATGCATTGATGCCGCCCTTTGTAGCAGAGTAGGCTACTTCACAGGAAGCACCTACAGTGCCCCAGACAGAAGAGATATTGACGATTTTCCCCTGCTTTTTATCTATCATCATAGGAATAGCCAGTTTACAGCAGTTAAATACCGAAGTTAAATTTGTTCGCATCACTCGTTCCCAATCCTCCGGATTCATATCCTGTAAAAGTCCAATATATGAAATTCCGGCATTATTAATAAGAACATCAACACTTCCAAATTGCTTTCTGACCTGATCAAAAAACTCTTGGCATTCTTCAAATTCACCCACATCACCCACATAGGCAAGACAATCTACCTGATAAGATTCAATCTCTGTTTTTGTCTGCAAAAGTTGTTCTTTGCGGTGGATGCAGTTAATGGCTACGTTATACCCCTTTTTTGCATATTTGACGGCAATAGCTTTGCCGATTCCGCGGGAAGCACCTGTTACAAGTACTGTTTTCCTTGGCATAAAACCAGCTCCTTCCAAATCTTTATTTAATACTACGGTATCTCCGTTCATTTCTATTTTAGCACTTATGCGTAAAAAAGTCACCCAAATGGAAAAGTAAGACAATTGTAAAGAATTTCCCCAAAAAACTCTGTTTAGCAGTGTAAAGTTGTGATATACTATAAACACTTAGCGAGGTCTTTCACGAGCTTAGTGAGAATGCACATCTGTAC
>JAVWRQ010000034.1:0-12324 GCA_036634775.1 Clostridium sp.
ATTTCTTTTAGAAGTGCATGTTGAGGAACTTGGAACCGGATATCATAGTAAGTTTCACTGCTCGCATCACGACCATCGTCTACCCGATTTGCTCTTCGTACCACAAATTTTCCTCAGTTAACTCTTTATTTCGTCCTCCATCCGCTGAGCAAATTCCTGCTTCACCGCTTTCAGAAGCTCCGGCTGTTCAATCAAATCCATCGCCGTTCCCGCTAAAATCTTAGCACCATAAACAATGGCATGATGTGCCGCTTCGCTTTTGCCTGCATCCAGATACTCCTGTGAGTGGGATGCCGATTCTTCATTTACAAAAGCAATGCGAACGCATGAGCCGGGCACACGGTGCATGATATTACCAAAATCAGTGGAACCGGTTTTCTCTCTCGGTTCACGGATTCGTGGAGCACCGGATTCTTTCGCATTCTCCATAATTATATCATTTAAACTAATACATGGTATCTTGCTGTCGATTGCCTTTTCCTCTATGATTTCTACCTCGGTCTCGCTCATCATTGCTGCGCCCTGAAGTACCTTTTTAAAACGTTCTATCACTGAGTTCAAGTATGTCCGGCTATAAGAGCGCACATAAAATTCCGCCTCTGCTGTCGCCGGTACGATGTTGGCCGCTGTACCGCCACAGCTTACCACTGTATAATGCATTTTTACATCCCCTGCTACATGTTCCCGCAAAAACTCCACGCCTTGGAATGCCAGAATCAATCCGTCCAGAGCACTTCTTCCTTTTTCCGGTTTTACAGCTGCATGAGCACTGACGCCATGATAGATCACTGTAAATTTATTAAGTGCCAAGCTTTTTACATCGACCTGCGTCGCGCCGCTTCCGTGCATCATCAATGCCACATCCAGCTCTTCAAATGTGCAGCCATTCTTCATCATGATGATTTTTCCACTGACCGTTTCTTCTGCCGGAGTTCCATATACAGTAATCGTATAGTTTTTGTCCGTATCTGCATTCTTCAAAGCCGATGCTGCCATTAGAATCGATGGTCCCTGCATATGATGTCCGCAAGCATGTCCCAGTCCTGCCAGTGCATCGTACTCGCACAATAATCCAATATTAGGTCCGCCTGCGCCGTGATGATAAACTGCACGAAATGCAGTTTCCACCCCTGCCACATGTCGTTCTACTTCAAATCCCTCGTTTTCCAGCCAATCCGTCAAAAGAGCGAATGCGTGAAACTCCTTCAGTCCTAATTCCGGATGATCAAATATATCATCGGCCATTACCACCATCTGCGATGCATGTTTATCAATATCACAATATAATTTATCCTTTTCCTTATTCACAAAAAATACCTCCCTCAATCGAATATACTTAGTATATCCGATGAGGAAGGCATTTGTATAGTTCTTAGATTTTATCCTGACTATAAATAAAATATATACTTATTCTACTGCACAGGTGGTTAGCGAATTCGAATACTCATGGTGAATAATCATTGTCGTAAACTTATAGTTATATGTTTTATCATAAGTTTTTTTTATGTAATATGGTCACAAAAGTGACCGCGTTTTGGTGCAAGACTCTATCGGTTGCTGTTATCTTCTGTAAACTTACGAATGCAGGAGGCATTGACAAACTTTTCCACCGTTCCATCTTTCCCGACCCGAACTAAGGTTGGTGCCTGCATAATGCCAAAGAAATCAGACATCTCTGGGTTTTCCTCTGCATCTACATCCTCATAGACCGTGTCTTTCAGAAATTCTTTTGCCATGCGGCAATTTGGACAGGTCTTTGTAGTAAACAGGTAGATTCCCTCTTTCGCATCGGACAGTTCTGCGGTCTCGCTCTGCACTGCATGCTTCGCTCTTTGTTTCAAAACCGAATTGCCCAAATCATAGTTCTGTCTGTCTTTATATTCCTGTGTTTTTCCTTCATTCCAATTCTGTACCGGACGATAATAACCGGTAATTCGGCTGTAGACCTCCGCTTTTGCACCACAGATTGGGCAGGTAAAATGCTCCCCGATGAGATAGCCATGCTCGCGGCAGATGGAATAAGTAGGTGATAATGTGTAATATGGCAGCTTGTAGTTTTCTGCAATCGTGTGAACCAGTTTCGCCGCAGACTCCCAATCCGGCAGCTTCTCACCTAAAAATGCATGGAACACGGTGCCCGAGGTGTAAAGTGTCTGAATCTCATCCTGTATATCCAGTGCATCAAATATGTCCGCCGTATATCCTACCGGAAGATTTGAACTGTTGGTATAGTAAGGAACATCTTCCAATTCACCTGCCGTCACAATGTTCGGATAATACTTCTTATCATGCTTTGCCAGACGATAAGACGTGGACTCTGCCGGAGTCGCCTCCAGATTATAGAGATCACCATACATCTCCTGGTAATCGGAGAGACGCTCTCTCATATGATTCAGAACATCCTTCGTGAAATTCTGAGTCTCCTCATGAGTCATATCTTGTTTAATCCAATTTGCATTCAGACCCGCCTCATTCATACCGATAATACCAATCGTTGAAAAATGGTTGGCAAACGTGCCCAAATACCGTTTCGTATATGGATATAGTCCATTATCCAGGAGTCGTGTGATGACCTCTCTCTTCGTCTTTAAAGAACGGGCAGAAATATCCATCATGTGGTCCAGACGTTTGTAAAAATCCGTTTCATCTGCTGCCAGATAAGCCATTCGTGGCATATTAATCGTAACAACACCAACGGAACCGGTGCTTTCGCCTGCGCCGAAAAATCCACCTGTTTTTTTGCGCAGTTCGCGCAGATCCAATCTCAGACGGCAGCACATGCTGCGTACATCACTGGGCTCCATATCACTATTAATAAAATTAGAAAAATAAGGTGTACCGTACTTGGATGTCATCTCAAATAAAAGGCGGTTGTTCTCGGTCGGGGACCAGTCAAAGTCCTTGGTAATCGAGTAGGTCGGAATCGGATACTGAAAACCGCGTCCATTTGAATCGCCTTCGATCATCGTCTCAATAAATGCCTTATTGATTAAATCCATCTCTTTCTTACAGTCTTTATATTTAAAATCCTGCTCTTGTCCACCTATGATGACATTCTGTTCGGCCATATCGCTTGGCACAGTCCAGTCCAGTGTGATGTTAGAGAAAGGTGCCTGCGTGCCCCATCGGCTAGGGGTGTTGACGCCATAGATAAATGATTCAATACATTTTTTTACTGAATCGTAAGAGAGGTTGTCTTTTTTTACAAAAGGAGCTAAATAAGTATCAAAGGAAGAAAATGCCTGCGCACCTGCCCATTCATTCTGCATAATTCCTAAAAAGTTCACCATCTGGTTGCAGAGCACCGATAGATGTCTCGCCGGAGAAGAGGTGATCTTTCCGGAAATGCCCCCCAGACCATCCATCAAAAGTTGTTTTAAAGACCATCCGGCACAATATCCGGTCAACATGGAAAGGTCATGAAGGTGAATATCCGCATTCCTATGAGCATCTGCAATCTCCTGATCGTAGATTTCAGACAGCCAGTAATTAGCCGTGACCGCACCTGAATTACTTAAAATAAGTCCTCCCACAGAATACGTCACCGTTGAATTCTCCTTAACACGCCAGTCTTCCACTTTTACATAATTATTTACCACATCTTTGTAATCCAACATCGTCGCATTCATATTACGAATCTTCTCACGCTGTTTTCTATATAAAATATAGGCTTTTGCCACGTCTGTATAACCGGTCTGCTCAAGGACGTGCTCCACGCTATCCTGAATCTGTTCAACATTCACCTTACCATCCTGCATCTTCGGCTGAAATGCAGATGTCACCCGCAAGGATAGTAACTCCAAAATCTCCTGATTGTAATCATTCCCCGTGGCCTTAAATGCTTTCTTAATCGCATCTGTAATTTTCCCTAAATTGAATTCAGCCACTTCTCCATCACGTTTAATAACGTTAATCATGTCCCCTTCTCCTTTCAAACTACCGCATGTAAGCGGTCTGGAATCATTATAGCAGAGCAGACAGCAAAACACAATATCTAGTAATTGTATTTTTAAAATACCAGATATTGTGTCCATTTTAATCATTGTTTTCTTTTAATTGTCTTGCATCAGCTCAGAATACAGCTCTTTCGGCACATATCCTGTAACAAAAATGCCGTCATCGCGATACTCTTCTGAAAGTAGTTCTCCCATCTTTCTGATCGTCTGTATTTTTCCTGCATCCTTGTAAGTATACAGTTTTTCCAAATAAGTTTTTTGATTTCTTAAGATTGTTTCTAATATATTAATAAGAGAGTCAATGCCCTCTCCTGTTTTTGCAGAAATCTGCACCTGGTAATCAGCATGCGTATCTTCAAATACCGTCTCTTGTTCTAGGCGGTCAATCTTATTAAATACAGTTATCACTGTCTTATCTGTGATTTCCAGTTTGTGAAGAGTCTCATAAACGGTCTGGATCTGCATCTCCATATGAGGACTGGCGCAATCGACCACATGGATAATCATATCGCTATAGCGTGCTTCTTCCAGTGTACTGCGAAATGCTTCAATCAGATGATGGGGAAGTTTTCTGATAAATCCGACGGTGTCCGTCAGAAGAATCGGCTGTCCACTGGGCAGTTCCAAGTTTCTGGTCGTAGGGTCTAATGTAGCAAACAGCTTATCTTCTGCTAAAATCCCGGCATCAGTCAGTTTATTTAGCAGCGTAGACTTACCGGCATTTGTATAACCGACTATGGCGGCCGAGCATGTATAGTTTCGGTCTCTCTGCTGTCTGGCCACTTCTCGGTGACGTTTGACATCTTCCAGTTCCTCATTTAACTGAGCCATTCGGTCTTTGATCAACCGTCGATCCATCTCCAGTTTTTTCTCACCGGGACCTTTGGTTCCGATGCCGCCCCCCAGTCGGGAGAGTGAACTTCTAAGTCCAACCAGACGAGCTGAACGATATTTTAACTGTGCCAATTCCACTTGAATCTTTCCTTCACTGGTTATGGCGCGGGATGCAAAAATATCTAAGATAACCATCGTGCGATCCATGACCTTCGTATCGACTCCGTCCTCCAGATTTTTAAGCTGTGCAGGTGACAGCTCATCATCGCAGACAATGCCGGTAGCATCCAGCTCCCATACCCGTTCTTTGATTTCTTCTATCTTTCCTTTGCCCAGATAAGTACCCGGATGAATCTTTTCTCGATTTTGGATAATCTTATCTACCGTGATTGCTCCGGCTGTTTTGATCAGTTCTTCCAATTCGTCCAGAGATTCTTTTGTATTTTCATCATCTCCGGTACTGACCGCCACTAGGATTACCCGTTCTTCTAATTTTTTTAAATCAAATAATTCTGCCATATTCCTCCAAATTCTGTGTACCGGTCTGTATTTACCGGCTCTTTAAAAACGTGATTTCTCGTTCCAATTCCGGTGTCGAACCATAAGTGGAACTATATGCGGTGAATATCTCCAGCGCCTTTGCAAAATCCCCTTTTTGCTCGTAGACTGCACCTTTATTATAAGTTGAACGCTGTACTGTCGTTTCATCTCCCGATGCAATTCCACGGTCAAAATACTCAATTGCTTTATCATAATCCTTTTGATTGGCATATGCGGTCCCGATGGCAGATAATGCGATTCCTTCTCCGGTCACATTGCGCTTCCTATTTTTAGACAGATCGACCGCTTTGTCATAATCTGCAACAGCGGCATCCACATGTCCGGCTGCCGCTCCGGCTGCGGCCTTATAATATCGGTATTCCGGCTGCTCACCATCCACTTCCAGAAGAATTCCATACGTATGTTCCGCTGCTGCATAGTCCTTTAACCGATATTCTGCTTCGCCCCTGTATTTTAGTATATCCAGTTCAAATTTATTTACAACACCGCCTGCCTCTTGTAACGCGGTGTCAAAGGACGCAATCGCTTCCGAATACTGCGCCTCTTCCATCTGTGCAATTCCCTGAAGTCTGGCTTCCTTCGCGGCCTTGGGTTCTCCACACCCCGTAAGACAAATGGTCAGGATCATGACAGCCGTCATCCATCCGGTAACTACTCCTTTTTTCATCTTAATCTCCATTCCACGTCTTGATTTCTATTCCACGTCTTAATTTCTCCCGGTACTTCCGTGACCTCCGCGATTTTCTCCATCCATACATTCTACCTCTTCAAATGCAAAAACAGGCTGATGTTCCATGATACGGAACTGGCAGATGCGGTCACCGGCGCAAATTGCCGTATCACGCAGAGCATAAGCCGGAAAGAACCACTGGTCTTGATCGCCACAATAACTTTCGTCGATAATTCCCATATGATTTGTCTGAATGATACCAAAATTCTTAAATGTACTGCTTCTGGGTACTACGTGTGCCTCATATCCCTGTGGAAGTTCCATCGCTATGCCAAGCGGAATCAACGCAAAATTATCTTTTTTAATCTGCACATCCTCAGCTGCACGCAAGTCAATCCAATCAGATTTTCCATCTATGTAATGGAGTTTTTCTATCTTATCCGTAAAATATTTGATTTTAATTTTCACATTAATTTCCTCTCTTATCTGCGGCAATCCATATGCCGCTTTGTCAGCCGGTGTACTACAAAATTATATCAGACTTTGCTATATGGGTAAAGTGTTTTCATAGAAAAAAGACTGCCGTAAACTTCCCGGCAGCCCTTCTTTGACGTAAAAATAATATATTCGAATGATTGGATGGATCTTTATTAACTATAAAATATTCATAAATGTCGTAAGAATCATCGAGTTAAAGAAATCTACGAATAAGCTGCCTACGAGAGGTACAATGAAGAATGCTCTTGGTGCTGCACCGTATTTTTCAGCCAGTGCTTTCATATTAGCCATGGCATTTGGTGTGGCGCCCATACCAAAACCACAGAATGCAGTTGTCATAGCCGCTGACTCATAGTCACGTCCCATTACATTAAATACAACAAAGTTTGCATATAAGAACATAACAACCGTCTGAGCCAGAAGAATCACGACCATCGGAAGGGCAAGTGCTGCCAGCTGCCATAGTTTCAATCCCATCATGGCCATAGCCAAATACAGATTCAGGGAAAGTCCGCCAAGTGCATCGATTTCTTCCATCGGAAGTTCTGCATGTTTCATATCCCAGATGTTACGAATTCCCGCTGCGCAAAGCATAGCACCAATATAGGCCGGCATCGTAAGTCCATGGTTTTTAAAGAATGCAAAAATCAAAGTTCCGATTCCAATCGCTACGGCTAAGAATGCTGCTGCATTTGTGAACTGCTGTCCATCAATTGTAGTATGAGCATCATCAATTACATTGCCTTCTGTAGCTGCAGTGGATTTCAGTTTTAATTTTTCAATACGTGCACGAGCGATAGGACCGCCCATCATACTTCCGGATACAAGTCCGTATGTAGCGGCTGCCAGAGCAACCGTAAGTGCTCCATTTACACCAAAGCTTTCTTCCAGTAATGGTCCAAATGAACCGGATGTTCCATGTCCGCCTACTAAAGGCATAGAACCCATGCAAAGTCCTAAAAGTGGATTAAGTCCAAATGCTGCTGCCAGACCGCTTCCTACTACATCTTGAATCACGCACATGAGAATTGCCAATCCAAGAAAAATAAATACTTGTATTCCGCCCTTTTTAAGTAGTCGGAAACATGCTGTAAAACCAACACTACAGAAAAACACAGTCATCAGAATCGTTTGTATCGTAGTGTCAAATGAGAGTTCCAAAATTCCACCTGCATATAACGCCAAATGTAAAAGAGCAAATACAATACCTCCCGCTACCGGTGCCGGTATACAATACTTGTTTAAAAAACTAATCTTTTTAACCATAAATCTTCCTAAACAATAAACAAGTGCCCCCAGTGCACATGCCTGAAACATATCGAGCTTAATCGACAACATACTCATTTCCTCCTCGTTTTTTTTGATAGTATTATTGTCCATAGCTGCTACAAAAAACATCAAAAAAACACAAGTCGGGGGTGTTAAAAAAACGTTAAGAGAATGTGTCTATCCGTATTTATATTCCGGTTGTAACTCTAAGCTCTTCTTCCACTTCCAGTCGGAACTCATCTGCCTGTTCCGGATTAAGCTCCGGAAGTTCTTCGTTGGAACCAATTCCAAATCGACGGAGAAATTCCTCCGTTGTTGCAAAAAGTGCAGGTCGTCCCGGTGCATCCAGACGCCCTACCTCGTAGACCAACCCATACTCAATCAGACGGTTGACCGCATGGTCTGATTTTACGCCTCTGATTTTTTCTATCTCCAGTTTTGTAACGGGCTGTTTATATGCAATAATAGCCAATGTCTCCAAAACCACATCCGTCAGAATCTGTTTTTTCGGCGTGCAGGCCACGCGAATCAGATTCTCATAATACTGCGCTTTTGTACACATCTGATAGCTGTTTTCCAGTTCTATAATCTGCAATCCCCTGTGCTCTTCCTCATATCTGATTTTTAACCGTGTCACTGCCGCTGCCGCTTCCGTTTCATCTTTGTTTAGTGCCGCTGCGAGTTGGCGGCGTTCCACCGAGTTACCCATGGTAAAGAGAACCGCTTCCACGATTGCTTCATCTTCTCTTGCTTCTTCTATAGAAAATATCATCATATTCTGTTCCATTATTCTACCGCCTCAATATATATATCATCAAAAATAGCTTCTTGCTGCAGTCGTATCTTTCCGGTCTTCATTAGCTCCAAAATCGCAAGAAATGTCACCACGACTTCCGTTCGATCCGACTGCCTGTCAAGTAATTGACGAAAGCTGCAATGTCTATGCATTCTGGTAAAGCTCAAAACCGAATCAATTCGTTGTTCCAGACTCACAGCTTCTTTTCGGATGGTTCCAAACTTGCTGCGCACCGGATCGATTTTATCTTCTTTGCGCTTAAGCACACTTTCAAAGATCTGTTGTAGTTTGGCTAGGGTAAGTCCGGAAAGCAAGCTGTCCAGTTCTACCGGTGGCTCATATTTTGTCACTTCACCCGGAATCGTTGGATTCTTATATAGGAGTTTCTCAGCATCTTCTTCTCTCGTCTCCAGTTCTTCCGCCATATGCTTATATGTCTTATATTCTAAGAGACGTCGAACCAGTTCGGCTCTTGGATCCTCTTCTTCCTCATCCTCCGGTTCATCAGCCGGCAGAAGCATCTTGGATTTAATTGCAATCAGTGTTGCTGCCATCACCAGAAAATCGCTGACTACATCCAAATCCTGCTTCTCCATATGGCTTACATAAGCCAAATACTGCTCTGTAATAAGCACAATCGGGATATCGTAAATGCTGACTTTATTTTTCTCGATCAAGTGGAGCAAAAGATCCAAAGGTCCTTCAAAGTTTTCTAATTTATAAGAAATTTCCATCCTTCTTATCCCTTTCCTTTTACCCCTTTTTCTCTTTGCCCTGTTTTAATTGCAGCCATATAAGCTGAGGTCTATTATTAAAACGAATATTAATCGAATGAGTCCCCAGTCCCCGACTGACGATCATCGTTTTACCGGCTTTATCAAACTGCCCGGCACACCATGGCAGAAAGAACTGGTACTGGGGCGTCATGATACCACCCAATATGGGAAGGCGTATGGTTCCGCCGTGGAAATGACCGGATAAAGTCAAATCGGCTCCCCACGCTGCGGCATTTTTAAAGAACAGGGGAGAATGCATCAAAAGAATTTGAAATCGCTTCTGATCCGCCTCTCCCACATGTTGTTTTATATTACCCAGCGGAAGCTGCGGCACCGTAAAACGGTGTCGATAATAGGCTTCCTCCACATTATATCCGGTAATTCTAATATCGTCATAAAGTTCAGCACTTGCATCCGACAGATAGTGAACTCCCATATCGGACAATTTCTTTACAAAATCATCATACCGGCTTCCGCCAATGCCCTTGTATTCCCGCATTCGAACTTCGTGGTTTCCATTCCCATAATAGACCGGATAGCGCTGGGTCAGGTTTGCCATCAGATTCAGGACAACATCCAACGTCTTTCCATTCTTACAAAGCACCATATCACCGCCAATTAAGACACCATCCGGATGGATGCTGTCTATCGCTTTAATCAGTTTATCATTATCTTCTCCGAATACATAATTATGTAAATCCGAAAGAAATACGAGATTGTGCACCGGCTGCTCAAACTTTTCAGAATATATTGTATATTGCTCTGTTACAAAGTGTTTTTTTTCATATTCAGAGCGGGCAAAAAAGCCCATCACCGCCGCTGCCGCTATAGCAGCATAGCCTATCATATCATTCCTCCAAAGAGTTTATATCTGTTTATCATACACTTAAAAGAAGTGCACCGTCAAGTATTCTTTCTCGCCTGTATTTTCGATTCACTTCTTATCTTTCTTATCTTCCTCATTGTTTTTATTCAAGTACCAATCAAAGTAGGCCGATAGCCCCACCGTTGTGCCCGACACAAGAATCGCCAAACAAGCCACTTTTATACAAAAGTAGAGATATGCGTCTGTTCCTTCCAGCGGAGGTATACAAAACGCAAGGCGATATATCACCATAGCAAGCGTGAAAAAGCACATAAAATAAAACAGCCTATTTCTTAATTTCATTCCCTATCACCCTCCTTTTCACACTATAAGCCATTTATGGGTAATATGCAATAACTGCTATTCAGTATTTAATACAATTAAAGGGGTGAATACTTTGATTACATATGACAAATTGTGGATAACCATGAAAGAAAAAGATATTTCTCAATACCGATTGATTAAATATTACGGTTTCAGTGCCGGTCAAATCGGTAGACTGAAGAAAAATATGTATGTTTCTACACATACCTTAGAAACTCTCTGTTCGATTTTAAATTGCAATGTGGAAGATATTGTAGAATACCGCCCGGATTCCTTTAGTTGAATGCCTGCATCAATATCGCTTCCAATGCTTGAACCTGCGTTTCTCCGTATATTTTAATCTTCTGTAATTTGAGTTTTTCAGCAGTCTTTCCATCGGCAGAAATCAGCGTACCCGAAAAAGTTCCATCATAAATTTGTTGATTTCCACAAGAAGGACTGCGTTCTTTCAAAACCGCATACCTGCACTGATTGATTTTTGCCAGTTCTGCGGTTTTTTTTGCACCCTCCCGATACTCCATGGTCACATCTCGTCCATCCTTGGTTATAACTGAATTTCCTCGTATTTCTGCCGGTATTCGCGGTGTCGTAAGTCCCCCCATCACTTCCGGACACACCTGAATCGCTTCTGCCTGTTCTTTCATCTTTTCAAAAAAATCCACCACATCCTGATTGTAATTGGATTCGCCATTATACTTACACTTTTTTCCCAAAAGGCAAGCACTCACTAATATTTTTTCCATCTGTTTCTCCCCAATACTATCATTGATATTTTTAAGTTTATGACTTTCTTTATTCTACCACATTGCTATTATGTTGGGAAAGGACTTCATTGATATTTTCTACTTCACATGGTAATATTAAATCATAATAACGTATCGGAGAATAAATATGATTTATTTTATTGTACAGTGCAAACAGATATATGACAAATTTGTAAAAGATGAGATTACCGTTTATGCCGCCCAGGCATCCTTTTTTATTGTGCTCTCTTCTTTTCCATTTATCATGCTTCTCATGTCGATCATCCAGTTCATCCCCGCTGTCACTCACGCAGATCTTCTGGAACTTGTTTCAAGAATTTTCCCCTCTAAAGTGATTCCTCTTATGGAGACGATTTTAGCTGACCTTTATACCGCCTCTCCGGCAGCTATTTTATCGGTAACTACCATCGTCACTTTATGGTCTGCATCCAGAGGAATCTTAGGAATTGAACGAGGACTAAATCGTATTACAGGCTGCACCGAACGAAGAAATTATGTCTATAGCCGGATTCTTAACTCTGGGTATACCATCGTTTTTATTGCAGTCTGTATTATGTCCCTGATTCTTCTGGTATTTGGTTCTTCCCTCCAGAGGTTATTTTTAAGATATTTCCCGATTTTCAATCACTTGGCACCACTTTTAATTTGCTTTCGTGCACTTTTATCGTTGAGCGTTTTAATCTTTTTCTTCATGGGACTCTATACCTTTCTGCCTTATGAGAAACAGAGCCTGAGGTATCAGTTTCCCGGCGCCGTTTTTTCTACGGTAAGCTGGATTCTGTTCTCCTTTGGATTTTCCATCTATTTCAGTCATTTTAGTCGCTATTCTTATATGTATGGAAGTCTGGCCGCTGTCGTCATACTGATGCTCTGGTTATACTTCTGCATCTGTATCCTGTTTCTTGGTGCCGAGGTCAACCAACACTTAACGAATAGAAGAGAAAGCAGACTGCCTCTCTTGTAATAAAGACGGTCTGTTCTCTCTTTTTCGTGTTTTTATTTTTCGTATTT
>JAVWRQ010000034.1:12424-24482 GCA_036634775.1 Clostridium sp.
TCTTGTAATAAAGACGGTCTGTTCTCTCTTTTTCGTGTTTTTATTTTTCGTATTTCTCTTTTAGATATTTAATATAATACCCGGAAGTGAAATCTTCTCCGGTTGCATCTTCCAGTATCTGCCGACTATTTTTAATCTTTCCATACTGATGTATATTTTCTTTTAAATAATCCCGTATCACGGAAAGTTTTCCTTCTCGAAGCAATTCGTCAAAATCCATCTCTTGCTTCATTCGATAATAAAGCTGTGCTCCAAATGCATTCCCCAGGGCATAAGATGGAAAATAGCCAAAGGAGCCCTGTGACCAATGAATATCCTGCAAGATACCTTCACTGTCATTCGTCGGGCACACGCCCAGATATTCTTCATATTTCCGATTCCAAATAGCCGGAAGTTCAAATACATCCACATTTTCTTCAATCATCATCTTCTCTACTTCGTACCGCACTAATACATGAAGGGAGTAGGAAAGTTCATCGGCCTCTGTACGAATAAGTCCGGGCGTTATTTTATTCACGGCTTTCATGAAATCCGACAGACTAATTTGAGCAAGCGGTTCTCCAAACATACCGGTTATTTTACTATAAATGGGTTCCCAGAATGCTTGATTTCTTCCGATCATATTTTCAAAAAATCGAGACTGCGATTCATGCATGCCCATAGAAGTTCCTTGTCCCACCGATGTCAGAGTCAGATCATCCCCAATTCCCAGTTCGTAGAGAGCATGTCCGGTCTCGTGAATGACAGAAAATAGAGAAGAATCAATACGCTGCTGATAGTGAGTTGTGATCCGCACATCGTGATTGTGAAGATTCGTTGTGAATGGATGGGCACTGACTGCCAAAACACCTTTGTTAAAATCAAATCCCACATACTCCGCTATAAAATGAGCCGCTTCTTCCTGTGCTTTTTGAGGATAAGCAGCGCTCAAAAATCCGTCCTCTACTCTCCGGCTCTCCTCGGCTGCCCGTTTTAATAGCGGAACAATCGTTTCCTTTAATTCAGCAAAAAATCGATCCAATATCTGCATATCAAATCCCGGTTCATAGGTATCCAACATTACATCATAAAGTTTTTGTCCCTTTTTTGCGCGGTAGGAAGCAAACTTTTTTTGATAATTTATGATTTTTTCCAGTGTAGGTGCAAATTTTTTAAAATTATTCTCCGCTTTTGCCTCAGACCATATCCGAGTTGCTTCTGATATCAGTTCAGCAAATTCCCGATATTCATTTGCAGGGATACATTCCAGTTTTTTGATTTCTTCTTTTGTTTCTCTTATAATGGCTTCTTCTCTTTCTGATAATCCGCTTTCTTCCTCACATGCTTTCACCAGATCTTTCAAGGTTTCATTTGTGATAATATCCATATATTGCCCGGATAAAGAACCCACCACTTTCGCAGTATACGAAGCTGCACCTTCCGGCGCCAATGTCTCATTATCCCATTCAAATAGCACCAGAGCCGCATTAATCGCTGCTGCTTTTTCCAAATATTTACTTAATTGTTCAAATCTCTCATTCATATTGTATGGCTCCTCTTCCGTTACTTTCTCTAGTATCTCCAAATATATCACAATTAAAAGTCAGTAGCAATAATAGTGCCATCTCGTTTTTAAATAGGTACCTTTTCCTTGTCTTCCCCCGGACTGCCAGACGACATTCAATGGAAGCAAGCTACCTTTTTCAAATAATGTTCTGGCGTTTAACCAGTTTTCCGTTGTCGGTTCTCTATAATAATTCCCATCTTTTGTGCATGCATATTGTCCTTTTTGAAAAACAACGCCTTTAACTGTATTGGGAAATTGAGAATGTGCCACGCGATTCAAAACAACCGATCCCACATAGAGTTGTTCTTCATCCGGGCAATTCTGACATTCACCTGCCAGAACATGAGCCATAATATACAGATCCTCATCTGTATAACGAAAAACCGGAACCTCTGAAACTGCCAGAAATTCACTTTTTATAAATGCATTCCCCAGTTCCGCCGTAATCATACTCCAGCCATCTCTTTCTTCTATTACTTCAAATGATGTATTAATTAAAGTAGTATCTAAAACTTCCGACGTTTCATCCGGCAATTTGTAAATATTCACTTCGGATCCTGCATATCGTGTTCCTACATATTTCTCTTTAATTATTTCATTTTCTTTCATCTCCTGAGCGGGACCCGCAAGTGCTGCCCGGGGCAGAACCAACAGAGATATTGCTACAAATGTGAAAAATATAATCTTTCTAATCATAGTTCTCCTTTTTTTACGAATATTAACGGTGACCTGTTTTTAGGAATTTCTATATTTTGCCACATTTGTGATTGTGGCTCTTTATAAATATATGTATACAGCCACGATAATATTTGTCCTTTTGATAAAGTCAAAAAAAATACAAAAAATAAATCGGGTAGAGACCAGCATTTGTCTCTACCCGATTTACTTTTTGTAATATTATTTTCACTAAAAATACTTCTTGCTCCCCCAAAGATTTTCTTTTTTCAGATCCAGATATTCATTATATGCTTTCTCAAGAATCTGTTTTTCGTTCGTAAACTTCAATAAATGGTATGCCTCATAAAATTTGTAATAGCCCGAATCGATAAAATACTCTTCCCGTTGTGGTTTACTGTAATAGCTGTCTGCCATCATTAAATACCAATGGACATCTTTTTCCACCATATCCTGAGGGGTGTTAAAAGAATATTGGCTCTTTCCAATATACTTGATAATCGAGGCACTTACTCCGGTCTCCTCTTTTACCTCCCGCAGTGCTGTCTCCTTAAACTCTTCTCCTGCCTCTACAGTTCCCTTTGGTAAAACCCATCCTTCATATTTGTTCTTATAATTTTTATATAAAACCAGAATTTTACCTCGAAAAATAACCACACCGCCGCAACTCGTTGCTTCAATCATCGCAATTCCTCCTGGTGTGTGAATTAATACTGTATCAAGTATACTGCTTTTCTCCGTAATATGCAATATAGACCTATTTCCTTATCCTAGTTCCCCTCTGCGAAATAAGTATCAAATACCGTCCGAGCTATGGGAGCTGCCACCTTTCCCCCGGATCCGCCCTCTTCCACGATTACACTGATAGCAATTCTCGGATTCTCTGCCGGAGCATAGCCCACGAACCATGAATGTGTCTCTTTTCCTGTTTCAAATTCAGCCGATCCGGTCTTACCGGCTGCTGTATATTGCTCCGTTCTAAGTGCTGAAGCAGTACCTTCATCTACCACCGATTTCATAAGAGCCGACAAAGTTCCCGCATCCTCCGCCGACATCAGACTTCCATAAGCAGACGGTTGGAACTTCTTCACCGTCTGCCCCCCTACATTTTCCACATGGTCAATAAAATAGGGTTTCATCAGTGTTCCACCATTGGCAATCGCTGCTGTAATAAGCAAATTATGCATTGGTGTAATCTGTGTCGTGCCCTGTCCGATTGAAGTCTGAAGTCGCTCCCAAGTATCGGCACCCGCATTCATATTAAAGATACTTTTATTGTAAGGAAGCGGCAGTGGCAGCGTTGAATTAAATAAAAATTGATTGGCCAGTGCATGGAATTTTGCGGGATCAATTTGCTCTCCCATATAGGCAAAAGCACCATTACAGGAATTGGCAAAGGCCTGAGTCAGATTCTGCTCTCCATGAGCTTCACTGTGATAACATTTAATCTTATAATCTCCGGTTTCATACAGACCGGTACAATTAAACTGAAAGTTTTCATATGTGCCCGGATTTTCCTTCATATATTCAAGGATTGTCAAAATCTTAAAGGTAGAACCGGGCGGATATAGCCCCTGTGTGGCCCGATTGATCAATTGCGCTTTCGTATTATCCGGAGAAATCAATTCTTCCCACTTCTCATCCACTGAATTTGCATTAAAATTCGGTTGTGACACCATGGCCAGTACCTTACCCGTGTCCGGCTCCATAACCACTACCGCACCACGGTTCTTTCCCAGTGCATCCGATGCCACCTGCTGCAAGGACAAATCCAAAGTTGTCACCACATTATCGCCTATATTCTTCTGACCCTGCAGTTCATTAACTGCTCTTTCTACCAGGTTCACATGCGAAGAAAGCAGATAAAAATTAGCAAATGATTCCAATCCGGTTTTTCCGTTATTAGTTGAATATCCTACTGAATGGGCAAACAAGTAGTCATATGGGTAATATCGGGATTCGGTTCCATCTTCAGCTACTTTCGTCTCTGCCAAGACAGTTCCATCATCACTTAGAACATTCCCTCTTATAATTCGATCCGAAAAGCGATCTAATCTGGTATTGTAAGAATTTCCTATCACATTCTCACTTTCAAACTGAATAAACCATACGAAATAACCTGCCATGCAGATAAATAAGGCAGAAAATAGATAAGTCAGACGAAGAATATTCTTATTTGCTTTTCCTTTCTGATTTTCCGATTCATTCTTCATTATCTTCCTCCTCTTCATTGCGTTTTAAAATATAAAGCCCTTGAATCACATTAAAGAGAATAAACGTGCTGAGAATTGAACTGCCTCCATAGCTGATAAAGGGTAGTGTCACTCCGGTAGAAGGAATAAATTTGATCACGCCGCCTATGGTGAGGAATACCTGAACAATGTAAACGGTGCCCAATCCAAATGCAATTAATTTATAAAAAATCGACTGCATTTTCCCGGCAATCATCATAAATTGAAGAAAACATCCCAAACAAATCAGCAGAATACACAAAGCAAAAATCCCGCCCAGTTCTTCTGAAATCGCTGCAAATATAAAATCTTTTTCCACCACCGGAATCTTCTTTGGCATTCCCTGATAAAGTCCCATCCCAAACCAGCCACCGGTGCCAATTGCAAAGAGTGCCTGTGTAATCTGAAATCCTTTTCTATCAATATCGATCCATGGATTTTTCCATGCTGCTACCCGAACCCGCACATGTGAAAATAATTGATAGGCTAGCACTGCCGCTGCTGTACCGGCGCCTGTCCCAATCCCCAGGTACATCCAATTCGATGTGGCTATAAACAGCATCAGCAGATAGGTGATAAAGAAAATAAGAGCACTCCCCAAGTCCTTGGATAATACAAGAACCAACACGTGAGCCGCTGCCACTATGGTAGTAATCACCACTGTCTTGAAACTGGTCGAGCGATAAAACATCGTCGCTACAAAGAACACGAAACTGATTTTGACAAACTCCGAGGGTTGGAAAGAAAACCCAGCGATGGTGATTGCAAGCTGGGCGCCAAAGCTGGTGTTGCCCGCAACACATACTACCAAGAGTAGCAAAAGACCAATGGCACCGTATACCCATGGAATCTTAGCCAACTGCCAGGCTCGGTCTATCACAAATGGAATAATCAGTGTAACCACCGCTGAAATCACTACGATTATAAACTGACGCACCGCCTTATCCATCGAAATACGAGTCAGCATAATAAAACTGATACACAGAAGCATACATGTATTATTTAATAAAAGGCGAGAAAGATTACGATAAAATATTCGATAAAACGATGTATACACAATAAAAAATACCATCTGTGCTCCAAAAAACAACAGTGTATTTACATCTTCCGTTCTCAGATAAATCACAATGTAGGCGAGTGTATGGATGAAAAACATGGCAACATTCTGTAAGCGGCACAGATGGATCCTGCCCCGCTCATCTTTCATCGCAAAAAATCTAAAATTATAATACGTGTAAATAGACATCAGAAGTATCATTATATATTTTGATAATATAGTTATAAGATTAATCAAATCATCACCTACTCTACGCCTCGTTTAAAATGTCCTCTTGTGAATTCACCCGGAAGGGATGACTCTTTTCCCTCTAAAAAGGTCTCAGCAAACGCCCTGATTACTGTTCTGATTTCCGATTCACTCTCAATAGTAAAATTCAGCCGCAAACTGCCCGGATTTAAATGCTCTACCAGCTTCTTCTCCTGCAAAAGCGATAATGGTGCACAATTATAAATCGTATTATAACAGAATCGACATTGATTTTTCACGGGAAATTCTTTTCCCATCCGATCTTTTAGATATAATACTTCCGGTTGTTTCGTACATCTTTCTAATGTTTTCTTTAGACACTGGGCAGTCACCATAACCGGAATATGACCGTACACCAACAGTTCCCGATCCAAACCGTCCAATTTTTCCAATTCCCGATTATTTAGTTCCACCGGCAATGTAAATCGGCCTTTTGTGCCCGGTACCATACTATGAATCATCTGCACCGCCATGTTGTTCATCGAATAGATCCCATAATCGAACACCATCAAAAGCTTCGGTGCCCATTCTTTCATAAGTTGTATCTCTTCCCATGACCGAACGACAGTCCCGTCAAAACCGGCTTTTAAAAATAATTCTTTGTTCGCTTTGAAATACTCCGCCGCGGACTCCCGATAGATATGCGGCAGCGTAAGCAGGCACCTTTTTCCATTCTTATGGCATCTCTGAACCGTGTTCTTCCACTCGCCTGCATCAAAGACCGCAGCATCCAGGTAAATCTCACGCACCTCATCGGCTTCCAAAACGGCAGGAAGTCCGGATGGTTCTTCCAGTGAAACATGCAGTTCAACGGTTCTGCTTTTATCATTCGCCGCATCATAGTTCTTTTGTTCTTTATGCTCCGCAATCTCTGGCAGAGTTCGTCTGTAATCCTTTAAAAATACCTCTGTAAGCTCCGTAAAGCCTCTGCGACGCAGATCATTTAACTCCTGCACTGGAAAAAATGGATTTCCTTCAGTCTCAACCACAAGATTTTCGAAATAAAATGAGGTGTTACCTGTTTTCCCAATCTGTTTTGCAATCTTTTCTTCGGTCATCGGTTGGTTAATGGCCGTCTGAACTTCACTTCCCATAACCGTGATACATCGGTCAAGACCTTCAATCTTAAGACTGACAGGCTGCCCCTCTTTTGCCGTGACATGACCAACTACCGGTTCCTTCAGCACTGCCTCCACATAAGTCTGATCTAAGTAATCGTAAAGTTCCCGATTCTCCATCCGAAATTCCGGTTTTTCCTTTAATGCCACCATACTGCGGTCATTGTGCTGTTTATAGTATCCTTCCGTCTGCCCTCCGCGGTCAAACAACTCCAATAGCTGTTTTCGATCCTCCGGATTCACTTTATAGCCATGCCTTCCCTTGGATAAGTAAAGATCTGCATACTTACGGTAAATGCGAACGACACCGGCCGTATATCGCGGACTTTTCATGCGTCCTTCAATCTTCATGGAATAAACCCCAGCTTCAATCAAATCAGGTAAAATATCCAGTGTACACAAATCTTTCAGGCTTAACACATAACGTTCTTCTTTATTATTTAACGTTCTTCCTTCTCGTTTTACTTCAAACGGAAGTCGGCAAGTCTGGGCACATCGCCCCCGGTTTCCGCTTCTTCCACCAATCAAACTGCTAAACAGGCATTGTCCCGAGTAGCAGTAACAAAGTGCTCCATGAACAAAACTTTCAATCTCAGCACCGGTTTCTTTATGAATTTTCGTAATCTCTTCCAGTGATAATTCTCTGGCTGTTACGATACGTGAAGCTCCCATATCCATCAAAAGTTTTGCCCCCAACGGTCCGGTAATCGTCATCTGGGTGCTGGCGTGAATCGGCAAGTTCGGGAAATTCTCCTTAATACAGGCAAATACACCCATATCCTGCACAATAACCGCATCTAGTCCTCTTACATAAAAAGGTTCCAGATAGGAACATAATTCTTTAAGTTCCTGCTCTTTGACCAAGGTGTTTACAGTCATATATATCTTGCAGCCATGAAGATGCACATAATCAATCGCCTCTAATAGTTTTTCTTCATCCGGGTTATCCGCATATGCTCTGGCACCAAAACGGTTACCGCCCATATATACGGCATCTGCCCCTGCTGCCACTGCTGCTTTCATACTTTCATAGGAACCGGCCGGAGCCAGAATCTCTATCTTTTTTTCCATCATTACCTCCGCTGACAATAGACAGGCTGATGTTTTTACGGACATATTTTACACTTCCGTAACCCACCAGCCTCTTCGTATCTTATCTTATTGTATCATCGCTTTTTCCCCGAAGTGCCGCTTCCAGTTTCATCTGTGTACTAACCAATTCATGTTTTAAACTGTAATTTTCTTTCTCCAGTTCTGCGTTTCGAGCGGATATCGTTTCATTTTCTTCCCGTTGTTTAAAATAATCATCTGCCAGGTTTAGGTATAGCATAATCGACTGGTAATCTTCGCTCTGCTTTAAAAAACCGTCCTGCTTACGCAATTCGGACATCTTTTCATTAATATAACCGGCAACCTGTTGGAGATAATTTTCCTTCTCCGAGCCTCCCAGTGTGTAAATTTTACCACCAATCAGTACATCTGTATAGTTCTTGGAATTCATACGCTCTATCTTCACTTTCTCTGTTATTCTGATTTTCTATATTCTACTATGTCTCTACTCTAAAGTAAATCCCAAATGATGATACGCTGCTTCCGTCGCTACACGTCCTCTGGAAGTTCGATTCAAAAAACCATTCATCAAAAGGTACGGTTCATAAACATCTTCCAGGGTTCCGGCATCTTCTCCCAATGCCGCTGCCAGAGTATCCAAGCCGACCGGGCCACCGGAAAACTTCTGAATCATCGCTGTAAGCAGCGCCCTATCGTTATTATCCAGACCCAGCTTGTCCACATCCAATATATCCAATGCAAAATCCGCCACTTCTTTTGTAATGATTCCATCGTATTTGACCTGAGCGAAATCACGTACCCGTTTCAATAACCGATTGGCCAGTCGCGGCGTCCCACGAGATCTTCTGGCGATCTCATAAGCTCCCGTCTCGTCGATCTCCACATGAAGTACTTTAGCCGAACGCAGCACAATGGTCTTTAATTCCTGTGGTGTATAAAAGTCCATCTTCTGAACAATACCAAAACGATCTCTCAGTGGTGCGGTCAAAAGTCCCGCTCTGGTCGTAGCTCCAACCAACGTAAACTTAGGAAGTTCCAGACGAATCGAGCGAGCCGAAGAGTCTTTTCCCAACATAATATCAATGGCATAATCCTCCATCGCCGGATAAAGTACTTCTTCCACCTGGCGGTTCAAACGGTGAATCTCATCGACGAACAGTATATCGCCCTCCTGAAGTCCATTCAAAATCGCAGCTATCTCCCCCGGTTTTTCAATCGCCGGCCCAGAAGTCACTTTCATCTTTACCCCCATCTCGTTGGCAATAATGCCGCAGAGAGTTGTCTTACCAAGACCCGGAGGTCCGTAAAACAGGACATGATCCAGTGCCTCGCCCCTGGACTTCGCCGCATCGATAAATACCTTAATTGTCGATTTTATCTTCTCCTGCCCTATATACTCTTCCAGATACTGTGGGCGCAGGCTGCTCTCTATACTCTTATCTTCTTCTGTAATATCTGTTGTAATAATTCTCCTGCTCATAACCACACTACCAATCCTTACTGCCTGTTTTAGGCAGGCGCCTTACATAAATGCCAAATATTTTAATGATGCTTTAAGTACGCGTTCCGCATCCATATCTTCTGTCATTTCTACTTGTTTTACCGCCTTAGATGCCTCGAAATTCGTATATCCCAGTGCCACAAGTGCCTCGATTGCTTCTTTCGCTGCACGATTCGTAATAAGCTCCGGTTCTTTAGCTCCGGTCACATCGCTTAATATGTCCTCTGCACTTACTTTATCTTTCAGATCCAGAATCATCCTCTGGGCTGTCTTTTGTCCGACTCCCGGTGCTTTCGTAATAGCTTTTGCATCTCCGGTCAAAATAGCCAGACGCAGTTCATCAGGACGCAATGCCGACAAAATCCCCAGTGCTACTTTGGGACCGATTCCATTCACCGTGATCAATTGTTTGAACATCTCCAGATCCTTACGATTCAAAAAGCCATAAAGACTTAAGTCATCCTCACGAACCTGCAGATACGTATAAAGTTTTACCTCTTCGCCCACAACAGGGAGTACTTCCAATACTGAAAGTGGAACTCGGATTCCTAATCCCACCTGACCGGCTTCCACCACAATAAGGTCTCCGGATTTATCCATTAGTGGTCCTCTGACGTATGAAATCACTTTGTTTTTCCCCTTTTTATCGCTGTTTTCTATGTTCAATATCATATCATACCCCTTAGGTCAATGCAAGAATTATCGAACAAATATTCTAGTCAGACCAATTATGATTCATTCATCGACTGATAAAACAGCCGGTAAACAACCGATACTTTTCCCTGTGCTTTTATCCTATTTTGTATTATAATAACAGATAGCATTCATGTGCTGCACACCCAAACAATGATTTTAGGAGAACTTATGATTACCATAAAGAAAAAACTGGACTTGCCTATGACTTATCCCTTAGAACGATTTTGCAGTCTGGATAACATATTGTTTTTTGATATTGAAACGACCGGATTTTCCGGGGATTATTCCGTACTGTACCTCATCGGTTGTACCTATTACAAAGATAATTCCTGGCATTTGATCCAGTGGTTTTCCGATTACGATGGTGCAGAAGAAGATGTACTTCATGCCTTTTTTCACTTTTTGACGTCTTTCACTACGCTGATTCATTTTAATGGAGATGGTTTTGACATTCCTTATCTGTTAAAGAGATGCAGAGCCTATGACCTCTGCTATGATTTCACCGGTATAACCAGTATCGATATCTATCGGCTGATTAAACCCTATAAGAAAGTGCTGGGACTGGACAGTTTAAAGCAAAAAAGTATTGAATGTTTCTTAGGTGTCTGCCGGGAAGACGAATACTCCGGAGGACAGCTGATTGAAGTCTACTATGATTACCTGGAGACGCACGAAACCTATCTTTATAACCTGTTGATTCTTCATAATGAAGATGACTTAAAAGGCATGCCATCCATTCTCCCCATTCTTTATTACCATGACTTTTTAAATGGTGAATTTACATTTGAAGATCAACACCTTACCGAAAAAACCGATATATTTGGCACAGCAGAACCGGAGCTGGTTTTAAGTTATAAGAGTGACTATGTCATTCCGGTTCCCATCCATACGGAAAACTCCTGTTTTACCTTGGATTTAGATAATGACCAGTTGTATCTCACCGTTTCGCTTTTTGAAGGCGAACTGAAACATTTTTATTCGGATTATGAAAATTACTACTATTTGATTTACGAAGACAATGCCATCCATAAAAGTGTTGGACAATATGTGGAGAAAGGTGCTAAGAAAAAGGCCTCGGCCAGAACGTGCTATACTCGAATCTCCGGCATATTTCTTCCTCAGCCTTCTGTTATATGGGAGCCTTTATTAAAAGCAGATTATCGAGATAAGATTAATTATGTCTCCTATGTACCGGAGCTATTTTCCGAACCGACAAACGCTTCCCGCTATCTGGAGGATGTTCTAAAAGGGTTCTTTATTAAGTGATGTTTCAGCTTTCTTTTCCTGCCTTCTTTTAAAAGCAGCTTTATATAGGAGAATGTCTTTTCTTCTCCTTCATCTTTTAACATTAAAAGCAGTTTTTCCAAAGATTCTCTTGTTTTTTGATGCATGACAAGATAATCTTTGCCTCTTACATAATACTCCCACGCAGATGCATCGGTGTATTCCGCACCTCTGTAGACCTTCGAAGCTGCAATTCGATCCATCACCATCTCGACCAGATAGTTAACCGGCATCCGATTCCCCATCAGTCCATCTGCCTTATCGGGTGCAAAATCAATCCAATATTCAAAATGATGCTTATTCCGCCCCTTGTGATGCAGCCATGCAGTTGAATATCCAATTTCCTCTTTCTCTGCTGCATTTGGACTTCTGGTACCCTGATAGTACTTCATCCCTGTTCTGAATTCCTCCGGCGAATATTTAGACAGATCATGAAGCAAGCCCTGTTTATAAAGACCCACCTCAAAACAGCTCTCCATCACCATCATCTTATGTTTCGTTATTGTTCGAAAATGCTTTATTCCATTTATAAAGCTCATAAAGTTCACTTCTTTCCCATCTGATTATACTATAAACACTAAGCTCGTGAAAGACCTCGCTAAGTGTTTATAGTATATCATATTTCCATTT
>JAVWRQ010000035.1:0-24112 GCA_036634775.1 Clostridium sp.
TATTTGAGGGTAACAATTACCTTGTTTGGCAGGCAAACCAGAGACTGTCCGGTTTCTGTGATGATTCCCTGGCGGACACAGACTTTATCCGGGCAGGAAGCTTCTGAGATGGATACTCCGCCATCTTTGATGATCAGGTGATTCGTGCCCCCGCCATAGCCGGATATGACCTGATCCACAGTCTCATCTAAATTAAACGTTTCTATGATCGTTCCTTCTACACTGACCTCCACGCGGACAGCTTCTGTATTAAATAAGAGCCGATTGAACGTGTAAAGCAGCAGTGCGGTCAGCAGGAGACCGGCAACCAGGTAGATTCCATTGCGTTTTTTTCTTTCTATAGTCATAAAATCTCCATTTCCAGTGTAAGTGATCCGTCGATCACTATTTATTAAGAAATGCCTCAGCACCGTCTGAATAGTGAATCGTATCATCGGCGGTGATAAAATATCCATAGGTGTCATCCAAAGAATTCAGCAGTTCCAAGCCTTTTTGAAGACCCAGTGAAAAACAGGTTGTGCTTAAAGCGTCTCCATCTACCGAGGTGGGGGAGACGATGGTGACTGCGATGAGACCGTTATCATAGGGGTAGCCGGTTTTTGGGTTTAAAATATGGTGATAATTTTTCCCGTTCAGGATAAAATGACGCTCGTAGACACCGGAGGAGACAACGGACAAATCGTTTATATTTAGTTGCGCCAGTGTTTCGTTATGAGTGTCAAATGGTTTTTGCAGACCGATGAGAAATGGTTTTCGATTCACTTTTTCGCCAATACAGAGTACATTGCCTCCTAAATTAATAATCGCACTTTTTATATTTTTGCTCTTTAGATATTCTTTCATGCGGTCGGCGATAAATCCTTTTGCAATCGCACCCAGATCGATAGTGGTGTCAGGTGAAAGAAACGTGAGTGTGTTTCCCTCCAGTTTCAGATTTTCCCAGTTGGTTTTTTCTACCGCTTTTTTTATCTCGGTTTCCGGAGGAATGACGGATGTACCACCGGTAAAATCCCATAGCGAGCTCAATGGTTCGACGGTGATATCAAAAGCACCATCGGATTTTTTGCTGTAGAAAAGTCCTTTTTGTATCAAATCGGCAGTATCCTTCGTTAAAGTAAAAGTTGTTTCATCTGGAGAACGATGATTCAATGCGTAAATTTCACTTGTTTTAATTGTTTTACTGAGACGTCCTTCATATTCTCGGCACAGTGCCATGCAGCCGTCCAGAATCGCAGGGTCTTCACTGTCATATATCGTTACGGTGACAAATGTATTCAGCAGAAAATCAGAGCGGCTGATGGGTTCACTTTGTTTCGGGCGCAGTGCCAGAATGACAGCGCAGGCCGCAAAAAAAAGAGTGAGAGCAGAGAGTAAAACCTTTAACTGTTTACGATTCATAGGATGGAACCTTTCGCCTTTTATTTGATGAAGTCATTTATTTTTATGTACTAGGAAAGTGCTACTAAAACATAATTATACTAACAAAGGGGATGAACAAAGTCAAGGAAGCTGAAAAAATTATCTCGCATCTCGCTTAAAAGATTATCTCACGTCTTCCCTTTACAAAGTATACCATTCTGCGATAAAATAGGGGCAGGAACCGGAAAAATGAAACAGAATGTGAAACTAAGAAGGAAATGTGACACCCATGAACAAAAGAATGGCAAATAGCAGTAGGGATAGGACATCGGCAGCGGTGGCAGAGTATGGGATGATGATAGCACTGGCGTTTTTATTAAGCTATCTGGAAACTTTGATTCCTATTAACTTAGGTGTTCCGGGCGTGAAGCTGGGACTGGCTAATCTGGTAAGCATCGTAAGCCTCTATGTGATAGGGGTGAGAGGGACAATTGTGATATCCCTTGTGAGAATTCTTCTCGTGGGTCTGACCTTTGGTAACATGTTCAGCATGTTTTACAGTTTATCCGGCGGTGCACTCAGTTTATTTCTGATGGTGCTTTGCAAAAAAAAAGAATGGTTTGATCGAATAGGCGTCAGTATTGTGGGTGGAGTAGGACACAATATAGGTCAGCTTGCTGTGGCAGCAGTTGTGGTGGAGAATGGACGTATATTTTATTACCTACCATTTCTTCTGGCTGCGGGAACGATAGCAGGAGCACTGATTGGACTGCTGGGCGGAATCATTATAAAACGAATTACACAATTTGTGAGAAATCAATAGGAGGAACGATATGGTATACCAAGCAATCAAGAAATTAGTGAAGTATGGTTTGAACACAGGACTGATTACAGAAGTGGATCGAATCTATGCGACCAATCAGATTCTGGATGTGATGAAACTGGAAGAGTATGAAGAACCGGCAGAAGAGTATGGCGAGATTAATCTGGAAGAGACACTGAATGAACTGATGGACAGTGCCCATGAGTCGGGGGTGTTAACGGAAGACAGTATCGTTTACCGCGATTTATTCGATGCACGCCTGATGAATTGTTTGATGCCAAGACCCAGTGAAATTGTAGATAAATTTTGGGATATTTATAAGAATGATTCTCCAAGGGCAGCTACGGATTATTACTATAAACTCAGTCAGGATTCCGATTACATAAGAAGATATCGCGTATGCAAAGATATGAAGTGGATTACTAAAACAAAGTATGGCGATTTGGATATTACAGTCAATCTTTCTAAACCGGAGAAAGATCCCAGAGCAATTGCAGCTGCAAAATTGGCAAAACAGAGCGGGTATCCGAAGTGTCTGCTTTGCATGGAGAATGAGGGGTATGCCGGTCGCGTAAACCATCCGGCGAGAAACAATCACAGGGTGATCCCCATCACGATGAACGACAGCAAGTGGGGATTTCAGTATTCTCCTTATGTATATTATAATGAACACTGCATTGTATTCAACGGAAAACATACTCCGATGAAGATAGAAAAAGCTGCCTTTGTAAAATTGTTCGATTTTATCAGACTATTCCCTCATTATATGCTGGGGTCTAATGCAGATCTGCCTATCGTAGGCGGTTCCATTCTGACTCATGATCATTTTCAGGGCGGAAGATATACCTTTGCCATGGAGAAAGCACCGATGGAAAAGCGGTTCAAATTAGAAGGCTTTGAAGATGTGGAGGCGGGAATTGTCTATTGGCCGCTGTCTGTGTTAAGAATCAGAGCCAAAGATTCTGACCGGCTGATCGAAGTGGCAGATCGAGTATTAACTGCATGGCGCAGCTACACCGATGAGGCGGCGTTCATCTTTGCTGAAACAAACGGAGAACCTCACAACACGATTACACCGATTGCCAGAAAAAAAGGTGACAGGTATGAACTGGATCTGGTGCTTCGCAATAATATTACCACAGAAGAATTTCCACTGGGCGTATACCATCCTCATCAGGAACTGCATCATATAAAGAAAGAGAATATCGGTCTGATTGAGGTGATGGGACTGGCAGTCCTGCCGTCCAGACTTAAGACAGAACTGGCCGAATTGGGTGAATACATCACGCAAAAGAAAGAGATCCGTTCCAATCCGGAACTGGAAAAACATGCCGACTGGGTGGAAGAATTCCTTCCCAAATACCCGATTGTTACGTTGGAAAACATCGATGATATTTTAAAAGAAGAAGTAGGCCTGGTATTTGAACGGGTACTGGAGGATGCCGGTGTATATAAATGTACCGATGAAGGCAGAGCGGCATTTACCGGGTTCCTGTCATCGGTAGGCTTCATAGAGGATTGAATTATAAATCCAATTTTAAATCTCCCACTTTGATCCAGTTCATTTTTCGAAGGATTTCTCCAAAGATGAGAGTGAGAATTGCAGGAAGCAAGAGACAGACAACGAGTATTCCAATCCACATATTGGCACCGCCGCCGGGCATCGCAGTATAGATTCCGATAGGACCTACCAAACCACAGGTACCCATACCTGAACCGGCCGGAATATTCTCCAATTTAAATATCATGGTAGAGACAGGACCGGTTACCATGGATGCTAATGTGGCAGGAATCCAGATGCGCGGATTTCTTACGATGTTTGGCATCTGCAGCATGGAAGTCCCCAGACCCTGCGCCATGAGGCCGCCCCATTTGTTTTCACGAAAACTGAGAACGGCGAAACCAATCATCTGGGCACAGCAGCCGGCTGTAGCAGCACCGCCGGCCAGCCCATCCAGACTCAGCATGATACAGATAGCGGCACTGCTGATGGGCAGCGTAAGTGCGATACCGATGAGGGCAGAAACTAAGATTCCCATAAAGAAAGGCTGCATGACGGTTGTTGTTTTCACTAGATTTCCGAATGCGGTCATGAAAGCGGAGACACCGGGACCTATAAACTGTGCGGTCAGAACACCGGTGATGATCGTTATTCCGGGAGTCACCAAGATATCCACTCGCGTTTCTTTGGATACGATTTTGCCCAGTTCCGTGGCGATGATTGTGGCAACCAGAGCACCGACCGGTCCTCCCAACTCATTGCCTGCGATACCAACGGTAGCGGCTGAGAAGAGAACCAGCTGCGGTGCTTTTAACGCATAGGCGATGGAGACACCTAAGGCGGCACCGGTGGCACCTTTAGCATAGGCGGCGATGGTTGTAAAGATTTCAATGTGAGTCTTATCTCCCAAAGTAGAAAAAATCGTGCCGATGAGAAGGGATGCAAAAAGACCGAAGGCCATGGCACCCAGTGCATCGATAAAGTAGGTCTGTACACAAATATTGACCTGCTTGCGCTTTAAAAAGTCTTTGATAGTAGCTTGTTTCATAATAAAATCCCCCTTAATTAAGTGTGGTGTAAGAATAATGTATTCTATCATACCCAAACATAATTGCAAGGAAACGGTGGAAAATCAGCTACGTTAGTTAAAAAAATATCAATGAAGGAGAACATAATGACAAAGATGATTTGTCCTGTTTGCGATAAGGCGATGAGTACAGACCACTACTGTACTTTTTGCAGGAGATGGGTGAAGACCCCCTATGTGATGAATGTGGATTATTATTTAAATGAGCGCCATCCGGCGAGGGAGACCAATTGTGAGTACCATGGTTCAGATGCGCGGCCCGCGGCTCACAGCACGTCAGCCAAACAGGTGACCGCCCGCAATGCAGGTCCTCAGAAAGCATCAAAAGCGAAACAGGAAAATTCCGGATTTATGAAGATCGTTCGAGTCATAATCTGGGTTTTTATTTTATTTAATTTTATAATTCCACTTTTGAGTATGCTTATTTTTTGGTAATCAATTGATGGCAGTTAAAGGACAGCGATTAAAAGACAGCATAGTTTGATACAGCTGTGTAGGGAGTGGATATGGAAGTCAACAGGCACGAAGTTTATCGCTATCTGGGATGTGGAAATAGAGAACCGGATGTACAGACAAAGAAAATGACAGAAGAATGCTTAAGCGAGCTGGAACAGGTTTCAAGACCCCGGTTCTTTTCGGGCACCTTTTTGCTTCACCTGATGCCGGAGAACATCGTGGATTTTTCTTGCTTTCAAGTTCAAAGCCGGTCATTGACAGCAAATCTGGCAGGATGTGAGCAAGTGATCCTATTCGCAGCGACGCTGGGCGTGGGAGCCGATTTTTTGTTGGAGCGATACAGCCACTTAGAGATGAGCCGCGCAGTCGTACTTCAGGCGGCCGCCGCCGCTATGATCGAGTCCTATTGTGAGGTAGAAAATAAGCGCCAGAAAGAAGAATTTCTTAAACAGGGGTATTTCTTAAGACCCCGATTCAGCCCGGGATACGGAGATTTTCCACTGAGTGCGCAGAAAGATTTGATTATGGCAATTGAAGCGGAAAAACACGTAGGTATCACACTGACAGACAGCTTTCTTATGATTCCATCGAAATCGGTGACAGCTGTCATTGGGGTCGGTAGAAAAAAGGATAGCACGGCGGAGACATACGATGCAGATGGCTGTAAGACGTGTGACAGCAAAACTTGTTCATATAGGAGGAGACCAGGTGATGAGTGCAGAAAATAAGGATATATTAAAGGAACTTTCCCGGCGAATATTATTTTTTGACGGCGGCATGGGGAGTCTCTTACAGGCGGCCGGTCTGCCGCCCGGAGAATTACCGGAGAGCTGGAACATAAAATATCCCGAGAAAATCATAAAACTGCATCGCGACTATCTGGAAGCGGGCTGCGATATGATAAAGACTAATACATTTGGTGCCAACCGTTTAAAATATAATCGGGATACCGAGTATGACCTGGAAGAGATTGTCACCGCGGCTGTAAGCAATGCGAAAGCGGCCGTGGGGGCGGTCGGGAGAGGATTTGTTGCACTGGATCTGGGACCTACCGGGAAACTGCTGAAACCTCTTGGAGAATTGGATTTTGAAGAAACGGTTTCTATCTATAAAGAAGTTGTGGAAATCGGTGTAAAACAGGGCGTGGATTTCATTTTAATAGAGACGATGAGCGACACCTATGAGCTAAAGGCAGCAGTTCTGGCGGCAAAGGAGAACAGTACGCTTCCGGTATTTGCTACGGTTGTCTTTGATGAAAGAGGTAAACTTCTGACCGGTGCGGTACCTAAGAATGTCATTGCTCTTTTAGAAGGACTGGGCGTGGACGCAGTGGGAGTTAACTGTGGTCTGGGTCCGATACAGATGAAAACGATCATCCGCGAATACGTAACCTATGCGTCGGTACCGATTATCGTGAATCCCAATGCCGGTCTGCCCCGAAGCGAAGGCGGAAGGACCGTTTATGATATCAGCGCCGATGAATTTGCGAAGACTATGGCAGAAATCGTGGATATGGGCGTGGCAGTGGCGGGCGGATGTTGTGGTACCACCCCGGAACATATCAGAAAACTGGTATTGGCATGTCAAGATAAAGAACCGGCGATACCGGTAAGAAAAGATGAAACGATCGTTACTTCTTATGCTGATGCGGTGGAAATTGGAGTGGATCCGGTGATTATAGGCGAGCGCATTAACCCCACCGGAAAACCGGAATTCAAACAGGCTCTCAGGGAACGAAATTTGGAATATATACTAAGGGAAGGTGCAGCGCAGCAGGAGAATGGTGCGAGGATACTGGATGTCAATGTCGGATTGCCGGATATCGATGAGCCGGCCATGATGACAGAAGTGGTTAAGTCACTGCAAAGTATTACGGAACTGCCCTTGCAGATTGATACTTCTAATTGGCAGGCCATGGAAGATGCCCTGCGTATTTACAACGGAAAAGCGTTGATTAATTCGGTCAATGGGAAAGAATCTGTCATGGAAACTATGTTTCCATTAGTGAAACATTATGGCGGTGTAGTGGTGGCGCTTACGCTGGACGAGGCGGGGATTCCGGATTCTGTCGAGGGACGAATCGCTATTGCCAAGAAGATATATAAAAGAGCTGCCGAGTACGGTATTGCACAAAAAGATATTTTAATTGATGCCCTGTGTATGACCGTTAGTGCAGACCGAAAAGGGGCACTGACTACACTGGAGACGGTGAAACGCATCGAAACAGAGCTAAAAGGGAAAACAATTCTGGGGGTGTCCAATATTTCATTTGGACTGCCACAGCGGGAAAAGATAAATGCAGCTTTTTTTACGATGGCGATGATGAATGGACTGAATGCAGCTATTATTAATCCCAATTCAGAATTGATGATGGATGCTTATTACAGTTTTAGGGTCTTGACCGGTCAGGATGAACAATGTGGAGATTATATTGCTGCCTGTGAAAGACAGACCGAAAAAAACTTAACGGTAGATATTCCGGTCGTAAAGGATATCGGATCTTCCGGTAAACAGGAGACCGCGTTGTCGGAAAGTGTAAAGAAAGGACTCAAAGGGCAGGCTAAAATAGAGGCAGAGATATTACTAAAGACAGAAACTCCATTAAAAATCATTCATGAATGTATGATTCCCGCTTTGAATATGGTGGGAAAGGGGTTTGAAGCGGGAACGCTTTTTCTTCCACAGCTCCTGATGAGCGCCGAGGCAGCCAAGGCAGCATTTGAAGTGATTAAAGCGAAGATGGAACAGACCGGTGAGCGGCAGGAGAAGAAGGGAACCATCCTTTTAGCTACCGTGAAAGGTGATATTCATGATATCGGAAAAAATATTGTTAAAGTCCTTTTGGAAAACTATGGCTATGAGGTTTTGGATATGGGAAAAGATGTGGAGCCATCGGCTATTGCAGAAACTGCTGCCGGACAGTTCATTCCTTTAGTAGGCCTCAGTGCGCTGATGACGACAACGGTGCCTAATATGCAAATGACGATCGCCATGCTCAGAGAAAAGGCACCGTGGGTCAAAATTATGGTGGGCGGTGCTGTCCTCACATCGGAATATGCACAGCAAATAGGAGCGGATGCCTATTGCTCGGATGCTATGGCATCGGTCAATTATGCACAGGAGCTGCTTGACAATAAGACTGATTTATACTAAAATTTCAGTATACAAAGGCAAAAAAAGAAAAGAAATCAAACAAAGCCAAATAAACATAAAGGAGACAAAACTATGCTATCGAAGAAATTGATTATTGTGAATCCATCAGGCCTTCATTTAAGACCGGCAGGAGTTTTAACTCAATCAGCGATGAAGTTCAAGAGTCATATTACACTTGAATGCGGGAATAAGAACATAGCAGCCAAAAGTGTGCTGAATGTTATGGCCGCAGGAATCAAGTGTGGTACAGAAGTAAATCTGGTCTGCGAAGGACCGGACGAAGAAGAGGCGATGAAGGCAGTTTCAGAAGCCATTGAGAGCGGGCTTGGAGAGTCATAAGCCATTCTCTTTTTTGAAAGGAGATGCATATTGATGAAATTTGAAATTTATGAACATAGAACACAGTATTATGAAACCGATCAGATGGGGATTATTCACCATGCCAACTATATCCTCTGGTTTGAAGAAGCCAGAACCGATATGATGGAGCAGATGGGGATGGGATATGATGTGATGGAGAAACAGGGGATCATATGTCCCGTTCTTTCGGTTCGGTGTGAATACAAAAGCATGACGCGATTTGGTGAGACCGTCCATATTCTGGCAAGTCTGCGGGAGTATGACGGCATCCGAATGGCAATTGAATATACGGTAATTGATAAAGAGACAGAACAGATACGCTGCGTCGGAGAAACGCGTCACTGTTTTCTGACCAAAGATGGCAACCCTGTTTCTCTTAAACGTAAATTTATCGAGATGGATAAAACGTTTCGTGAATTTACGGATGCGGACGGAGAGGAGCTGTAATCTATGGGGTTAGAACAACTGGAATTTTCGATTTTGTATTTTTTTCAGGAACTGCATACGCCGCTTTTGGATAAAATCGTACCTGCGCTTACGTTTTTAGGCAATGGAGGCTGGTTTTTCATCTTACTGGGGATTGCATTCCTCTGTTTTAGAAAGACCAGAAAGACAGGTGTGATCGTATTAATATCTCTGGCGGTGGGATTCCTGATTGGAAATCTGGCTTTAAAGAATCTGGTCATGCGTGACAGACCCTATTGGATCGATGCATCCGTTCCGCTACTTATAGCCAATCCTACCGATTTTTCCTTTCCTTCGGGACATACGCTGGCCGCTTTTGAGGCAGCCACTGGAGTGTTCCTCGAAAACAAACGGTGGGGGATACCTATGCTGCTTTTTGCAGCGCTGATTGGACTTTCCAGATTGTATTTATTTGTGCATTTTCCGAGTGATGTGTTAAGTGGAATGGCACTTGGAATTTTTATTGCATGGTATGTAAAACGAACTATTGAAAAATACCAAAATCATGTTATACTGAAGGGACAAATTAAAAAGAAAGCAGAGTAGATATGTGCACGTTAAGTGCCGACTGAACAGGGAGTTGTCAGTTGGACGAAGGGGTTTTAGAACCTTGCGCTGTGCATATTGCATCCCGCTGCATCGCTGATAATAAAATATCTCCTGATGTAGTTCGTGAGACCTGCAAGAAGGAGGTATTTTTTATGAACAAATTAGCTAACATTTACCGCGATTCTTACAGAGAATTAAAGAATGTAAGAACCATCACAACCGCCGCCATGTTTCTGGCGATTTCTGTCGTACTGGGTTATTTTACGATAGAGGCAGGACCTTATCTGAAGATTGGATTCGGAACGGTGGCAAATCAATTTGTCTATTATCTGTTTGGACCGGTAGTAGGCGGACTTTATGGTGGAGTACTGGATCTTGTGAAGTACATCGTGAAACCAACCGGAGGTTTTTTCCCGGGATTTACTTTTAATGCAATTTTAGCCGGCATTATCTACGGTACCCTTCTTTATCATCGCCCATTGACATTTAAAAGAGTTCTGGGCGTCCATTTTATCGTTATCATGGTCTGCAACGTATGCTTGAACACGCTGTGGCTCAGTATGCTGTCAGGTAAAGCCATTATGGTGCTGATTCCGATGCGTTTAGTTAAGAATCTGATCATGTGGCCTGTGGATACAGCCATCTTTTATCTGATTGCCAAAGAGATGGAACATATAGGGATTGTAAAAGCGATCAAGAATATTCAGATTAGCAAGGCTAAAATTCAAAAATAGAAGTATTGCAGTTAAGAAAATAGTGAGGAGAAAAACATGAGTGAGAATTGTGATCATGATTGCGGCAGTTGTAGTGAGAACTGTGAAAGCCGTACCAAAGAAAGCTTTTTGGAGCCATTAGACCCACAGAGTACTGTTAAAAAAGTTATTGGTATCGTCAGTGGAAAAGGCGGCGTGGGAAAGTCACTGGTGACATCGTTACTGGCATGTAAGATGCAGTCGAGGAATTATAGTACAGCTATTTTAGATGCGGATATTACCGGACCGTCGATTCCTAAGTCATTTGGTATACATGGAATCGTAGGGGTGACCGACGACCAGCTTATGATACCGGCCGAAACGGCAACCGGCATTAAGATGTTATCGGCTAATCTGATTCTGGAGAATGAGACAGACCCGGTTATTTGGAGAGGTCCGATCGTAGGCGGAGTCATTAAGCAGTTCTGGACTGAAGCCATCTGGGAAGACGTGGACTATATGTTTGTCGACATGCCTCCGGGAACCGGTGATGTGCCACTGACTGTATTTCAGTCCCTTCCGTTGGATGGAATTATCATCGTGACATCTCCTCAGGAACTGGTATCCATGATTGTGGCCAAGGCAGTTAATATGGCAAAGAAGATGGATATTCCGATTATCGGTCTGATTGAGAATATGAGCTATTTGGAGTGTCCGGACTGTGGAAAGAAGATTTCTGTATTCGGCGAAAGTAGAGCAGAAGAAGCAGCCAAAGAATATGGCATACCGCTGTTGGCACAGATGCCGATCAACCCAAAGATCGCCGAGAGAGTAGACCGTGGAATGGTGGAAGCGGTGGAGACACCATGGCTTGAACAGGCAGCCGATATAATTGAAGCAATTTAAATCAAAGATAAATAGTGATTATACAAAGAAGAAAGCGCGAGACATACGGCGCTTTCTTTTTGAATAATAAGAAAGTGTTCCTATTATGTTAAAAGATGATATATAGGGAAATTTAATGATTCTTTTATTGTTTATCAATAGGGTTTCGGGTATAATAAAAAGATAGATAACGACTTTAGATAAGACCTACATAATATGAGAAGACTTAAGAGGGTATAGACATGAATATCAATTTAAATCCAAATAGCGAATTAAGTCAATTCGCTGTTAATAGCCCCGATGAAGTGGAGGTTCCGGATAAATTACTGGGACAGGCACGTCAGTTTCAGGAAGCGATGATGAAGTACTCCTGTGCAATTCGGGAAGTCAAGACAAAACTGGAGGTTTTAAACGATGAACTTTCGGTCAGGAATCAAAGAAATCCCATTGAGATGATTAAGGCTCGTGTGAAGAGACCGCTTAGTATCATGGAGAAGTTAAAGCGGAGAGAACTTCCCGTCAATATTGAATCAATGGTAGCCAATTTAGATGACATCGCAGGAATCAGAGTGATTTGTTCTTTTATTGACGATATTTATGAGATCAGCCGCATGCTGGCTCGTCAGGACGACGTGAAGATTATTGCCATTAAGGACTATATTCGATGCCCGAAGGTCAATGGTTACAGAAGTTATCATATGATTATTGAAGTGCCGGTGTTCTTCTCCGACTGCAAGCAGTTCATACGTGTGGAAGTACAGATTCGAACGATTGCCATGGATTTCTGGGCCAGTCTGGATCACCAGCTGAAGTACAAGAAACAGTTAGATGATGTGGATGCCGGTGAGATTAGTATGGAACTTAAGAAGTGCGCCGAGGTAATCGCAGAGACCGATTGGAAGATGCTGGACATCCGGCAGCGTATTGAGGAGAAAGGCATTATCATAAAAAACAGAGATGATTTAATATAGATAATTTAACAGAGATAATTGAATAGGGCAGTCTGATACAACTAATTTAGTACAGGTAATAAGACAGGGTTTCGGAAATCCGGAATCCTGCTTTTTCATAAATTCTGATAGCAGCTGCATTATTGCCCGAGACCTGAAGAAAGACAGAGTGAAGCTGCTGCGTATTTAAATAGTTGATGATATGGGACCAAGCCTCGGTTCCCAGTCCCAGTCCTCGGAACCGGTCAGAGATTTCAAAGTTATAAAGACAGGCACTTTCACCATAAGACATCATGTGGCAGATGCCGATGGGAACCCGGTTCGAATCGGATTTTAGGGAAAATGTGAATACAGTCTGATCTTCGGAAACCGTGTAATCGAACTGGAGACGAGAAACCTCCCGGTTGTTGGAAGCATATGTCTGAGGAACCGAGCCTGCAGCCGTGAGATTTAAATCCATGCGGCATTCATCGTAGTACGGTTCGGCACCCAGGGATTCTAATGTCATCAGGGCACCTTTATTTGAACCATCGATGGGGAACACCAGCTCCGCTTCTTGGATTTCCTCTCCTACTTTGTCAAACAGGATGGAGAAATAGCCGCTGTTTTGTCTGGATGGCAAGGTAAAAGCGACACATTCGATGGGGGATTCCGAAGAAATCAGAGACAAGGCACAGACCAGTTCGGGGTCATAGAGCAGATAAAAAGAGGTTCCGTCCTCTATGGGAAAGGAAAGTGTTAAAGGATATTCTTTTTTACACGCCTGGATGAGGATGTCGATTTCTTCTTCTTGAGTTTTTGTTAAAGTAGTGGTCCGTATGATTTTCATAGTTACCTCCGATTTTTATATAGTATAATACATAAAAGTCTAAAATTCCAATGAAATTATTATACTTTTTACCTTGTGGGATGAAAATAGGAGTGATAGAATAAAAGCGTTTAGAGTAAAAGGGGGAAATTGAGATGAATCTTTATGAGGCGATAGGAAGTCGTCAGTCGATTCGTAAATATACAGGTAAAGAGGTAACGGAAAAACTACAAAAACAGATATTAACATTTGGAGAAAAAGTATCTCGACTCAATGACGGCATTGATACGGAATTGGAGATTTTAGATAATACCAAGGGAAAAGTAGACTTAAAAGGATTGTGGAAGGTAGAAGCACCTTATTACCTGGTGATCTACTCCGATCCGGAAGAAGGTTATGCAAGAAATGCCGGATATATGATGGAACAGATTGTCCTCTATATGGTGACAAAGGATCTGGGCAGCTGTTACCTGGGTGGAAGTAAGTTAAAGACGCCGGCTCAGAATGGAAAAATACAGACCATGATTCTGGCATTTGGTTATCCCAAGGGGAAACTTTACAGAGAAAGCCCTCTTGCAAAGCGCTTGTCACTGAATGAACTCTGCGTATTTAAAGAAGAGGTGGGGGAACAAATAAAGACCGTGCTTCGTGCTGCCAGATTAGCACCATCGGCTCTCAATTCTCAACTGTGGCGTTTTATCGTGTATTCAGACCGGATTTATGTATTTGCCGGTAAAGGGAATCTGCTCATGCGCAAAGAAGAATCGATGAAGGATTTCAGCATGGGGATTATGCTTTCTCATATTATGCTGGCAGCGGAAGAGATGTGGATGGAATTGGAAACTACGACAGAAGAACAGTTTGCCGTAAAGACCTATAAGAACGGTGAATATATTGCCACACTGTGGCTTCGGTAGGTGAAATATCCTTGAAACAGAGCATGACTTATGATAAAATGAGTAAGAATTTAATGAGGATTATTTCGAGAAGTTTAAGGAGGAAGAGATGGTAAGTAAATTAATTGAGAAGATAGAGAAGACAAAGGCACCGATTTGCGTAGGATTGGATCCGATGCTTGATTATATTCCGGAACATGTGACCAAGAAAGCATTTGAGGAGTTTGGAGAGACACCGGAGGGTGCGTCAGAGGCTATCTGGCAATTTAACAAAGAAATCATAGATGCCACAGCGGATTTGATTCCATCTGTAAAACCTCAGATTGCCATGTATGAACAGTTTGGAATCGAAGGGTTAAAAGCATATGATAGGACAGTAAAGTACTGTCAAGATAAAGGCTTAATTGTAATCGGAGATGTAAAACGAGGCGATATTGGCTCGACGTCCGCTGCCTATGCCGCAGGACATATCGGCAAGGTGCAGATCGGGAGCAAGAGCTGGGCCGGTTTTGATACAGAATATATCACGGTAAACCCTTATTTGGGAACCGATGGAGTGAAACCATTTGTAGAGGTGTGCAACGAGTATGACAAAGGACTGTTCGTGCTGGTGAAGACTTCCAATCCGTCCAGCGGAGAATTCCAGGATCGGTTAATTGATGGAAGACCACTGTACGAATTGGTCGCCGAGAAAGTTGTGGAGTGGGGCGAATTGTCGATGGACGGTGCATACAGTAACATCGGTGCCGTGGTAGGCGCTACTTATCCGGAGATGAGCCGAATCTTAAGAATGCTAATGCCAAAGACCTATTTTCTGGTACCCGGCTACGGCGCACAGGGCGGTACAGCTGCCGATTTAAAGTATTGTTTTAATAAAGATGGATACGGAGCTATCGTGAATTCTTCCCGTGGAATTATTGCAGCATATAAGAAAGAACCTTATAAGAAGTTTGGTGCAGAGCATTTTGGTGAGGCATCCAGACAGGCAGTGAGTGATATGATTGCCGATATTAACAGCGTTCTGTAAGGAGAGGTCAGGAGGAAACACACATGGCACAGATAAAAGAGACAGCAATTGTATATAGTCAGGATATGCTGGCACCGGATGTATTCAGTATGTGGATCATCACAGAGACAGCTAGAGAGGCGAAGCCGGGACAGTTTATAGTTATATACAGCAAGGATGGATCCAGACTGCTTCCCAGACCAATCAGTATTTGTGAGGCAGATAAAGAAGAAGGACGGCTGCGTATCGTCTATCGAATCGCAGGAGGCGGGACGAGAGAATTCTCTGAATATGTATCGGGGGATTCCATAGAAATCATGGGCCCTTTGGGCAATGGATTTCCACTTGAAGGAGAGAATGTATTTCTGATCGGCGGCGGAATCGGGATTCCACCGATGTTGGAACTGGCAAAGAACCTCAACTGCGAAAAACAAATCATATTAGGATATCGAGATCGGGATTTATTTTTATACGATGAATTTGAAGCTTATGGTGAGGTATTTGCAGCGACTGAAGATGGAAGCGAAGGTACAAAAGGTAATGTGCTGGACGCCATCAGAGAACATGGCTTGACGGCCGATGTGATGTATGCCTGTGGTCCCACGCCTATGCTTCGCGCTTTGAAGCAGTATGCCGAAGAGAATCATATCCGGTGCTATCTTTCATTGGAAGAGAAGATGGCCTGCGGAATCGGAGCATGCCTAGCCTGCGTATGTAAGACAAAAGATGTGGATGCACACAGTGCGGTTCATAATAAACGAATTTGCAAAGACGGTCCTGTATTTCTAGCCGGGGAGGTAGACCTATGATGAATACAAAAGTCAATCTAGCCGGTGTGGAACTGAAGAATCCGGTCATGACTGCTTCGGGTACATTTGGTTCCGGTGCCGAATATGGCGAGATGGTCGATTTGAATAGACTGGGCGCAGTGGTGACAAAAGGCGTGGCAAGTGTTCCGTGGCCGGGTAATCCCACACCCAGAATCGCCGAGACTTATGGAGGCATGATTAATGCTATAGGGTTACAGAACCCTGGATTTGAGGTGTTTGCTCAGCGGGATATTCCTTATTTAAGGCAGTTTGATACAAAGATCATCGTCAACGTCTGTGGAAAGACGACAGAAGACTATATCGATATCGTAGAAAAACTTTATGATCAGCCGGTGGATTTGCTGGAGATTAATATCTCCTGTCCGAATGTCAAAGAAGGCGGTATTGCATTTGGGCAGGATCCAAAGGCGGTAGAAGCAATCACAAGAACGGTAAAGAAGTATGCAAAACAGCCGGTCATTATGAAACTGAGTCCCAATGTGACCGATATTACGGTGATGGCGAAGGCTGCAGAGGCAGGCGGCGCGGATGTTCTTTCTTTGATCAACACACTGACCGGGATGAAGATCGATGTCAACAAACGGACCTTTGCCGTAGCAAACAAGACAGGCGGATTATCGGGACCGGCTATTAAACCGGTGGCGGTGCGCATGGTCTATCAGACCGCATGTGCTGTAAAACTTCCGATTATCGGTATGGGCGGTATTATGACGGCAGATGATGCGATGGAGTTTATTCTGGCAGGTGCCACAGCCGTGGCAGTGGGGACGGCTAATTTTAGAAATCCATATGCGACGCAGGAGATTATAAGCGGCATAGAAGATTATATGAAGAAGTACCGAATAGAAGATATCAAAAGTCTGATCGGAGCAGTCAAATAAAACAGACGGGGAGAAAAAGGATGGAACAATACAAACAGGAATTCATTGATTTTATGGTAGAGAGTGAAGTGCTTAAGTTCGGAGAATTTACATTAAAAAGTGGCAGAAAATCTCCGTTTTTTATGAATGCGGGTGCGTATGTTACCGGGATGCAGCTGAGAAAACTGGGTGAGTATTATGCTAAAGCAATTCACGATAATTACGGACTGGATTTTGATGTGCTGTTTGGACCGGCCTATAAGGGAATTCCACTGGCTGTAGCGACTACGATGGCAATCAGCGAACTGTATGGCAAGGATGTCCGTTACTGTTCCAATCGAAAAGAAGTGAAAGACCATGGAGATACCGGTATTTTACTGGGAAGCAAATTAAAAGATGGAGACCGTGTGATCATCATTGAAGATGTCACCACTTCCGGTAAATCCATCGAAGAGACATTCCCGATTATCAAAGCGCAGGGAGATGTGGAGATTAAGGGGCTGATTGTTTCTTTGAATCGCATGGAACGTGGAAAAAACACGAAGAGTGCCTTAGAAGAAATTAGAGATCTATACGGATTTAACACCTCGGCGATTGTTTCTATGGACGATGTGGTTGAACATTTGTACAACAAAGAATGTCAGGGTAAAGTGATAATTGACGATGCGATGAAATCAGCCATTGATGCGTATTACGTGCAGTACGGCGCAAAATAACAAGTTGCATATGATCGATTTTATACAATAAGGAGTGTTTTATATGGAGAAGATTTACAAGACAATGCGCAACACTGGTGTCATTAATATAATAATCGGAAGCGTGATTATCACGGCCGGATTGGCGACCGGAGTACTTGCTATTATTAGTGGCGCGATTCTTATAAGGCGGAAATCCGAGATAACATTTTAAGAGGATGGAGAGTGCTGCAGAAACAGACAAAAGAAGTTTGCGGCACTCTTTTTTGATTCACAGTTGATGATAGATGGAGAAACTATGCTGGCAAGTAATAAAAAACATCGCAGGCTATTCTGGGTACTGTTCCTATGTTACCTGATTGTTTTGACCTACTTTATGTTTTTTTCAGATGGGTTTGGACGCTCCGGTCATGAGGGATATTCTTATAATTTGACTTTATTTAAAGAAATCAAACGCTTTTATACTTATAGAGAACGTTTAGGGATGAAATCCTTTTTAATAAATACCTTAGGTAATATCGTGTGTTTCATGCCATTTGGATTCATCCTGCCCCTGATTAGCAGGCGTGGGGGAATATGGTACAACACATTTCTTTTGAGTTTCTGGCTGAGTTTTTGTATTGAGGTAACTCAGATTGTATTTCAAGTGGGAAGTTTTGATGTAGATGATATGTTTTTAAATACACTGGGTGGAATTCTCGGCTTTATCTGTGTGGCAGTGGTTCTACTATTTAGGAGGAAATCGGATGAAACAACAGGCGGAAGATAGTCGTATCTCATATATTAAAAAACCATTGGCAGCCGGTGGCTTTATATGCCTCGGGTTTTCTTCGATTGCTTTTTTCCTGTTTATGATTGCAGTTGCCATCGGATTTTATGGCAAAGGCAATATACCGCTTGGTGGAATCGCAGTTTGTTTTTCCAGCTTCCTTTTTTCTGTAGTTGGAATCAGATATGGAATTTATTCATTTAAAGAAGAAGAGAAGAATTATATTTTGGCAAAGATAGGAACTGCAATCGGCGGATTTCTTGCAATTCTTTGGCTGGTTACTATTTTAATAGGACTCAGGGGGTAATACAATGAATTATTTAGAGTTATTTGAAGAGGATAATGAGATGGTCTTGGAACGCCATGACCTGGTATTCGAACGTATCGGGCAGATACAGCAGGAAGAAACCGTAGCAGAACCCTATCGGAACTATTTTAAGCGAACCGCGGAATTTATAGAATTAGCAGAGGATATTTATAATAAGCAGGCGGCAGGATGCATGAAAGATATGCCAATGGCAGAACTCATGCACTTGAATGAAAGCTTATACCGGGATATTTTGCCGGTGCACTACGAAGAAAGTTATGCGAATCCGGAAGTGGCAGTTCAGCGTCTGGGGCAAGAGTATGGCGGTCTCCTTTCTTTTTTGTATACTGAGATTCGCAGTATGGCGGTCTATGCATTTGAGAGCCGTTTGACTGATCTGACGATTCTGGAAGAACTTTTTATGGAAGTTTATAATTTGTTCGAGGGTGAAGAACCGGAAGTAAAAGAAGTAAAAGAGGCATTGTATTACTTTGTCAGTGATTACTGTGACGTGACCCTCACATACCGGATTCGGGAGATGCTTGATCCAACTCTGGATTTTGCAACTGATATCATTATGAACAGCGATTTGACCGACCTTCGATATTTATATCGGTTTGGTGAGTATATCTCGGAGATCGAACGTTTAGTTGCAGGATATATGAATTCCCTTTCGGAAGAAACGGTCAGAACGATGGCGGATACATTTACCGGTGGTTACATCAAGGGATTTGAAGTGACCGGACGGGACTACCGAAAGAAGCAAACAGTGCAGATTCGCTATCCACTGGGATTTGAACGGATGATACGGATGGCCATAGAGAATTTTGAAAAATTGGGACTCAGACCGATTTTGAGCCGTGCAGCGGTAGGGACGATGAACCGCACGGTTTCCGGACATAATGGCTATTACAGTACATCTGCCAACAAACAGTATGAGTATGACCACCGCTATGATAATGCAATCTATATGGACAAAGCGTTTAAAGAACGAAAACTTTCTGTTTTAAAGGTAGCCTATGAGCAGTATAAAGATTTGGCAGCCGTATATGCAGGTCCCGCAGTGGAAGAGACATTTGGCGAAGCGGGATTTCAACCAAGGAATAAAAAAGAAGCATTTGCCTTACATGAAAAGCAAGAGAAACTGATGATTGCTTATGCGAATGAAGCGATGCAGATTCAAGATAGTTATATACCGGGAAGTGAAGTCAGTTTTACCATCATTGCATTTCCGGTACCGGATATCGGCCCTGATTTTGAGGCAATCTTTCATGAGACCATTCGAATTAATACGCTGGACTATGAATTGTATCGAACGATTCAGCAGGTGTTGATCGATGAACTGGATCAGGCAGAATATGCCGTCATTAAAGGCAAGGGGAGGAACCGGACGAATCTGAAAGTCATGCTTCATACGCTTTCGGATGCCACAAAGGAAACAAAGTTCGAAAACTGTGTGGCAGATGTGAACATTCCTGTAGGAGAGGTGTTTACCTCACCCACACTTATGGGAACCGAGGGCACTCTCTTTGTGGGTAATGTCTACATTGGAGACATCCAGTTCCGTGACCTGTCGATGGAATTCAAGGACGGTCGTGTAACCGAATATACCTGTAAGAACTTCGACGATGAAACAGAGAACCGGAATCTGGTGAAGCAGGTGATCATGAAGAATCATGACGCACTTCCCATGGGCGAGTTCGCAATCGGTACAAATACGACTGCCTATGCAGTTGCGCAGAAGTATCAGATATTAGATAAATTTCCGATTCTAATTGCAGAGAAGATGGGACCTCATTTTGCTGTGGGTGACACCTGCTACAGTTGGTCAGAGGATTGTGCGGTATACAATCCGGATGGAAAAGAAATCGTGGCAAGAGATAATGAAGTCTCGATCTTGAGAAATGAAGATCCATCGTTGGCGTATTTTGGATGTCATACAGATATCACGATTCCATATTCGGAGTTAGATACGGTGGAGGCGGTACGGGCCGATGGCAGCAGAGTGGCATTGATTCAAGATGGTATATTTGCACTTCCCGGAACCGAAGAACTTAATAACTCACTATTGACGAAATAGAAAAAACCTAGTATCATTACTAATAAGTAAAACTACTTTGATTAGTATAACTTATAAGTAAAACTAATAAAACCAGTTCCAAATAGTAATGAATAAGAAATAGTAAGCATAAGAAAAGGAGAATAAGCGATGGCAAGAGTAGGAATTGTAATGGGTAGCGATTCAGATATGCCTGTGATGGCTCAGGCAGCCGAGTTTTTAGAGAAGATGGGGATTGACTTTGAGATGACAATTATTTCTGCTCACAGAGAACCGGATATATTCTTTGAATATGCCAAATCAGCGGAGGCAAGAGGATGCAAGGTAATGATTGCAGGAGCCGGTAAAGCAGCTCACCTGCCGGGTATGTGCGCAGCACTTTTCCCGATGCCCGTCATCGGAATTCCTATGAAGACTTCCGATCTTGGAGGCGTAGATTCTCTTTATTCCATCGTGCAGATGCCATCCGGAATTCCGGTTGCCACTGTAGCAATTAACGGCGGAAAGAATGCCGGAATTTTGGCAGCTAAGATATTGGCTGTTTCTGACCCGGAGCTTCTGAAAAAACTGAAATCTTATTCAGAAGAGATGAAGAACGAAGTTGTAGAAAAAGCAGATAAGTTAGATCAGATTGGTTATAAAGAATACACTGCACAGATGAAGAAATAAAGTGCCCGAAAACGGAGGATGAAAGATGGATTACAAGAACGCCGGAGTTGATATTGAAGCTGGATACAAGTCAGTAGAACTGATGAAGAAGTTTGTAAAAGGAACGATGAGACCGGAAGTATTGGGGGGAATCGGTGGGTTCTCGGGAGCATTTTCCGCAGCAGCCATTAAAGACATGGAGGAGCCGGTTCTGCTCTCAGGTACAGACGGTGTAGGAACAAAATTAAAATTGGCATTCTTACTGGATAAACATGATACCGTAGGCATTGACTGTGTGGCGATGTGTGTGAATGACGTGGCTTGTGCCGGCGGTGAACCTCTGTTTTTCTTAGATTATATTGCATGTGGAAAGAACGTGCCCGAGAGAATCGCAACGATTGTAAGCGGAGTAGCAGATGGCTGCAAGCAGTCGAATGCAGCACTGATTGGCGGAGAGACAGCAGAGATGCCGGGCTTTTATCCGGAAGATGAGTATGATATGGCCGGATTTGCCGTAGGTGTGGTAGATCGTAAAGACCTGATTACCGGCGAGAATTTACAGGCTGGGGATGTGTTGATCGGTATGGCTTCCTCCGGTGTTCACAGCAACGGATTTTCACTGGTTCGCAGCGTGTTTGACATGACTAGAGAAAGTCTTGACACATACTATGATGAGTTGGGAAAAACTCTTGGAGAGACGTTAATTGCCCCAACCAGAATCTATGTAAAAGCGATGAAATCCATCAAGGCAGCAGGTGTTACGGTGAAAGCATGCAGTCATATTACCGGAGGCGGTTTTTATGAGAACGTACCCCGTATGCTAAAAGACGGAATCCATGCAGTAATCAGAAAAGACAGCTACGAGGTTCCGGCTATTTTCAAACTGATGGCAGCAAAGGGCAATATTGAAGAAAAGGTGATGTACAATACTTATAATATGGGAATCGGTATGATTGCAGCAGTGGATCCGTCTGACGTGGAAAAGACGATGGAAGCTCTGAAAGCAGCCGGTGAAACACCATATGTAATTGGTTTTATTGAGGCAGGAGAAAAGGGAGTTACTTTATGCTAAGAGTCGGAGTGCTGGCTTCCGGAGGGGGAACCAATCTACAGGCGATTTTAGATGCGATGGACAGCGGAAACATTACAAATGCAGAAGTGGTGGTCGTCATTAGTAATAATGAGAATGCCTATGCGTTGGAACGTGCCAGGAAACATCATATTCCCGCGGTTGTCATTACTCCAAAAGCCTATGAAAACAGAGAGGCCTATGATCAGGCTCTGATGCTTTCCATTGATGCCTGTAAGCTGGATTTAATTGTACTGGCCGGGTTCCTGGTGAAGATTCCGGAGGCGATGACCCGAAGCTATAAGAACAAAATAATCAATATCCATCCATCTCTGATTCCGTCTTTTTGCGGCGTTGGTTTTTATGGTCTAAAAGTTCATGAGGCCGCCTTAGAACGCGGAGTAAAAGTGACGGGTGCAACGGTACATTTTGTAGATGCGGGAACTGATACGGGACCGATTCTGCTTCAGAAGGCCGTGGAGGTACAGAAGGACGATACGCCGGAGATTTTGCAGAAACGTGTGATGGAACAGGCAGAATGGATCATCCTGCCTCAAGCAATCGATGGACTTGCAAATGGACGTTTTTAGATAACATCTAAAAGGAGATAAGAGAATGAAGGTACTGATCGTAGGCGGTGGCGGACGTGAGCACGCCATTGCATGGAAAGTAGCACAGAGTAAAAAAGTAGATAAGATTTACTGCGCTCCAGGCAATGCAGGAATCGCCGAATTTGCCGAATGCGTCGATATAGGCGCTATGGAATTCGATAAATTGGCCGCATTTGCCAAAGCACATGACATCGGTCTGACCATAATTGGGATGGATGATCCCCTGGTAGGCGGTATTGTGGATGTATTTGAGGCACAGGGACTTCGCGTATTCGGACCTCGAAAAAATGCCGCTATTTTGGAAGGTTCTAAGGCTTTTTCCAAGGATTTGATGAAGAAATATAAGATTCCAACAGCCGGATATGAGACATTTGACGATCCGGAGCAGGCACTTTTATATCTAAAGACAGCGGATATGCCAATTGTATTAAAGGCAGACGGCTTGGCTCTGGGAAAAGGTGTATTAATATGCAGCACGTTAGCCGAGGCTGAAACCGGTGTGCGAGAAATTATGCAGGATAAGAAGTTTGGTTCCGCCGGAAATCGCATGGTAGTTGAAGAATTCATGACCGGGCGTGAAGTTTCGGTTCTCTCTTTTGTAGATGGTGATACGATTCGAATCATGACATCAGCTCAGGATCATAAGAGAGCGATGGATGGGGATCAGGGTCTTAATACCGGTGGCATGGGAACCTTTTCTCCCAGCCCGTTCTATACAAAAGAAGTGGATGATTTCTGTGAAAAATACGTTTATCAGGCCAGTGTCGATGCGATGAAAGCAGAGGGCAGAACCTTTAAAGGAATTATCTTCTTTGGCCTTATGCTGACTGATAAAGGTCCCAAGGTACTGGAATATAATGCCAGATTTGGCGATCCGGAGACGCAGGTAGTACTGACGCGTATGAAGAATGACATCGTGGATGTATTTGAAGCCTGTATTGATGGTACACTTGACCGGATTCAATTGGAATTTGAAGACAATGCGGCAGTCTGTGTCGTACTGGCGTCGGATGGTTATCCTGTGGAGTATAAAAAAGGCTATAAAATCAAAGGACTTGAAAACTTTAAAGGCAGAAATGATTATTTTGCGTTTCATGCAGGAAGTAAATTTGATGCAGACGGCGATATCGTGACGAATGGCGGAAGAGTGCTAGGTATTACAGCTACCGGAAAAGATTTAAAAGAAGCCAGAGTGAATGCTTATCAAGCAACTGAATGGGTTCAGTTTGAAAACAAATATATGAGACATGATATTGGGAAAGCAATTGATGAGG
>JAVWRQ010000036.1:0-23738 GCA_036634775.1 Clostridium sp.
GCCGTTTGTTTAAGGAAAAAGTAATATCCTTTTTTTGTCATATCGGTGTATAATTAAGAAAAGCAGTTAATATAAGGAGGATTTCTATATGCAGAGTATTCTTGTCTGTGATGACGATAAGCAAATTGTAGAAGCGATTGACATTTACCTCACCGGAGAAGGATTTGAAGTAGTTAAAGCTTACGATGGTTTCGAGGTTTTGGAAATTCTAAAGACCCATACGGTCAATTTAATGATCATAGATGTCATGATGCCGGGACTGGATGGCATCCGCACCACACTGAAAGTACGTGAATCCAGCAGTATTCCGATTATTATCCTCTCTGCTAAATCAGAGAATGCAGACAAGATCCTGGGGCTTAATATTGGCGCCGACGACTATATTACCAAACCATTTAACCCACTGGAATTAGTAGCCAGGGTCAAATCCCAGCTCCGCCGTTATACACAGTTAGGTAATATGAACACACAGGCCGATACACAGAACTTCAAATGCGGCGGTCTTATGATTAATGATGAAAATAAAGAAGTAAGCGTGGATGGTGATTTGATCAAACTGACTCCGATTGAATACAACATCTTACTGCTATTAGTGAAGAATGCCGGCAAGGTCTTTTCCATCGACCAGATTTATGAAGAGATATGGAACGAAGAAGCCATCGGTGCCGATAACACCGTAGCCGTACATATCCGTCATATTCGGGAGAAGATCGAGATTAACCCTCGGGAGCCCCGCTATTTGAAAGTCGTTTGGGGTGTCGGTTACAAAATTGAGAAACAATAATCCATTGCGTAGGTGAATGATATGAAGAATACAAAACTCTCCCTCCGGTCACAGAAATTCGCTGCCTGCCTGCTGCATCTGTTTTTTCTATCCATGATGTTCATAGGCATTGGTCTCATGTACTTGAATGACAACTATGGCGTGGGGATTACGAAAGTTCAAAATCTCCCTTATGAAGATACACCTGCATTCAATCAGCAGTTCAATACCGATTTGAATGATATTTTTCACTATATTGAATACAGCGAAGTATTTGCCACCGACGGCTCTGTAGATATCAGTAAGACGATGCTACAGATGACATTTGGACCCAACGAAACAGAAACCTTCAGCCTGAGCGATCTCATTGCACACCTGCAGTCTCTGGGGTATCAGCTAAATGATAATTTTGAATGGACCGGTACTCCCGATCCTGCTTTAGTGAGCAAATCTCCCACCGGCTATGTGGATTGGTCGGCTAGTACTCCCAACGAGATTCATCCGGATCTGCGTTCCGATCTGCGAAGAGCTACGCTAGAAGAGATTTCACTGGAGATTATGACTTCCTTGCAGCGATATTACTCCGTTTATAATCGTTTGATTATGAACCCCAGCAACTTGCATTTTAAGATTTTTTACAGCGCTCCAACTAATACCGCGGATTCGATCATCTATACGAACACACCGGATCTCACCGCTGATATGGCAAAGTCTTATGGGAAATATGCCTATCTGCCGGGAAATTCCGTCTTTTACGATACGAATTTTAAGAGCATTGCGTTGGATACGATTTCCTCTTTGGCTTTCAATAACCCCTACGATGGTAATTCTTACTATCTTCTGGTTTCCGTCGATACTGCTTATCCGGTCAAAGATGCCTATTTAGATAACCGCGCAGCATATCAACAGATGCAGAGTCACTACTTTGTGGGATTTGTACTTATGATGATTGGTGCTCTGGTCACTGTTATTACCCTGCTCTTTCTTATGGCCGTATCCGGGCACAAGAATCTACATGACAAAACCATCACTCTCCACAATTTCGACAAGACAAGCACAGAGGTGGGCATCTTTTTATTTTCCCTTCTGACACTGGCAGGACTGGCTGTCTGTCGTTTTTCCATGGTGCGTGTTTCCCATCTATTTATGGCCGAAGCGGCATGGGCATTGAGCGAGCGTGTTCTTTATACTGCCGTGCTCTATCTGGGGATGCTTTTACTGTTTTTCAGTCTTCTCAGACGTTATAAAGCCGATACATTATGGACGAATAGTCTGATTTACAAAAGCTTCCAACGATTTTCGATTTTATTCACAAAACAGAGTTTTGCGGTCGGACTGACGATCTGCTTTTTTGCGTACCTGATCTCAAATACTGTTTTATTGGGAACGGCATTTATACTTTTTCGCAAAATTTATATGAATCCTCTGATTATAAAGCTGCTTCTGGGAATCGTCATTTTTGCCTGGGCACTTTTAAATATCTGGAGTTTTTACCTCCTCTTTCGCCGTGCGGCAGAGCATGATAAAATTCATACGGCAGTCGAACGTTTGGCGGCAGGTGAGACTAGCTATCAGGTGAATCCCGATGATTTCGAAGGAAAAGAATGGGATCTGGCCATTAATATCAATAATATCAGTGTGGGTCTGGAAACGGCACTTCAGGAAAAAGTAAAGAGCGAGCGGTTAAAATCGGACTTGATTACAAATGTATCTCACGATATTAAGACACCGCTTACTTCGATTCTCAACTATGTAGATTTAATCAAGAGAGAGCAGATCCAAGATGAGAAAATCTGTGGCTATCTGGATGTATTAGAGCAAAAATCACAGCGCCTTAAGACGCTGACCGAAGATCTGGTGGAAGCGTCGAAAGCCAGTTCCGGCAACCTCAAATTAGAAATCTCTGATATCGATTTTATCGAGCTGATTTACCAGACTAATGGCGAATTTGAAGAGAAGTTTGCCAGCCGCCATCTTGAACTGATTACGAATGCACCCGATGAAACACTGATTATTGAAGCCGATGGACGGCAGCTATGGCGTGTCTTGGAGAATCTTTATAACAATGCTTATAAGTATGCCATGGATAAAAGTCGGATTTATGTAGATATTGTAAAAGAAGAATCGGTACTGTCCGATCATGGAACTTATTCTCCAAAACAAGTTTTGTTCTCTATTAAAAATATTTCTACCAACTCTTTAAACATCCGACCGGAAGAACTGACCGAACGTTTTGTCCGCGGAGATGTGGCAAGAACTACAGAGGGCAGTGGATTGGGACTTTCCATCGCAAAGAGCCTGACTGAACTTCAAAATGGGCGTTTCGAAATCTGCATCGATGGCGATTTATTCAAAGTTCTGGTCGCCTTTGACATCAAAGAATAATAAAAGGCGGTACATGTATGCTATTTTCCTCTTTGGTCTTTATATGGTTTTTTCTTCCAATTACCATGTTGCTCTACACGTTAGCACCAAACCGCACCATTAAAAATGCAGTGCTCCTCATTGCCGGTCTGTTTTTCTATGGTTGGGGAGAGCCCAAATATATGGTGCTGTTGCTTTTGACCGTGATCACCTGTTTCATCGCCGGACTCTGCTTATCTGCCTGCAATGGACAGGTGGGGAAGAAAAAAGCGGTATCGGCTATTTATATTCTAATTACCATAGGGATACTCGGCTATTTTAAATATTTCAACTTTTTTGCCGAAACGATAAACCTGGCGGCAGGGCGCGATGTTCTTACGATAAGAAGTATCGCCCTCCCTCTGGGGATTTCTTTTTACACATTTCAGGCGATTTCTTATGTGATTGATACCTACCGGGGCAAGAATCCGGTTCAGAAGAATCTGTTTCATCTGGCCATCTATATCTGTCTTTTTCCTCAGTTGCTGTCCGGTCCTATTATCAAGTATCATGAGATTGTTTCTCAGATTACCGATCGAAAAGAAAGTATTTCCATGCAGGCTTACGGAATCAAGAGATTCACTTATGGTCTGGCCAAAAAAATACTTCTGGCGAATGCATTCGGACAAATGGTCGACCGCATCATGACCATCGCTCCCGCCCAGCTGGGAACCGTTACCGCCTGGTTTTTAATTGTTTTATATGCACTGCAGATTTATTATGACTTTTCCGGTTATTCCGATATGGCCATTGGACTTGGAAGAATGTTTGGATTTCGATATGCGGAAAACTTTAATTATCCCTATTTATCAGGATCTATTACCGAATTTTGGCGTAGGTGGCATATTTCCCTCTCCACATGGTTTCGCGAATATCTCTATATTCCTTTAGGCGGCAATCGAAAGGGATTAAAACGCACTTGCCTGAACCTGTTCCTGGTTTTTGTCGCCACCGGTCTGTGGCATGGTGCCAGTGTGAATTTTATCTGCTGGGGCATTTACCATGGTATATTCATTATCTTGGAGCGATTCTGGCTCAGTAAGATTCTGGAGCGGAATTCACACAAATGGATTGGACATCTGTATACCATAGCGGTTGTCCTGTTTGGCTGGCTTATCTTCCGAGCTGATCATATGACCACGGTCTATACCCTGTTTAAGGCAATGGTGACTCCAACCCATGGATTGTGGGATGTCCGAATCTTTGCAAATGCCAAGATTCTATTTTTAATGATCATTGGTATTTTATTCTGCGGCCCGATACAGCTGATGATTCCAAAGCTGAAAAAAAGGCTCTATGAGGAAGAACAGATTCAAATCCTCGATATCCCGATTATGATGTCTTTGCTGTTCCTATCTACTATGGTTATGATCAGCAGCACCTATAACGCATTTATTTATTTTAAATTCTAAGCTAATTTTAAGAGAATGACAGGAGGAACATGCGTGAGCCGTATAAAGAATGTAAATGGTAAGAAGGATCGGACGAAAAAATGGATGGTCACCGCTTTTTTCGCACTTCTTCTCGGTCCGAATCTAGTGGTTCCATTTGTGACAAATGCCGACAGCTACGAGCAGACAGAGCGTTTGGAAAAGCGAAAATTAGCAGAATTCCCTACCTTTTCTGCTTCGGATTTTACTGAATATCCTAAAAAAATGGATCAATATATCAATGACCATGCCGCATTTAGGAACTCGTTCTTAAGCCTCAACTCTTCTCTTAACCTAAAACTATTTGGCTATGCCGACGGGGAAGATGTCTTAAAGGGTAAAGACGGGTGGTACTTCTTTACCGGAGGTGCTTCTATTCCGGATGCGCTGGGAACCAATCGATTTTCAGAAGGGGATTTGAATTATATTAACTCCTGTATGCAAAAAACAGCTGATTATTTCCGCTCACAGGGTATTGAATTCTTAGTTGTTTTGCCACCTAATAAAGAAGATGTCTACAGGGAATATCTGCCGGCCGGCTATGACCGGGTTTCGGATATTCTAAAAGGGGAAGAACTATCTGCCTATATCCAGACTCACAGTGATGTGCCGGTGGTGGACCCACGGGAATATCTAAAAACAAATAAAGATTACAGCTGGTACTTTAAAACAGATACTCATTGGAACGATGCAGCGGGTTTTGTAACAAGCCAGATGATTATCGACGCTCTGGGTGGAACCCCCACCTCCATAGATGATGTAACTGTGACCTATCGCCCCTGTAAAGCCGGCGATTTGGCCAATCTTTTTCATATGCCCGAATCACTTGCTCAGGATACCTCTCCCGTAATTGAAGGATACCTAAGTAATACGCAGACTTCATTGACCGATCCACTGGGGAATGGTGGAATCGTATACGCAGAAACAACGAATGCACCGGATCCGCGTCACATTGCATTCTATCGTGATTCTTTCGGTACTGCTATTTCAAATATCCTGCCAAAGTATTTTGAACATGTGGATTTTTACCACTGGCAGTCTTTTGATGCTTCTATGCTTGCCGAACGTCGGCCGGACATAGTCGTCTATGAGATTGTAGAGCGGGAAGAGGGGCGAATTCCCGACGATATGCACGCCTTGGCGCCAGAGGCATTTGATAATAAGTGACCTTGTTGCCGCCGCTGCTCCATAGCGCGGAGTGCACATCCACAGCGGAGCGTTTTTATATGATAAGCATATTTCTATATAATAAAAAGAGTAGCGGCACGTTGAGGTTCTTTCCGAACCTTGAATGTACCGCTACTCTTTTTATTCTTAAAATCTAGAAGAATTTTACAATTACGCTGGCAACCAGTACGGATGCAATCGTTACTGTGGTGAATCCACCTACGATCATCTGTGGTTCGATTCTGGTCGTGATATATTCTTTCTCTGCGTCGTTTTCAGCTACTGCTTTTACGCTCTCCTGAGACAGAATGAAGTTTCCTGGATAGCCATAGAGTGCTGTAAGCGCTACTGACATAGCCATCTCTTTCCTAAATCCAACGAGCTTTCCGGCTATGGCTGCACCGATACAAAGTCCGGCACTACCAACCAGGATGATTCCAACAGACGGCCCTAACATAGAAAGTACGACATCCGGTGTCGTTCCACCGATACCGGCCACAACAACATAACCCACGATAACAACCATGGTAAATCCAAAGGCCTGTGACTTAATCAGAGGTGCTTTGTCCAAGAATCCAATCTCCGAAAGGATAACACCTACAATCAGAAGAATTACATAACGAGACAGGAACTCTTTCGTCACAATCGTAATTAGAATACCGATTACTCCGGCAATGGCCACTTTAAATAAAATGGTATTATTGGTAATGTATTTCTCAGGCATAGGGGGAAGTAGTCTTTTCTTTGTCTCTTCTACATGAACTGCTTCTTCTGTTTTTCCGTTCCTAAAGTCAATTGCAAGACGTCTTGCTTCTTTCTTGAGGAAGAAAGCGGTAAGTGGATAGCCCACGAAGCTCTGAAGAACATAAATGGTCAGTGCCAGGGTTGCTAAGTCCGGACGATTCATCGCCAAGGCTTTTTCACTTACAATCAGATATGCTACAATTCCTCCGGTCAGAGGTGGTGTACCTGCTAATGCGGTCATTTTGCCAAACAGCACAATACCGATTGTCATCGTAGCAGCGCACATACCTACAAGACCTGCCATACAGATTACTACAGTTTTCCACTGAGCAATCATTTCTTTTACACTGATCAAAGCGCCCATATGTGGGAGCTGTAAATAATAAACAACATATACCAGTGTAGAGCTGATACCTGCCAGTTCCAAAACATCAGGAGGTAGAATTCCGGTCCAGAATAACACAATACAGATTACGGAAATCGAAAACATGGATGGTATCATGGCCTTTGTCGCTGTAGAAATAATATCTCCGGCTGCAAATATCGCCATTAAAACTGCAAAATATACAATCGCATCTAAATACATAATATAACTCCTCTTCCTCTAACATTTTCTATTTTTTATGTTTTTTGGTTCCCTCGTTCTCCTCCAGCCAGTCCACTGCTGCCTGTGTAAATAATGCAGGACCTCTGTAGAATACAGATTCATCCAAACAGAATTTCGGATGATGTGCTCCGTAAATCTTACCATCGGCAGGACATGGGGCATAGTCTGTTAAAAGGAAATAGCATCCCGGTACTTTTTCAAAGAAAAATGCTGCATCTTCACCACCCATAATACCATGATTCATCATATGGATTTCGTCTTCCGGCAATAGCTTCTTTGCAGACCGGAGAAAACTTTCCACAACTTTTTTATTGTTAATTAATGCAGGATAGCCATCCAGAACTTCTACTTTACATTTTGCCCGCATCATCGTAGCAGTAGCCATGGCAATTTCTTCAATTCTTTTGAGAACATAATTTCTTACTTCTGTAGAGCCGTTGCGTACGGTTCCTTTAATGGAAGCTGTCTCAGGAATAATATTATAAGCGCCTCTTCCTGCTTCTACACTGGCCATCGTAATAACCGTGGCTTCAGAAGGTGGAACTTCACGACTGACAATATATTGAACATTATTCACAATTAGTGCTGCTACGGTTACAGGATCCACGCACTTCTCCGGCATAGAACCATGTCCGCCCAGACCTTCAATTGATATAGCGATCTGATCGTCAGCAGCAAACATATTCGAATAGCTGACTAAAACGGAACCATTCTCGCTCATCCCCGCTAAAGTTCCTACATGCAACGCTAAAATGGCATCTACCCCTTCAAGAACGCCATCTTTTACCATGAGATCCGCACCGCCCGGTCCCTCTTCGGCAGGCTGAAAGATAAGTTTTACTTTTCCTTTGAGCTCGTCCTCATGGGCTTTAAGCATACACGCCGTTGTGATCAACATAGCCGTATGCGCATCATGACCACAAGCATGCATATTTTCATTTACTGACGCATAGGTAAGTCCGGTCTCTTCTTTTATAGGAAGCGCATCCATATCTGCACGAATTGCAATGGTTTTACCTTCTCCCTTTCCTATAATAGCTGTAACCCCGGAATGATTTGGATAGGTCTGATATTCCACTCCTGCTGCTCTCAATTGTTTTGTCACAAAATCTGCCGTCTCCGGAAGAATAAGACCAGTCTCCGGATAGCGATGAAGAATTCTCCTCCACTCTACAATCTTATGCTGCCAATCTTTTGCTTCTTGTAAAAAATCACTCATGCTTATACCTCCTCGTATAATTCTCCACACATACATTATATCTGCTTTCGCGTTAATAGCTCTATTATATTGATAACCCAGCGATAAAATGTCGAAAGACGCATCCTATGATCTTTTCACATTTTTTGTTTTTTTTAAATTTATCGACGTCTTCTCGACTGTTTTAGCTTATACTGGGAACATCAGAAATAAGCGGCTGTCCAATAAACACAAGTCATGGACATAAAGCAGCCGTCAAATCTACCTATATAAAGGTATAGCAATTAACCAATGTTCAACAAAAAAGAAATGGAGGAATTATTTATGTCACAGAATGGTGGAAACTTAACAAAACCAAACCCAAACAAACCGGAAATTCTCTATTCCGTATGTGCACAAACAGATTCTTTAAGATGTAAAGGCTGGAAACAGGAAACAATCTTAAGAATGCTTGAGAACAACATGGCTAACGCTGAAATCCCGGAGCAGCTGGTTATCTACGGCGGCAACGGCAAATGCGCAAGAAACTGGGAATCCTACTATGCTATCGTAGAATCTCTTAAAAACCTGGAAGATAACGAAACTTTAGTTATCCAGTCCGGTATGCCGGTTGCTATCTTCAAAACACACAAATTAGCTCCACGTGTTGTTATGGCTACCACAAACATCATGAAAGCTACCTGGGATCGTTTCTATGATTTACAGGATAAGAACCTTACCATCTTCGCTCAGTACACCGCTGCTCCTTGGGAGTACATCGGAACACAGGGCGTTATCGAAGGTACATTCGAGACATTGTCTGCTATCGTTATTAAAAAAGGCTGGACAAACGACATGCACGGCAAGATCTACTTAACTGCTGGTGCAGGCGGCATGGGCGGAAACCAGACATGGGCTGGTAAGATGCACGGTGCAACTGTTATCTTAGTAGATGCTGATGAGCGCGTTATCCAGAGACGTATCGACAAAAACTACATGGATCTTATGGTTGGAAGCTTAGACGAAGCTATCGCTATCGCTAAAGAGCATATCGCTAAAGATGACCCGATCTCTATCGGTGTTGTTGGAAACGCTGCTGATGTATACGAAGAAGCTCTTGCAAAGAACTTTATCCCTGACGTTGTTACTGAAATGTGTCCTTGTCATGACCCGATTTCTTACATTCCTTCAGGATACACAGGCGCTGAAGCTGACGTATTCAGAGGCAAAGACAGAAAAGGTTATTTAAAAGCTGCTCAGGATACGATGATCCGTCATTTACGCGCTATGATCGAATTCAAAAAACGCGGAACAGAAGCATTTGAGTATGGTACAAGCATTCGTAAAGAGTGTATCGATGCCGGTATGCCTGAAAAAGAAGCAAAACAGATCGAAGGATTCGTAGCTGGATACATCAGACCATTATTCTGCGAAGGTCGTGGACCGTTCCGTTGGACCTGTATCTCAGGTGATCCTGCTGACTTAGCTCGTTTAGATGACCTGGCTCTTGAAATCTGCAAGGGTGATGCTCTTGTTGAGAGATGGATCAAACTGGCAAGAAAGAACCTTCCGATTGAAGGACTTCCAGCACGTATCTGCTACATGGGCTTTGGCGAGAGAAGACGCTTTGGCTTAGCAGTTAATGATTTAATCAAAAAAGGCGAGGTTCACGGACCGGTTGCTTTCTCTAGAGATAACCTTGACTCCGGCTCCATCGTTAACCCTACATTCGAATCAGAGAATATGCCTGATGGCGGAGATTACATCTCTGACTGGCCATATTTGAACGGTCTGTTAAACTGTGCAGCTATGTGTGACCTGATTGCTATTCAGGCTAACTACTCCATGGGTGAAGCAGTTCATACCGGTGTAACGATGATCGCTGATGGTACAGAAGAAGCTGATTTAAGACTTGAAGCAGCTCTGACCGTTGACTCAGGTATCGGCGTTGTACGTCATGCTCAGTCCGGCTATCAGTCAGCTAAAGATGTATGTAACGGTATCGGCAAGATTGCCGGTGGCGACAGCATCAAGATTCCGCTTTGGTGGGAACCGGCCGATAAAGTTACTTTCGGTCCTGAAAACGAATATATCAGATAAAACACATTGAAAGCAGAGAGGATGTCATAAGGATGCTTATGTATCCTCCTGCTTTTTCTTTAAAAAAAGGGGTGATAGAGATGGAAAATGTTGATACCGCACTTGTCAAGACCGCTATTCAGAAACACCTCGCTGATGCCATCGCCCTAAGCGATGACTTAGCTGCACATCCTGAACTTTCTTATGAAGAATTCGAATCCAGTAAAAAGATGGTAGAGCTTCTGAGAAAATCCGGCTATGAAGTTACCTATCCTTATCTTGGATATGATACCGCTTTTTGTGGTGTATTAGATAATGGAGATGGACCGTCGGTTGCTATTTTGGCCGAATATGACGCGTTGCCCGGAATTGGACACGCTTGCGGACATAATCTGCATGGTTCTCTTTCTATTTTGACCGCTTTGGCTATGTTGGAATTAAAAGACCGGTTCAAAGGAAAAATATACATCATCGGTACCCCGGCAGAAGAAGAGAACGGTGCCAAGATTGGTATGGCCGATAAGGGTGCTTTTGATAAGATGTCTCTTGCCGTCATGATGCACAGTTGGAGCGGTGAAGTTTCGATTCCCAATATGGATGTTTTAAGCTTGCGCTGCTACGTTGTTGAGTTTCACGGGCAATCTGCCCACGCAGTTGCCGGACCTTGGGAAGGCAGAAGTGCACTGGCTGCCGCTCGCAAATTCTTGGATTTAATTGATGCACGCAGGGAGTGTTTTACTCCGGATATGCGCGTCAACAGCGTCATATTAGACGGTGGAAAAGCACCTAATATTATTCCCGATTATACAAAGATTCGCATGGAATTCCGCACCGACTCTCTGGCTAAATTAGAAAAAGTCGATGAGATGATTCGAAAATGTGCTAATGGTGCTGCTATGGCTATGGATTGTACGGTCACACTGGAACCCGGATCATCTGACTTTGCCGATATGGTACGCGTGAAACCATTAGAACAAGAGATTTCAGTTATTCTGGACAGTCTGGGGAAAAAGACAGGCAAAACACTGCTGCCCAGTGGATCATCCGATATGGGAAATGTCAGCTATTGCTGCCCTTCCATTCAGCCACTGATTTCAATTGCAGATCATTTTATGGCGTTACATACCGTAGAGATGGCTAAAGCCACAACTCAGCCTACTGCGCACGAAGCCATGGCACTGGGTGCAGAAGCCCTTGCCATCCTTTCTTTAAAAGTACTGAATGACGATAGATTCAGGCAAGAAGTCTATGATGCATTTGTATCACAGCGAGATTCTAAACTAAAGAATTAAGAGGAGGATATTTTTATGAGTAGTGAAGTAAGCAAAAACGCAGAACCAAAAAAGAAAAGTCTTTTTAAAATGCCTCATATTTATGTTTTACTGGTAAGTATCATTGCCATTTGTGCTCTGGCATCCTGGGTACTTCCCGCAGGCGAATTCGAGCGTGTAGCGAATGAAGCCGGAACAATGGTTGTTGTGCCGGGAACCTACCATTCAATAGAGCGCACACCGGTTGGTCCGTTCCAGATGGTTCAAGCTATTTACGCAGGTATGGTAGATGCCGGACCTGTTGTATTCTTCGTATTTATTTCCTATGCATCCATCGGTCTGATCATTGCATCAGGTGCATTTAACGGTTTGGTTGCAGGACTCCTGAAAGTGTTAAAGGGCAATGCACGTGTTATTATTATTCCACTCTTTATCACATTAATCGGTTCTGCTTCTTCTACAATCGGTCTTTTTGAGGAGATGCTACCCTTTATTCCTATCTTTATCGGTATTTCGATTGCCATGGGCTATGATGCACTGGTAGGTCTTGCTATCGTTGCATTAGGTACCGGCCTCGGTTACAGTGGTGCTATCATGAACCCCTTTACCGTTGGTATGGCTCAGAGTATTGCCGGTGTTCCGATTATGTCCGGTATTGGTTTCAGATTAATCTGTCACCTTTCTATGATCGCCGTTGCATCCGCTTATATCATTCGCTATGCACTTAAGATTCAGGCGGATCCTACAAAGAGTATCATTTACGGTGAATATACACCAAGTCTTGATATGGATGCCGATTCCGTAGGCAATCATCCATTTGGTATTCGCGAGAAACTGGTACTTCTTACATTAGTATCCGGTATCGGTGTCATCATTTACGGTACTAAAATGAAAGGCTGGTATTTCCAGGAACTGAGTGCTGTATTCCTTCTTATGGGTCTGATCAGTGCTGCTATCATGGGTTGGGGACCAAGTAATGTCGCTGCCAAATGTGAGCACAGTTTCTCTGAAGCTGCTATGGCTTGTCTGATGATCGGTCTTGCCCGTGGTATCCTCGTTGTATTAAAACAGGGTAACATCATCGATACAGTTGTTTATGGAATGTCTGTTCCGCTTTCTACCCTTCCTAGCTGGTTAGCCGGTGAAGCGATGCTTCTTGTTCAGACACTACTCAACTTCCTGATTCCATCCGGATCCGGTCAGGCAGTTACCAGTATGCCAATCATGGCTCCTCTCTCTGATTTGCTCGGCATCTCCCGTCAGGTTGCTGTTCTTGCATTCCAGTTTGGTGATGGTCTTTCCAATATCCTTTGGCCGACTGCTTTCGCACCGGTTATCTGCGGTATTGCAGGTATCAAAGTAGAGAAATGGTGGAAATTCTTCGTACCTATGTTCCTTCTCCTGCTCCTTACACAGGGCATACTGATTGCAGTTGCGATCGGTACCGGTTGGCACTAAGTTCCACCTTATATTAACTAAATAATTATTTCCCGAGCTGCTGTCTTCTGCTATTTTGCAAAAGATAGCAGCTCTTCTCCTTTAACGATAAACCGTCGATTGAAAATTGTGAAAAATTTTGATTTTTTTTTAAAATAGTTCAATTCACCGACACCTTATCGACTATTCTCATGTATACTTAGGACATCAGAAACAAACGAATGCCGCTATACAAAGCAGCAATCGCAAAATAATAACAACTAACAACTCAAAAAAAGAAATGGAGGAATTATTTATGTCACAGAATGGTGGAAACTTAACAAAACCAAACCCAAACAAACCGGAAATTCTCTATTCCGTATGTGCACAAACAGATTCTTTAAGATGTAAAGGCTGGAAACAGGAAACAATCTTAAGAATGCTTGAGAACAACATGGCTAACGCTGAAATCCCGGAGCAGCTGGTTATCTACGGCGGCAACGGCAAATGCGCAAGAAACTGGGAATCCTACTATGCTATCGTAGAATCTCTTAAAAACCTGGAAGATAACGAAACTTTAGTTATCCAGTCCGGTATGCCGGTTGCTATCTTCAAAACACACAAATTAGCTCCACGTGTTGTTATGGCTACCACAAACATCATGAAAGCTACCTGGGATCGTTTCTATGATTTACAGGATAAGAACCTTACCATCTTCGCTCAGTACACCGCTGCTCCTTGGGAGTACATCGGAACACAGGGCGTTATCGAAGGTACATTCGAGACATTGTCTGCTATCGTTATTAAAAAAGGCTGGACAAACGACATGCACGGCAAGATCTACTTAACTGCTGGTGCAGGCGGCATGGGCGGAAACCAGACATGGGCTGGTAAGATGCACGGTGCAACTGTTATCTTAGTAGATGCTGATGAGCGCGTTATCCAGAGACGTATCGACAAAAACTACATGGATCTTATGGTTGGAAGCTTAGACGAAGCTATCGCTATCGCTAAAGAGCATATCGCTAAAGATGACCCGATCTCTATCGGTGTTGTTGGAAACGCTGCTGATGTATACGAAGAAGCTCTTGCAAAGAACTTTATCCCTGACGTTGTTACTGAAATGTGTCCTTGTCATGACCCGATTTCTTACATTCCTTCAGGATACACAGGCGCTGAAGCTGACGTATTCAGAGGCAAAGACAGAAAAGGTTATTTAAAAGCTGCTCAGGATACGATGATCCGTCATTTACGCGCTATGATCGAATTCAAAAAACGCGGAACAGAAGCATTTGAGTATGGTACAAGCATTCGTAAAGAGTGTATCGATGCCGGTATGCCTGAAAAAGAAGCAAAACAGATCGAAGGATTCGTAGCTGGATACATCAGACCATTATTCTGCGAAGGTCGTGGACCGTTCCGTTGGACCTGTATCTCAGGTGATCCTGCTGACTTAGCTCGTTTAGATGACCTGGCTCTTGAAATCTGCAAGGGTGATGCTCTTGTTGAGAGATGGATCAAACTGGCAAGAAAGAACCTTCCGATTGAAGGACTTCCAGCACGTATCTGCTACATGGGCTTTGGCGAGAGAAGACGCTTTGGCTTAGCAGTTAATGATTTAATCAAAAAAGGCGAGGTTCACGGACCGGTTGCTTTCTCTAGAGATAACCTTGACTCCGGCTCCATCGTTAACCCTACATTCGAATCAGAGAATATGCCTGATGGCGGAGATTACATCTCTGACTGGCCATATTTGAACGGTCTGTTAAACTGTGCAGCTATGTGTGACCTGATTGCTATTCAGGCTAACTACTCCATGGGTGAAGCAGTTCATACCGGTGTAACGATGATCGCTGATGGTACAGAAGAAGCTGATTTAAGACTTGAAGCAGCTCTGACCGTTGACTCAGGTATCGGCGTTGTACGTCATGCTCAGTCCGGCTATCAGTCAGCTAAAGATGTATGTAACGGTATCGGCAAGATTGCCGGTGGCGACAGCATCAAGATCCCGCTTTGGTGGGAACCGGCCGATAAAGTTACTTTCGGTCCTGAGAACGAATATATCAGATAATTAAATTGATACAACTAATTAAAATAAGAGCAAGAGGGATCATAAGGGTGCTTATGTACCCTCTTGCTTTATCATGTATTCTAGGGTAAAATAAATTAGTAATTTAGTTGATTTAAAAAATCTGAAAGGAGGATTTTATGAGTAATAAAGAAACGGTTCTCCTGATCCGTAATGCAAAACAACTACTGACTATGCAAGGTAATAAAAACTCTGAGATCGGTCTCATTGAACACGGAAGTGTCCTTATTAAGAAGGGCTTGATCGAGGCAGTCGGTACCGAAAGCGAAATTGACGTTCTGGTAAAACAGTTGGAAGCAGAAGGAACACAGGTAGACATCATAGATGCCGCAGGCAAAGCTGTGATGCCCGGATTAGTAGACTGCCATACCCATGTTACGTTTGGTGGTTCCCGCGTAAAGGCATATTCTGTTACCGTATCCAGTGACGATCCTGATATATTGGCCAAAAAAGGAATTCCTGCCGGAATTTACGCATCGGTCAACATGACCCGAGATCTTCCGAAAGAAGAATTAAAAGCACAGACAAAGAAACGTCTGGAGAATATGATTCTTCATGGAACCACTACGATTGAAGGAAAGAGCGGTTACGGTCTGACGATGGACTCTGAACTTAAGATGCTCACGATTAATCGTGAACTGAACACAGAACTTCCTATGGATATTTCTTCTACGTTCTTAGGTGCTCACGGTTGGGCCGAGGGAATGAAGAAAGAAGATTACATGGATTTACTCTGTAAAGAGATGATTCCAAGAGTTGCTGCAGAGCACCTGGCTGATTGTAATGATATCTGGTGTGACGAAGGTCACTATACAGCCAAAGAATGTGAACGCATTTTAACCTGTGGGCGCGATTACGGTCTGGCTCCCAGAATCCACACGGATGCTTATTCCTATATTGGTGGATCCGATTTAGCAGCGGACATGCATATGCTTTCAGCTGACCATTTAAACTATACACCTGTACCTTTATTTAGAAAACTGGCTGAAGCGAATGTGACCGGTGTTGTGCTTCCGGCGATTGACTTTGCTGTCAAACATCCAAAGCCATTTGACCCACGTCCGATGTTGGATGCCGGTATGGATCTGGGACTGGCGACGAACTGCTGTCCAGGCTGTTGGTCCGAATCGATGTTCTTTATCATCATTCTAGCATGCAGAGATCATGGCATGAGTGCAGAAGAAGCACTGCGTGCTTCCACAAGAGGTGCGGCTAAAGCGATGGGGCTTCTCGACCGTGGCGTCCTTGAAAAAGGTAAAAAAGCAGATCTTTTGATTTTAGATGTTGACACTTTTGAAGATGTCATTTATAAATATGGTAGGAATCCGGTAGAGACAGTCATCAAAGACGGTAAAGTTACCGTTAAGAACGGCATTATCTGCTGATTCACATATTCATTATTATTTTAATTCTAACAAACTATTTTCACCATTATAAAGGAGGTTCTTATGTATTTAGACGTATTTAATAACGTAATTAATTCTGATGACTTTACCGTAGGCGGCGGCTCCGCTTCTGCTCTGGCCGGTGCTATGGCTGCAGGCATGGTTTCTATGGTAGCAAAACTCTCCATAGCTAAACCAGTCACCCTTACCGTTGAAGATTATCAGAGCATCTCTAAAGAAGCAGACGAGTTAGCTCAGATCCTGTTAAAAGGATCCGTAAGTGATACAGAAGCATACTGCATGATTAAAGATGCATTTGCGCTTCCAAAATCCACCGATGAAGAAAAAGCGATCCGCAAACAGGCTGTTCAGGATGCCGCTTACCAGGCAGCTGTTGTTCCTATGACCAACGGATATAACGACAAAAAAGTTTATGACCTGGCTTGCCGTCTTATTAACGCATCCAACCCGGGCTGCACCTCCGACCTGATGAGTGCCAAATATCTTTCCGAAGCAGGCGTAAAAGGCTGTGCGTTGAACATCGAAGCAAACTTATCCATGATTAAAGACGAAGCTAGAATTAACGAGCTGACTGCCGCCATGGAAGAGCTTAAAAAAAGTGTATAATTATTAAAACTGCAACCCAAAAAAAGCAAATCACAGAAAAGGAGATTTTATCATGAAAGTATTATTAGCAGAAGTAAACATCAGCGAGGGTACCGATCTGGAATTAGTAGCAAAAGTAAAAGAAGCTCTTTTAGACGGAGAAGCTGTAGATTTAATGGATTTAAACTCTAATGCTAACCATAACCGTACCGTATTTACATACAAAGGCAGCCCTGAAGCTGTTTTAGCAGGTACAAAGCGTCTGGCAGCAAAAGCAATCGAACTGATCGACATGAGAAAACATAGCGGCAGCCATCCACGTATCGGTGCTGTAGACGTTGTTCCATTTATTCCGGTTAAAGATGTTTCGATCGAAGAAGCACTTGTAGTTGCCAGAGCATTTGGTAAATACTTGGGCGATGAGCTGGGCGTACCGGTTTATTACTACGAAGATGCAGCTACTTGCGAAGAGAGAAAGAACTTGGTTCGTATTCGTAAAGGTGATTATGAAGGTCTTTGTGCACGTATGCAGGATTCTGCATGGGCTCCGGATGAAGGACCAAAGGAATTCAACGCTAAGAGCGGTGCTACCGTTACCGGTGTTCGTTTCCCATTAGTTGCTTTCAACGTTAACTTAAAAACAGATGATCTCGCTATTGCTAAACAGATCGTTAAAGCAGTAAGAGGTGTTGCAGGCGGTTACCAGAACGTTCGTGCCATTGCTCTTCCATTAGAAGAAAGAGGTATCGTTCAGGTTTCTATGAACCTTACAAACTATGAGAAAACTCCAATCCATCGCGTATTTGAAACCATCAAATCCGAAGCTTCCCAGTATGGTATTCTCATTGATGACTGCGAACTGGTTGGACCGGTTCCTGTATATGCTTTAGAAGAAGTTCTTAAATTCTATCTGAGAACCCGCACATTCTCTATGGATCAGTTATACTTCTAAATCACGCTGTAAGTTAAACATACTATATAGGTAATTTAACAAAAGAGAAAGTCCTCGGTTTAGTATCCCGGGACTTTCTCTTTATCTATCTGAAAAAGTTAATGATTCAATCACGTGGTCGGCGAGGGCGGTTTTTCCGGCTTCAGATTCGACACTTCACACAGTTGGAGATAGACCTCCTGAAGTATGGCCGCAGTCTGAGGACTGTAGTCCTTCCCTGCAAAACGGCAGGCAGCTGAATAATGGGTCAGTGCTGTTTTTATCTTTCCCAGTTTCAGCTCCAGTAATGCCGAATACGCCTCTTCTTTGGCCTTTCCCCACTCTGCTGAAATATTCATAAAGCACTGTCTGGCTTTTTTTAAATAGTCCGAAGCTTTATCATAACAGTCCATTCGATAAAGTATAATTCCCATATTTGTATAAGCCATCCCCAGTCCGGCTGTCGTCTGGTTTGAGCGGCAACATGAAACTGCCTTACTAATAGAGCTCAGTGCCTCATCCCATTCGCCCTTCCCCATGCAGATTTCTCCCTGATAATTATAGCAGGCTGCCAGCGCCGTCTGATAGCTTGAATCAACCACATAGCGTTTTTCCATCTTGGGAATCAAGACATTTAAGAATTCAGCTGCTTCATCATACATCTTCATCTTAATGTAGTAGAGTGCCTGTAATCTGCGCACAGCATAATAAATTCCATCCGGATACTCATGTTTAGCCAAAAGTGAAGAACAGATATCCACATATGTTTTCATCAAATCCAAATCATACACCTGAATCCCATAATAAACCATCTGAAGGTAACTATCCATCAGATATTCTGCATCCTCTAAGTAGATTGCAGTCTCTATACAAGCACCAATATTACGAAGTCCTTTTTTATAATCGCCACTGGATAAATCATTCCGACCAATTAAATATTCTACTTTCATCTGTAAAATCCGATAATTTCGGTTCTCTTTGGGCAAGGCACGAATCTCCTCTGCTAAAGGAATCAGAATGTTCTCGTTAGGGTTCAATTCCGGTGAGAAAAAGGTATTGGCAAAGTTCGCTGATATAGAGGGATAAATCTCCTCTCTTCCTGCAAAAAATGCTTTTATATATTCTAATTTGTATGTATACTTTTTATAAATATCTTTTGCGTTATCAAAATGGTAAATCAATACCGGCATCAAACCGACATCTCCGGTATCTAAATACTTCTTCTCATAAAAATCAGCTAGTGCTCGGTGGTAGATCCGCTTTCTTCCCATGGAAATATTCGACGATATATAATTATGAATCAATGCATGGGTAAATTCATAACGAATATCTGAATTTTCCGCCTTTTCTGCTATAAGTTGGTGTTTTAAAAGCTCTTCCAACATATGATATAGTTCCATCTGCGACTGCGGATACAGAATTTCTATCTCCTCCAACGTTGCACCATAAGGAAAAACCGATAAAACAGTCAGAAAATCTTTCTCTTCCTCACTTAATTTCATCAGACGCCCCTGAACAATACTGATTGTGCGAGGCGATAGCGATTCTTTCCCAATATCTTGTCCATCATTCTCCTCGATCATGCGGAGACACTCGACTAAAAATAAGGCATTTCCATCTGTATATTTAAAAATACGTTCTGCATCTTCCGGATTCCTTAACAGTTTTTCAGAGTAAGCACTGATTAAATTCTTTGTTTCATCCAATGTAAAACGATTCAGCGATATCTCCTTCATAAGGGATTCTCGCATAAGAGAAACACGAAGTCCGGAAAGTTCCAATGTTTCTTCATTTCTGCTGGCTGCAACTATAAAAACAGGACAATCTTTTAAGCGAAACAAAAGATTATTCAGAAGTTGGATACTGGAAGAATCCATCCACTGGATGTCATCTAAGAAAATCACAATACCGGCACTTCCACAATAAGTGCAGAGGGAACGAAGCAAATCCTCAAAATGTACGCCATACTGAGTAACAAATAATCTATAGTCTGTAATTTCATTTGACAGCAGCTGCTTCACACCACTAAAGTCTTTCTTCTGGCGATTGCAGAACGCCTGAATTTGGTTTAAAATATCATTCCATGGTTTTAGATATAAATCACTTTCTGCTATGCAGCAGCTACAGGAAAATTCAATATAGTTTTCTTCTTCCAGGAGAATCTTCACCTGACTTAGAAGTGCTGTTTTACCAACGCCGGCTTCTCCGGACATCAAAATAAAATCGCAAGGCGACCCAGAAGGATTGGCTTGGTGCGTTTGGATTGTATCAAATATTTCATAAATTTCTTTTTGCCGTCCCCAAAAAAGCCGCTTTTCTGCTTCCGGCCTCTCAGTAAGCTTCTTTCGCAACTTCAGGACTTTCTCCATCAGCACTTTGGTCTCTGCTTCCGGTTCTTCTTCCAAATCCTGCTTTAATGCATCTGCCAGTTTTTGATACAGGTTCATCGCTGCGGAATATTCCCCTTCATCCATAAGGAACGAAAGCACTTTTCTATAAAAACTTTCATCCAGGTAAAGCGCATCTACTAATTTACAGGCATACTTCACTGCATCCGTATGTTTCTTTTCATGAATGGATAATTCGGTTTTCTTTTCAGCCGCCTGAATATACATCTCTTTTAACTCTCTTCGGTAGCCATCCATCCAATTTTCAAATTCCAGACAGTTTCTGATGTAAAAGTAGTTAAGGAACTCCCCTTTGTAATTCTCCAGAATATCATCCTGTATCTCATCGACATCTATCTTTAAACGTATCTCAGGATTGATGGAAATAAAGACGTTCCCCTCCATCTGTATCACATCAGCTCCTACAATTTTTTTTATATGATAAATGGCATCTCTCAAGTTTTTTCTGGCACTCTGCTCATCGCAGTCTACCCAGAAAATACCAATTGCCTCATCTCTGGTAATTCTTTTTTTTGTGCAGATATAATAAAAAAGGCCTTCAACCTTCCTATATGGAAATACTTTTTTTTCACCGTCGATTATAACCGATGGCGCACTCATCAGTGTAACAGTAACTTCCTTCATTCAGAAAACCCCCTCATTGCTTGCTTACAGCCCTATACCCCATTCTAATTTATTTTTCCCAAATTAGCAACATCCTACTGCATTTTTCCGTTTTTTTTTCATTTTCTTTATCAATTTTGTAAGTATGGTATAATACAAAGGCAAAATCGACATTTTATCGACATGCAGGGTGTAGACTTACATCAAGAACATAGAAAAGTGTAGCTATGACAGCGACGCACATTTAAATGGAGGGTTTAAACATGGATCATATGATTTATTTGGACGGAAACAGTCTTACAATCGATCAGGTAGTAGACATTACTCGTAATGGAGCAAAAGTAGCTCTTACAGAAGATGCAAGAAAAGCAATGCAGATTTCTCGCGATATCGTAGAGAAAAAAATAGCAGAGAAGAAAGTTGTTTATGGTCTTAATACAGGATTTGGTAAATTTGTTAACGTTGCTATTTCCGAAGATCAGTTGGACAAGCTTCAGTTAAATCTTATTTTATCTGATGCTGTAGGTGTTGGCGATCCTTTCAAACAGGACGTAACAAGAGCCATCATGCTTCTTCGTGTTAACGCACTGGCAAAAGGTTTTTCCGGTATTCGTTTATCGACAGTTGATACATTAATCGCTATGCTGAACAAAGGTGTTCATCCGGTTATTCCTGAGAAAGGTTCTGTTGGTTCCAGTGGTGACTTATGTCCTCTGGCACACATGGTTCTTCCGATGATCGGTGAAGGAGAAGCTGAATATCAGGGTAAAGTTATGCCTTCTAAAGAAGCTATGGCTGCTGCCGGAATCCCGGTTATCACCCTGAAAGCCAAAGAAGGTCTGGCATTAATCAATGGTACCTGTGCAATGCTTGGTGTAGCCAGCTTAGCTATTCATGATGCTGAAATCCTTACAAAAACAGCAGATATCGTTTCTGCTCTTACCGTAGATGCTCTGGAAGGCATCGTAGATCCTTACGATCCAAGAATCCAGATGGTTCGTCCTCACAAGGGACAGATTGAAGTAGCTGCTAATATGCGTCAGCTTCTGGACGGCAGCAAGCTGACCGTTCATCAGGGTCTGATTCGTGTTCAGGATGCTTATTCTCTTCGCTGCTTACCTCAGATTCATGGTGGAAGCCGCTTAGCTTATGACTATGTACGTGGCGTAATCGAAACAGAAATCAACTCTGTAACCGATAACCCAATCATCTTCCCCGACAACGAAGACATCTTCTCTGGCGGAAACTTCCACGGACAGCCGGTTGCTATCGCTATGGATACACTGGGCATTGCTATGGCAGAATTTGCTAACGTTGCTGAGCGCAGAATTGAGCGTATGGTTAACCCTGCACTTAGTGGACTTCCAGGCTTCTTAACTGTAGAAGAAGGTATCAACGATGGTTTCATGGTAGCTCAGTACGCTGCTGCTGCTCTTGTTTCCGAGAACAAAGTTTTGGCTCATCCGGCCAGCGTAGATAGTATTCCTACCTCTGCTAACCAGGAAGATCATGTCAGCATGGGAACCATTGCTGCACGTAAAGCTGCTACTATCATCAATCATGTACAGCACGTTTTAGCAATCGAAGCAATCTGTGCTGCACAGGCTGCTGATTTTAAAGACAAAGACAAATTAGGCAAAGGTACAAGAGCTGCTTATGACCTGGTTCGTCGTGAAGTTTCTTTCATGAAAACTGACCGTGCTATCTATCTGGATGTAAACAAAATCTTCGCTGTACTTAAAAATGGAGAATTTGTAGACGTTGCAGAAAAAGCTGTTGGTGAATTAAAGTAAAAGTATAAAAAAATAAGGGGTGGGATTTGCTTTTCAAAAGCAAATCCCACCCCTCAATTATATTGCTCTCATCTTCCCAAACTTTGTCCCGCAAATTTTACGTCGTTCATTCTTCTGTTTCTTCCTTGATAAACATCACAAGAAATCCCACCATCAGAAGTCCCGCCGCAATCCAGATTGCCCGTTCTCCAAGATTGCCCGTTATCACAGCTCCTATCGCTGCGCCTACCGCAAAAACAAAAATAATATAATAGTACTGTATGCTCTTCTTAAGCATCTCTTTATTTTTTGTGATGTGGTACTTGCACAGATACTCGGTACCGCTCCTCATATTGCCGATGCACATCGTAGTCGCACAGGCGATTCCACGAAACTGTCTAAAACTGTTGACCTGCATCGCACAGGCAAAAGACATCAGTACATTCGCTAATATATTGTATTCCTGAGGAAGAAACCCCGCGGCTACCAATAAGGGCATCTCAATTAATAATACGATTTGCCGCCAGTGGATATTTTTTGAATGTTTATATAGATAGGCGATCCACTCGGTCACATAGACGCCGCCAACAAATGCCATTAGTGGAACGATATAGCGAAGTGCCATCTGCCCATTACCGGTGGCCAGGTTCTGCCCCAGAAGCACGATATTGCCCGTTTGCGCATTGGCAAAGACATGTCCCCTGCAATTATAAGAGTATGCATCTTGAAAGCCGCCTGCAAGGCACAGGAGCGTTGCAAGTCGTAATGACTCGGAAATTTGTTTGGATTTTTTGACTGCCATAGAATTCACCACCTGTTTCGTCTGTAAAAACTGTATAACGATAGTATAAAGTAGGTACTATTCAATGTCAACTGCACCAGAATTG
>JAVWRQ010000037.1:0-23376 GCA_036634775.1 Clostridium sp.
ACCTCAGGCATTTATACACCGCGGTATTCGGATCTTCCGAAAATGCTGGGGCTGAGTATTGTGGGCCTATGCGTCGTCCATATCATTAATAACATTTTATTCTATGTGTTTGGGCAAAGTCCAAACTATATATACACCATGTCAACCGACGGCAATCCGGGGTTGGATTTCTTTTATAACATTCTGCCGGTTCCTTTACTCTATTTGGTGTTCCCCTTATTGATTGGGGTGGTGACTTCAATTATGCAAATTTTCTTGTTTCGCCTGTTTGTGAGAAAGACTCAAGACAAGGTGACGGTTCATTTGTCTTGACCTGACGTCAAGAAGAATATCTAAACCAATGTCTTTTTTTACCTTAAATCAGCCGTGAATAGTAACGATTTTTTAAAATATTTTTACTATTCTAAACCCCACAATATCCTGTAGCATTTCTCTTTCAGCTCCCCCACCGCTTGTTTCTTTTTTACTAAAACCGGGATTTCCCCCTATTTTTCACCCACTATTTTGCTTCCCATAACCTCTCGGAAACGCTCTGTAACCTTGTTTTTCTTGACTTTTAATATTTTTGTAATATAATAGTAATACACTTATTAATGAATATGTAACATGAAAAATCAATTTGGATTGCGAGGAAAATCATGAAAACAAGATTACGCCATGGGTTGTCTGTCGCTGCCATTTCCGTCTTTTGTATGCTCACAGGTGCTTTTTCCGCCTTTGCTGCCAATGTGGCCGGCAACGTGGATTCTGTAACCAATTCTACAATCAGCGGATGGGCAATTGACAAAGACTGTCCTGACAAGAGTGCAGAAGTAGTCCTTTACGTTTACGCAGATGGCGCTACTACGGCAAAAGAACTTGCCAAAGTGAAAGCTAACCAATATCGCAGTGATTTAGAAAAAAACCAGGGAAATGGGAATCACGCATTCTCTTACACCGTAAACTGGGATGAATTAACAGGTAATACATTTCTGATTCAGGCATATGTAATCTCCGGTGACAAACCGATACTTCTAAACAGTACACCGCAGTATAGTAAAAGCGGAGCCTACGCAGGACCGGCTACCGATGCAGCGGTTGCCGCAGAGATATCCGACCAGGCAGGACCGAATCAGACAGAAAACAAACAGCAGGAATCGGTTCAACCGACACCAACTGCAGCAGCTCCCATTACGTCAACATCGACTGCAGCAGCTCCCGTTAAAGCGACCTCCGGTAAGAGAGGTGCGTCTCTGGGCAATTTTGTCACTACTGCTTACTGTAACTGTACCAGATGTTCCAGTGGACACAACCTGACTTATTCGGGCACCGTTCCCAAAGCCAAGCACACGATTTCAGCCGATATTGATTACTATCCGATTGGGACACAGCTTATGATTGGGGATACCATATACACAGTTGAAGATATTGGCACCGGTGTAGATGGCAAGATTCTAGATATTTATTTTGATACACATCAGCAGGCTTTAAACTACGGTATGAAAACCGTCGAAGTATTTTCAGTAAAATAAGGAATCAAAAAGTTAAGACGGGGTTGGCGCACGAGTTTGGTGCACCAGCCCCGTCTTATGTAATAGGAGATGACTTTATCCCGTAATAGGAACTGAACTTTAGCCTCTAATAGGAACTGAACACTTGACAAATCGAAATTTTCCAGTATAATACAATAGTGTTGCTTAATTATTACGTTTTGATTACGAGCTGTTACATTTTGTTATATCTGTCAATCTTTGAAGCAAGCAACAAAAAGGAGTACTATGAAAAAAACATCGATTTTAAAAACAACGTTACTAATGATATCTTTATTTATCTTCCATGCCACCCCGGTCTTTGCCTCCGAAGGTACCATTGGCAATCTGGATATTTTCAATGAATCCCAGATTTGTGGTTGGGTATACGAAGCTTCGAATGTAACATCGGTTCCGGAAGTACAGATCAAAATCACTGATTCTACCACAGGAGCACTGGTAAAAGAAGTGAGCACGATGCCAACATACCAGCGGATGGATCTGATTCCCCACATCGGGGAACATGTAACCCCCGGGTTCACCGCTTCTGCCAATCTTACCGACCTGCCTGATGGCAGTTACAGCGCTGCCGCTTACCGGAACGGCACCCGATTTACCGAACCGATTTATTATCACAAGGGAAACTCGGTGACCGGTGCAAACGGCATGGCAGCCCACTCATTGGGAACATTTCGTCTCACGGCTTACTGTCCATGCCGCTCCTGCTCAGAAGGTTGGGGAAAGCATACCAGTTCCGGTGCCATCGCAGCTTCTTCCCATACGGTAGCAGTAGACAAACGAATCATTCCCATGGGCAGCAAACTTCTAATTAATGGTGTGGTCTACACCGCAGAGGATATCGGTGGTGCCGTCAAAGGTAAACATATCGACATATTCTTCGATACCCACGATCAGACTCGCCAATTCGGCTCACGTACAGCGGAAGTATATCTGCTTCAATAAAAAGCAAAGAACATTATGGATGATAAATTTTTCAAATAATCCCATAATGTTCTTTATTTTTTTGGAAAAAGTATTATAATAGAGGCATGGAAGTATAGCTCAGCTGGGATGAGCGTTCGCCTCACACGCGAAAGGTCATGGGTTCGAGCCCCATTACTTCCATTTTTTGTGCTTGATTTTTACACGTCAATATGGTAAATTGGAAAAAACTTTTTATCTTATCTAGAAACACTTTCCTATTAAATAAGAAAAGAGGAGGGAAAAGTATGGAATTAGCGACAAACATCATTGGTACCATTAACGACTATCTATGGGGTATCCCTATGATTGTACTGCTCTTCGGCAGTCACATCTTTTTGACGGTAAGAACCGGTTTCATTCAGAAGAAGACATTTACGGCTATTAAACTTTCAGTTACAAAGGATCCCGAATCACAAGGTGATATTAGCCAATTTGGGGCACTCACTACCGCACTTGCCTCTACCATCGGCACGGGGAATATCATAGGCGTGGGCACGGCAGTAGCACTCGGCGGTCCCGGTGCTGTTTTGTGGTGCTGGCTGACCGGCGTATTCGGCATCGCCACGAAGTACTCCGAGTCTCTGATTGCCGTCAAATACCGTGTAAAAACAAAAGATGGCACGATGCTTGGCGGAGCCATGTATGCGTTGGAACGTGGACTACATATGAAGTGGCTGGGCATCATCTTTGCCGCGCTGGCATCCCTGACTGCCTTTGGTATTGGCTGCGGCGTACAGGTCAACGCAATTGCCAGTGTTATAAACACGAATCTGGGTGCCGTGATGGAACGCAGCCGCAGTTTTTCCGGCCTTTTAAAAAGTTATCCGTGGATCATTAATTTGAGTGTTGGCCTGATTGTTGCTGCTGTCACCTGTCTCGTTATCTTCGGCGGAGTCAAATCCATCGCCAGAGTATGTGAGAAACTGGTTCCCTTTATGGCTGTCTTTTATGTAATCGGCTGCCTTATTATTTTATTTATTAATCGCGCCTATGTAGGCGAATCCATTGTCATTATCATCAAGAGTGCCTTTACAGAGATGGATTCCATCGCAGGCGGTCTGGTTGGATCCGGCATCATGATGGCTTCCCGATACGGTATTGCCAGAGGACTTTTCTCTAACGAATCCGGTATGGGTTCCGCACCGATCGTGGCAGCGGCAGCTCAGACCAGAAATCCCGTGCGTCAGGCACTTGTTTCCTCTACCGGAACCTTCTGGGACACCGTAGTGGTATGCCTTATGACCGGTCTGGTACTCGTCAGCAGCATCATTGGCAATGACCGCATTAATGTTACAAATTTATCCGGAGGCGAATTGACATCCCTCGCTTTTTCTCAGATCCCATATATTGGAACTACTATTTTAACAATCGGCATTATCACATTTGCCTATTCTACGATTCTGGGATGGTCCTATTATGGTGAACGGTGTCTGGAATACCTCTTTGGTAAAAAGTCCCTTTTCCCCTACCGCATCGCGTGGATTATTGTTTTAATCGTTGCACCGCTGATTCAACTGGATCTGGTATGGAGCATTGCGGATACACTGAATGCACTCATGGCGATTCCAAACATCATCGCTGTTCTGCTCCTGTCCGGCGTTGTGGCCAAAGATACAAAGTATTATCTGAATCACTTAGATGAAAAAGACGAAACACCCATTCCCTTTGTGGAAGATTTAAAATAACTGCTTTTGATATATCTCATCAAAAAATACGCAGCATACGATTAATCTCGTAGGCTGCGTATCTCTATTGGCCGGGAATGGCGACTTCAAATCTCTTTTATTCATATTTCTTTTTTTCTTTTTTTACTTTAACAGCATCTTTTGGAAGTTCAACTTTTTTCTTTTTTTCCTGTTTTTTTCCAAGATCTTTATTAGCCATATCAGTCACCCTCCTTTACTAATATTTTAATTCTATCTTATGCGGTTTTAGAATTTCCCGGCTTTTGCTGCCATCTCCACCCCAACGGCTACCGCTACGGTGGCTCCGACCATAGGATTGTTACCCATGCCGATTAAACCCATCATCTCCACATGTGCCGGTACGGAAGAAGAACCTGCAAACTGTGCATCGGAATGCATACGTCCCATCGTATCGGTCATACCATAAGATGCGGGACCTGCTGCCATGTTATCCGGGTGAAGGGTACGACCTGTACCACCACCGGATGCCACTGAAAAATACTTCTTGCCTTTTTCAATGCATTCCTTCTTATAAGTACCTGCTACCGGGTGCTGGAATCTGGTGGGGTTCGTAGAGTTGCCGGTAATAGACACATCCACGCCCTCTTTCCACATAATCGCAACGCCCTCTGTAACATCATTGGAACCATAGCAGTTTACTCCGGCTCTCAGACCTTCCGAGTAAGACTTTCTCCACAGTTCTTTGACTTCGCCTGTGTAGTAATCCATCTCTGTCTCAACATAAGTAAATCCATTGATTCTGGAAATGACCTGTGCTGCATCCTTACCCAGTCCATTTAAAATAACACGAAGCGGTCTGGTACGAACTTTATTTGCTTTCTCTGCAATACCGATTGCACCTTCTGCTGCTGCAAATGACTCATGACCCGCTAAGAAACAGAAACATTCGGTGTTCTCTTCCAAGAGCATCTTGCCTAAGTTTCCATGTCCCAGACCTACTTTACGCTGATCTGCAACCGAACCGGGAATACAAAATGACTGAAGTCCTTCACCAATCGCTGCTGCTGCATCGGATGCTTTTCTGCAATCCTTCTTGATGGCAATGGCTGCGCCGGCAATATAAGCCCAGCATGCATTCTCAAAGCAAATCGGCTGAATCTTCTTTACCTGATCGTATACATTCAGACCTGCATCTTTTGTGATTTTCTCTGCTTCTTCAATAGAAGCAATTCCATAGCTGTTTAATACGGAATTGATCTTATCAATTCTTCTCTCATATGATTCAAATAATGCCATAGTAGAATGAGCCTCCTTTTATTATTCCTGTCTCGGATCAATAATCTTAACTGCATCGTCCACACGTCCATACTGACCCTTGGATTTTTCATAGGCGGTATTCGCATCATCGCCTTTTTTCATAAAGTCTGTCATCTTACCCAGATTGACGAACTGATAACCGATGATCTGATCTTCGGCGTCCAGAGCAATCCCTGTTACATAGCCCTCTGCCATATCAAGATAACGAGGACCTTTCTTTAATGTTCCGTACATCGTACCAACCTGAGAACGGAGTCCTTTGCCTAAATCTTCAAGACCCGCGCCAATTGGAAGACCATCTTCGGAAAATGCGCTCTGTGTTCTTCCGTATGCGATCTGTAAGAATAATTCTCTCATCGCTGTATTAATTGCATCACAAACGAGATCGGTGTTAAGTGCCTCCAGAAGTGTTCGACCCGGAAGAATCTCGGCTGCCATAGCTGCAGAATGTGTCATACCGGAACAGCCAATCGTCTCTACGAGAGCCTCCTGAATAATACCTTCTTTTACATTCAATGTAAGTTTGCAGGCGCCCTGCTGCGGAGCACACCAGCCCACGCCATGTGTCAAACCGGAAATATCTTTAATTTCCTTCGAGTGAACCCATTTTCCCTCTTCCGGAATCGGAGCTGCACCGTGATTAACGCCTTGCGCAACTTTGCACATACTTTCTACTTCCTGTGAATAAATCATTTTAAGACTCCTTTCAAATGAATATACTAGTACATTGTTAATTTTATCACATCATACCTGTCTTATTATCTCACTTATTTTTTCATCCGTCTATAGTTTTTTGTACTTTTTTTAGTTTCCGAAGCGTCACCAGATAGAATCCAAGGAAGATCATTCCCTTTAACACGCTGGATAATGTAATTGCCCACCAGATTCCATTGAGTCCCAACACCGTGGCCGAAAGTGCTACTGCCATCGGAATGCGGAGAACCGTAAAAATAGTACTGATGACCGAAGACAGCATCGTTTTACCGAGTCCTGCAAATGCTCCTGCGGTCAATATCTCAATACACATAAAAATCTGGGAAACGCCTAGTATTTTCAAATAGTCACTTCCGGCCGCCAGGACTTCCGGTTCTGCGATAAATACACGAAAGATGGGAACCGATAGAAAGATCAGTATCGCTGTCGTCAGAATTCCCCATACGGTCATAATTTTTACAGCGGTAACATAGCCGTCTTTTACACGTTTGTATTGTTTGGCACCATAATTCTGACCGGTAAATGAGTTAATGGCTACGCCAAAACCTTCTGCTGTCATCCATGAAATCGATTCAATCTGACTGCCGACTCGCTGTACGGCCACTGCCGTATCGCCCCAGCTTGCCACCAGCCGGGTCAGTATCATGGAGATACCAGCCATTAGAATCTTCTGCATCGCCGCCGGCAGTCCAATCTGCATAATCCCCTTGATGTGACGAAAGGATGTCTTCGTAAATAGTTTAAATTTGTCAAAAATAATTTTGTCTTCTCTTACTGCTATAATAAATAGAGCGGTTACCACCATTTGTGCACCTACTGTGGCAATCGCTGCGCCTTCTACACCCATCTTTGGAAAAGGACCCAGTCCGAAAATAAGGACCGGATCCATCACTATGTTGGAAACTAGACCGACTACATTTGCCTTAAATGGAGTTTTACTATCTCCTTCTGCTGCTAAAATTCCGGTCAACACTGCATTTAAAAAAGAAAAAATGATCGCTCCGCCTGTAATTTGAAGATACCGCTCCGAGTCTCGGATAATCGCCCCTGATTGCAGTCCAAAGAATCCAATCAACGGCCCGGCTCCAAGCAGTGAAATCACGCCAAACAGAAGCGCCAGAAAAATACCGATCTGGAGGGCTCCTTTTGCAAATTGTCCGGCCTCTTCTTCGTCCTGACCACCCAGGGATTGGGATACTTTGACCTGACCACCGATTCTGGCCAGATCCACCACGCCCTGAGACATCCAGATATAGAGTCCGGCTGTGCCTACTGCTGTTACCGCACCGGCTCCCAGCCGGCCAATCCACAGCATATCCGTCAAGTTGTAAGCCATCTGTACCAAAGATGTAGCCATAATCGGTACTGCCAGTCTGGTAAGTGCCGGCAATATCGATTCATGGAGTAAATCTACATTCTTTTTCATTATGTCACCTGTTTCTCATTATGCACCTATTTCTCATTCCGGCGCTTATTTTCCAGAAAGATACTCATCAATTCCTCTTGCTCCGGCACGCCCGGCTTCCATAGCCAGAATAACGGTAGCTGCGCCTGTAACCGCATCGCCGCCGGCGTAAACGCCCTCTTTGCTTGTCTTTCCGTTCGTTTCATCTGCCGTAATACACTTCTTGCGATTCACTTCCAGCCCTTCGGTCGTAGCGGAAATCAGTGGGTTAGGAGAAGTTCCCAGAGCCATGATGACGGTATCTACTTCCATCGTATAATCGGATCCTACGATCTCTACGGGACGTCTTCTGCCGGATTCATCCGGTTCGCCAAGTTCCATCTTACGGCATACGATACCGCTGACCCAACCGTTATCATTTGTCAATATCTCGACCGGATTGGTAAGCAGATGGAATTCGATTCCCTCTTCCATCGCATGATGTACTTCTTCTGCTCTGGCCGGTAATTCTTTCTCACTTCTTCTATAGATAATATATGTCTTAGCACCTAAACGAAGTGCGGTTCTGGCTGAATCCATGGCCACGTTACCGCCACCTACGACTGCTACTTTCTTGCCTGCTGCAAGAGGAGTATCATAATCGTCACGGAATGCTTTCATCAGATTGCTTCTGGTCAGGTATTCATTTGCGGAAAATACTCCGTTGGCATTCTCTCCGGGGATTCCCATGAACATCGGGAGTCCGGCGCCGGATGCGATAAATACGGCTTTAAAATCCTCTTCTTCCATCAACTGATCCACAGTGACCGATTTACCGATAACCACGTTCGTCTCAATCGTAACACCTAACTTCTTCACATTCTCGATTTCCTGCTTTACTACGGCATCTTTCGGAAGACGGAACTCGGGGATACCATAAGTAAGCACGCCGCCGGCTTCATGAAGTGCTTCAAATATCGTAACTTCGTAACCCAGTTTTGCTAAATCTCCGGCACAGGTAAGTCCACTTGGTCCGGAACCGATTACGGCTACTTTTTTGCCATTCTTCTCTGCCGAAACTTCCGGAACAAAACCATGTTCTCTGGAGTAGTCGGCAACAAAACGCTCTAATTTACCGATGGAAACAGGTTCGCCCTTAATCCCCCTGATACACTTTCCTTCACACTGACTTTCCTGTGGACATACACGTCCGCAGACCGCCGGAAGAGCCGATGACATAGCGATAACATTCGCCGCTGCATCAATATTACCATTCTTTACTTCATTAATAAAACCGGGAATATCAATCGCTACCGGACAACCGGCGATGCACTTTGCATTCTTACAGTTCAAGCAGCGTTCTGCCTCTGCCGTCGCTTCTTCTAAATTATATCCCAGACAAACTTCTTCAAAATTCGTTGCACGAATCTCCGGTTTCTGTTCTCTTACCGGCACTTTTTTTAGCATATCTCTCTTGTTTTCCATTATTTGTCACCTCCGCAATGGCCACAGCCGCCATGATGTGTTTTGCCTTCTGTAAGACGAAGCATCGCTTTCCCTTCTTCGGTGCGATACATCTGCTGGCGTTTCATCGCCTCATCAAAATTAATCTGATGACCGTCAAATTCAGGACCATCCACACAGGCAAATTTCACTTTTCCACCTACGGTCAAACGACAGGCACCACACATACCCGTGCCGTCTACCATAACCGGGTTCATGCTGATAACCGTCGGAATCTCCAGTTCTTTGGTTAAGAGGCAGACAAATTTCATCATGATCATAGGACCGATCGCAACACAGACATCATACTTGTTATCGTGATTTTTAACGAGGTCGGTAATAACCTCTGTTACCATCCCCTTGCGTCCAAATGTTCCGTCATCGGTTGTTATGTAAAGATTCCCCGCTACTTTTTCCATCTCTTCTGTAAGAATAAGTAAATCTTTCGTCTTAGATCCCACGATAACATCGACATCGACGCCATGAGCCTTCAGCCATTTTACCTGAGGATAGACAGGTGCTGTACCAACTCCGCCTGCTACAAAAAGATATCTCTTCTTTTTTAATTCTTCAACATCTTCTTTGGTAAAATCAGAGGGATTGCCCAGTGGTCCTACAAAGTCCCGGAATGAATCGCCTGCTTTCAGTTCGCTCATCTTCTCAGTGGAAGCACCTACGGTCTGAAATACGATCGTAATGGTACCTGCTTCACGATCAAAATCACAGATGGTAAGAGGAATTCTCTCTCCCGCTTCGTCAATCTTCACAATTACAAATTCTCCCGGTTCACATGAACGGGCTACTCTTGGTGCTTTTACTTCCATTAAGTAAATCTTATCGGCCAATTTCTCTGCCTTCAAAATCTGGTACATAATTTCCCTCCGCAACCATTTATTTTATAGTTTCTATCATAATGCTTTTATCTTATCATTTTGTACGCCTTCTGACAAGTTAAACACAGAGAATTCTTGTGTATTTTCGAAATTCATAGCACAAATTAAAGTAGGTCTGCTCCTCGCTACTCTCTTCTAATTTCCAACCCATTTTTTCTAAATTTACCATATAAGTATCTGCTTCATATTCATAGTCCACATAAGTAATGTGTGCCACGTCGCAATATGGTAAAAACTGCTCATAAATACTTTGACCACCAATAATATAAATATCTTCATCATGGAGTGATCTTTGTTCTTTGTATTCTTCCAGTTTCCGAAGCGTTTCCTCCATACTATGGCAAATCTCGGCTCCCCGGATTCGAAATGTCTCGTCCTTTGTGAGAACTATGTTAATACGATCATCCAGCGGTCGTTCTCCCGGCAGTGCCAAAAGTGTCTTTCGGCCCATCACCACTACTTTCCCCTGTGTCTCCTGACGAAATATCTTCTGATCTGCCGGTATCGTCACCAGCTGCTGCCCTTTTTTCCCTATTGCCCAATTTTTATCTACCAATGCTATTAATTGCATATCGTACCACCTTTCTATGCCGTTTCCCGCATGAATTCTACAGGAAATTGACGGTGAAGTGTCCGCATCATGCTCAGCGCATTAATGTCAAATGCCTCGTCCGGTTGTTCTTTCTTATCAATGCCCGTGTGAAAGATCTCTTCCATCACACGCAGACATTTTTCTTCTGTATCATAAGTATTCATCACTTCTATCATAACTTTTTTGCTTTCTCTGGCTTTATCTAAAAGGAAGTCCCAGATATGGAGCTTATCTTCTTCCGATACAAGTCCATAGTGATTTAAAATAATATATTTTACCGGAAATTCTTTGGATTTTATAATGGAACGCTCTGATTCTTTATAATCTACCAAGAAAGTAGGCATATACTGCTTCTTGGAGGTCAGAACACCAACGCTCTCGCTGCACAGCATCAATTCACCGTCTACAATATAAGAGAAGGAATCTTTGGTATGTCCAATCGTTTCCAGAACTTCTACGCGATGATCCCCAATCTGTATCACATCATGATCCTTCAAGGCAATGTCGATTCTTAAATCCTCATCTTTATAATCATATTCCCAATCCATCCCGGCAGCTTCTGCCGCCTCGCTGCTCAAACGCCTGATCGTCGTCAATGCCGATGGTTTTACCAGGATTTCTTTTGCCCGCTCTGCCGCATATACGGTTACATCGGGCCAAGCTTTGCGCACAGCCGGGAGTCCCGCTATGTGATCATAATGAGCATGTGACAAAAGCACGGCATCCAGATGTCCTTCTCCTAATTCTGCCTTTATCTTCTCTACCATCAAATCAGCCGCATAAGCCATCCCTGTTTCAAAGAGAATATTACTCGCTCCTTTTATTAAAAAAACAGCAGAAGTTCCCACTCCTGTTACATCTATAATCTTCATATCGATCTATATTCCTTTCCTAAGCACATTTCAGTATCTAGGGGGGATTTTACTACATTTTGCCGAGAAACACAAGGATAAAGAAACGGCCGTCGCAATGATAAGGTGAATTTCCACCTCTCCATTGCGACGACCTCCTCCCACTACTTTCGAAAGTACAGGCAGCTCCCCACGAGCGCTGCCACTCCCACGACCACCAGCGTAATTCCGGAATAGTGATGCATTAATTCCAACACCCGCTCCCATGATACTCCGGCGGCAGCGCCTGCGGATACCAGCACCGTATTCCAGATCAGACTTCCGATCGTTGTTAAAATCAAAAATGGCGCCATCTTCATGTTCGCCAGACCCGCAGGAATGGAAATCAGACTTCTGACAATCGGAATACAGCGACATACCAAAACCGCCATTTTCCCTTTGGAATCGAACCATTTCATCGCGTCTTCTATGTCGTTTCCATCGAAATGAAACCATTTTTCCAATGTTGACTGAGGAATCAACCGACCTGTATAGTATAAAATCACAGCTCCGCATACCGATCCAAAGGTGGATGCCAGGATGACTCCAGTCGTATTCATCGTTGTATAAGTAGTCATGAAACCACCAAAGGTCAAGATCACTTCTGAGGGAATCGGCGGAAAAAGATTTTCTACTAAAATAAGTGTAAAAATTCCGACATAGCCGAATGAACTCATCACTTCTATTACAAACGCCTGCATTCGCTTACCCGCAATATTATGCTTACTACTATATTTATGCCATTCTTATCATTCCATAACCGGATTTTATAATTTTATAAAATATGCACATGCTTCACTGCACCGGTATCGGAAAATTCAGTCCACTCACATACATTTACCGCATGATCCCCGATTCGTTCTAAATATTTTGCAATCATCAGAAGGTCAACGGCACTATCGGATTTTCCGCTGTCATTTTTCAGAAGATTGATTACTTCACCTTTTACTTTGTCAAAAAATGCATCAATAATATCATCGCGGAGTTGGATTTCTGCGGCTTTGTCTACATCTCTTTCTATAAATGCACGTATGGCATCTCGCACCATAGATTTTACACTTTCCACCATCGCAGGAAGGTGTTTTAATGCTGCGCAGGAACCTGCCTGGTTCAAATGTAATGTCAATTCTGCAATATCCGCTGCATGGTCACCAATTCGCTCCAGATCGGTCACCACCTTTAATGCTGTGGATATATGTCTTAAATCTCTGGCTACCGGCTGCTGACGCAGTACTAATGCCAGACAGTGACTTTCGATTGAGCGTTCCATGTCATCTATAACGCTGTCATTCTTTATAATTTCTTTTGCCAATACACTGTTATTGGTATTGAGTGCTTCAAATGTATCTTCTATGGACTGTGCCACAATTTCGCTCATTTTTTCCAGTTCGCTGTTGAGTTCTTCTAGTTCCTGATCAAATAGAATTCTTGTTGTCATGATTTTTCTCCCTCTCCATTAGCCAAAACGTCCCGTAATGTAATCTTCTGTTTTCTTTTCCTTAGGATGTGAAAACAACTCATTCGTAGGTGCATATTCTACAATCTCGCCCACTAAAAAGAAGGCTGTATAATCTGCTATACGTGTGGCCTGCTGCATATTATGAGTTACGATAATCACCGTGTATCTGGCTTTTAATTCATCCATCAAATCTTCGATTTTTAAGGTGGAAATGGGATCCAGCGCGGAAGTCGGTTCATCCATCAAGAGTACTTCCGGTTCTACTGCCAGTGCTCTGGCAATGCAAAGACGCTGCTGCTGCCCGCCGGACAGTCCCAGTGCAGATTTCTTTAAACGATCTTTTACCTCTTCCCACAGCGCTGCTCCCTTTAAGCTTTCCTCCACGATGGCATCCAGCTGCTGTTTGGATTTAATTCCGTGGATTTTGGGACCATAAGCGACATTGTCATAGATACTCATGGGAAATGGATTCGGCTGCTGAAATACCATTCCTATTTTCTTACGGAGCAATGTGGTATCCACTTTTGGGCTGTAAATATCTTCTCCGTCCAATAGGATTTTCCCATCGATTGTCACCCCTTCTACTAAATCATTCATGCGATTTAACGTTTTCAAATAGGTGGATTTTCCACATCCCGAAGGACCAATAAATGCAGTAATTTGATTGGCATAAATATCCAGATTAATATCTTTTAATGCGTGATTTGAACCATAGTGCAGATTCAAACCTCTGGTTACAATTTTTGTTTCCATATATTCCTCCATCTATTTTAGCTTCGTTACATCAAATTTTCCGGTCAGATATTTTGTCAAAAGGTTAATTCCCAATACAATCAATAAAAGTACCACCGCAATGCCAAATGCCTGATCGTATTTTGCTTTCTGCATAGACAGATACAATTGAATGGTCAGGGTTCCACTGGATTCAAATAATTTTGAAAACATATTTTTAGCCAGTAGAAATCCACTTCCGGCAGTAAACAGGAGGGCGGCGGACTCTCCTACGATTCGTCCAATGGAAAGAATGATTCCGGTCAGAATACCCGGTGCGGCACTGGGCAGTAAAATCGTCCGGATCATATACCATTTTGTAGCACCGATTCCCAACGCGCCGGATCGGTAACTGTCCGGTACGGTTTTTAAAGCTTCCTGTGTATTTCTGGTAATCAGAGGAAGTACCATCAAGGTCAGTGTAAAGGATCCGGTCAAAACCGAGTATCCCAGTCCCAGGGTCGTACCAAAGAACACCATGCCAAAAAGTCCAAATATAATCGAAGGAATTCCGGCCAGGACTTCTGTAGTAAATGCAATCAGATTTACCAATTTCCCCGGTCGTGCATATTCATTCAGATAAATGGCGGAACCGATGCCCACCGGAGCTGCAATGATCAGGGTAATCGTAATAATATATAAAGTATTTACAATATTTCCCAGAATTCCAAAGGTTCCTTTCTTTGCACTCTGCACCGTAGAAAGGAATTCCCAGTTAATCTGGGGAATACCTCTGACAAATACATATCCCATAATTCCTACCAATAGCGTAATCGCAAGAATCGCAGACAGGTAAATCAGGACCTTAAGAACGATATCACTCGTCCGTATCTTTTTATTACAAATACCGGTTGTATTACTTTTTACCGCATTAGTCACGATCTCCTTCTCCCTTCTTAAATATGCGCATCAGCACCACATTAATAAACATGATAAACACAAAAAGTACCAGACCAATCGTAAAAAGTACTTCTCGGTGAAGTCCCTGAGAATAGGACATTTCCGAGACAATGGCTGTCGTAAGAAATCTTACCGAGTTAAATGGCAGCGGAAAATTTACGGAACTTCCGGATACCAGACTGATGGCCATCGCTTCTCCAATTGCACGCCCGCATCCCAGCACAATGGCAGTTACAATCCCTGATTTTGCTGCCGGCAGAATGACTTTGAAAATAGTCTGCATATGGGTTGCACCCAATGCCAGGGAAGCACTCTTCAGATGTTTTGGCACCGCCCTCAGGGACGCCTCACTCATATTAATTACCGTAGGCATAATCATAACAGCTAAAACCAGAACCGAGGAAATCAGGTTTGCTCCACCGGTAAATTGATGGGTTGAGGAACCGGCAAAAATCTTTAATTCCAATTGATACATGAGGGGATTCAAAATAAGAATTCCCAATAGTCCATAGATAACAGAAGGGATTCCGGCCAAAAGCTCCACGGCCGGCCGAACCAGATTCGCCACCTTAGGCGATGCTACTTCTGCTAAAAAGATGGCCGTAAAAAGTCCAATCGGCACACCGATTAAAATCGCTAAAAAGGTACCAACAATGGAGGTAAGGATGACAAAAAGGATTCCAAATAGTGCCGGATCGGCTGTAGGTTTCCATACCGTTCCAAATAGTATATCGGCGATTCCCACCTTAAAAAGCGCCGGTGTACCGCTGAGAATCATGTAAAGTGTAATAGAAAAGACCGCCAGTACGGCCAAGAGGCCGCAAGCCGTAAAAACAGCTGCTGCAGCCTTCTCTACCAGGGACTTGTTTTTCTGATTTGCAAGAATCGAAAACTTTTTTTCGTGCATAAAGTGCTCCTTGTTATTTCGTTGTAATAAGTCCCACTGACTGAACCAATGCATCCCCATCTGCGGAATTCACATAGTCAAAAAGTGCTTTTACCAGCTCGTTCTGTGTCGAAATCTCGCCCTTTGTAGCCATTACAAATGGTCTGCTCAAGAAATAATCTCCTGACTTAATGTTCATTTCATCTGCTGCCACTCCATCCAGAGTGAACACTTTAACGGTGTCGTCAATAACATCCAGTGAAACATATCCAATGGCACCGGGAGTGGAAGCGACTTTTGCCATAACGGCTCCTGTAGAATCCAACTCATTGGCATACCGGCATTGATCTACCAGACCCAGAATTTCTTCAAATGCGCCTCTGGTTCCGGAACCCGCCTCACGTCCTACTACGACAATGGGCTGATCGGTGCCACCCAGTTCTTTCCAATTCTTAACCGTTCCTGCATAAATCGAGCTAAGTTGTTCCTTGCTCAAATCGGCAATTGTACCTGCCGGATCGGTCACTACTGCAATGCCGTCAATCGCTACGATATTTTCAACTGCGCCCTTTGCCTTTTCCTCATCTTTTAAGTTTCTGGATGAATTTCCTATATCACACTGCCCCGCCAGAACGGCCTCCACACCGGCAGAAGAACCTGTAAATTCTGCTTGAACCGTTACATTTGGATATTGTTCCATAAAAGCTTCTGCCAATGCATTGGAATACTTTTCCATCGATGTGGAACCTGCCAAAGTAATAGAACCTTTTAAATCAGTCGATGCTGTATCGGTACCCGCATTCGTTTCAGTTGTTGCGGTTGTTTCAGTTGTTGCGGTTGTTGTTGCATCGGTCTCTACATTCGTTTTGCTACAGCCTGCCAATCCCAAAATCATCGCACCGGTCAATGCTGCTATCATTATCTTCTTCATAATTTTTCTCTCCTCTTCGTCTTTATTTTACAAACTAAGTATATCGTTTTAATGTAAAATGCAGAATCAGATTTCCGTCAAACTTATGTAAAAAGCGGCGGATGTTTTTGGCCATCCGCCGCTTTTTTATTTACTTGTTTTTTACAAATGCAATGCGTTCAAAATCTGCAATTGGCATAGGCCTTGCAAAATAATACCCTTGTATCAAGTCGCAGCTCAGTCGTTTGAGCATCTCCACCTGCTCTCGTTCTTCTACCCCCTCCGCCACTGTATGCATATGCAATGCCTTAGACATTGCAATAATACTGCCGATCACCGATTCCGTGCGTTCCATATCTCCGGAGGTCGTATGGAAAAAGGTCTTGTCCAATTTAATCGTATCCACCGGAATATCGCGGATTAAATTAAGGGAAGAGTGACCACTTCCAAAATCGTCCATCGAACAGCCAAAACCGGCGGCATGAACCTTCCGAATAACCTCAGAAAGGTATTCCACATCCTCAAATACATCATTTTCGCTCAGTTCCAATTCAACTGCATCTTGTGGCAAATCATACATTTGAGCAATCCGGCTATAGTTATTTAAAAAATCCGCTGACTTTAAATGTACACGGGCGCAATTGACGGAAATCTGAATCAGGGGCTTCCCATCTTGCCTCCACCGTTGAATCATGCGGCATACTTCTTCAAAAACGAATAAATCAATTTGAATTACAAACCGGTTCTTCTCAAATAGAGGAATAAATTCATCGGGATAAATCATCCCCTCCGAAGCACTATGCCATCGTACCAGTGCCTCCGCACCGCCGATCTGCTCCGTCTGCGTATTGTACTTGGGCTGCAGATATACTTCAAATTCTCTATTCGCCAATGCATCCTCCATCATGTCCTCCAACCGTTTTTCACGCAGAAGTGCATGGCGTAGCTTCTCATCATAGAATGCATAACGCATCTTGCCTTTTGATTCACAAGTCTTCGCCGTCAAGGAAAGTTTGGCTCTGTCAATCATATTCGGCACCGGAATAGCAACATCATCAATTGTAAAAACACCAAACTCCGCAACCAGTGGAATCTTTAAAAAGCCATTATTTTCCTGATACTCCATACAGTTTTTTTCCCATGTTGTAAAGCGCTGCAGCAAGGTCTCACCGCCTTCATAGTTGACAAAAATACAGAAGTTATCGGCATATAATCTGCCAATGTATTCTCCGTCTTTTAGGTCCGCACCGATACCATTGACAATACTGGTGAGAATCTTATCACTATTTTCCTTCCCGAACTGTTCATTGAGAATTTTAAATTTTTCAATATTCATATAAATCATCGCATAAGGTGATTTATTTGAAGACCCCAGTCTTTTCTGAACTAATTCATAGAAACGCCCAATCGTATGTCCGCCCGTGACCGGATCTACATAGGCAATATTTTCCAATCGGCGTCTATTCCGATACGTAATGATAAACAGTGCCAAGAAGAGCATAGTAAAGGTCAGTGCGATAAAACTGCACAATAGCAACGTTACTTTAAGAAAAGCGATTGAATGTTTACTGACAGCGGTCACCGGCACAAAGGTCAGCAAGTTCCAGTCTTGCAGCCCTACCGGTGTATAGGTCATATATTCATGAGTATCTCCCAGTGAAAACTCAGTCTGAGCACTGACGCCGGATGCTATGCCCCTCTTAATATCCTCTATGGTTTTTCCATCTCTTATATCAGCGGATGCCAATGTATTTAAAATATTATACCCTGCTTCCATGGCATTAGGTGAACTGGAACGAATCACGACCGTTCCATCTTTATCGATAATGTGGGCATAACCTTTCCCATTAAAAGCCTCCATATGCAAGGTTGTATCAAATGTATCCAATGTGTAACATCCGGCAAGAGCCAGCATCTGGACGCCATCCACGGTTATGTCATCAATCGGAATTGCAAAAACAATGCACTCTTTTCCATCAATTAATTGAGCGGTAGATATAACCGGAATTCTTCCTACCACCACATCTTGCAGATATGTATCTTTATCTAAAGTCTCGGTTCTTCCGGTTGCATCATGCGCTATCCCATCTGCATCAATCAGTATAATCTTCTGATAATGCCAGTAGTCCTTATAATTGTTAATAATTCCGTACATACTATCATAAGAATCTATATGAAACGTACTTAAATCAGATGCTATGGTTCCTAATACCGAAAAATTATCATTAATAATCTTTTGGATATTACCACTCATCTGTTTTGCAATTTCCCGCATGTATTCCCCTGTTTCTTCTTTCAATATCTGCTGTAAATGATTATAGTACTGAAAACAAGAAATACACATCACAATGCAAGCCGCCGCAAGTACACACACACCAATTATAAGTTTATACATATGCTTAATTTTGGATATAAATTTCTCCAATTGATTCATGGCTGCCTCCCAAGGTTACATTTCCAACACAATAAAACAGAATAAATCTCTACACGGCCAAAGTTATATATAATCTCTTATATTCTATCACATTTAGAGTTAAAAATCTATATGCGGTTTATACACGTTTTAATTGCATTTTTATTCATTAAAAAAGCAAGTACATCTAAATTGCCATAGATGCACTTGCTTTATCATTTATAATCCGGCATTAAATTTATTAATTTCTGCTTCTAGTGCCTTGCCATCTGATTCCGGCATGTTGGATAGGAATTCATCCTGATACAGTTTGATATCAATTACAGGATAGACATAACCTTCTGCTTTTTGTAATATCAGTCCGTTATCATACGTATCGGTTACCAGCTTTTTGATATTACTGTCTGTGATCTTGTCCACAAGCTCTTTGGTGATATCCAGGGCATAGATGTCCATGAATTCTGTGTTTGAGTTGGCTTCTTCATAGGACGGTGCCACTTCTTCCAGATATTTCTTCTGGCTGTTGAAAATGGACTGTATCAGTGTCGTCTTCTCTTCAGCCGATGCTGTTTGCATCTGACTCTTGGCCAAATCAATCAATTCTTTGGGGGTAGCGGTTGCCATGTCGATCTGAGCTGCGGTTGTCTTGATCTCCGTAGCCGTTTCGCTCGGTGCTGCCTCCGTCTGTGTCGTAGCTGCTTCGGTCTGGGCTACAGCGGATGTAGTCTCGTTGGTGGTTTTATCTGCACCTTTACTACAGCCCGCTAACCCGGCAACCAGTAAACATACAGCAGCTAATGCGATAATTTTGTTCTTTTTCATAAATTGATGCTCCTTTTTTATAAGATAGATGCTAAGTCCGTAGTATAGCACAGCTCTATCACTTTCGTAAATATCATATCAAAATTCTTTATAATTATGTAAGATAATTTAAGATTTAATAGCCCATCTGAGTTTTGCCGAACGGGCACGGCTGTTCAAGTTGCACTCTTCTGCTGAAGGACGAATCACCTCGGTAGATACCTCCTCATAGACTCCCTGATTTAACAACTGCTTAAATGATTTTTTGACCAGTCTGTCTTCACCCGAATGGAATGTCAGTATCGCCACGCGCCCACCTTTTGCCAGAACATGAGGAAGCTTGTCCAAAAATTCATACAACACCTCAAACTCGCTGTTTACATCAATTCGCAGTGCCTGAAAGGTTCTCTGGCAAGTCTTTTTGATCGTATCTTTTTGTTTATCTGCCGGAACAAAAGAAAGTACATCTCCAATCATCTTCTTAAGTTGTGTCGTTGTGGAAATATCGGTTCCCTTTTTGATTTCCAGAACAATCGCTTTTGCAATTTCCTCCGCATAGGGCTCATCTGAATTCTCGATCAGCATCCCCTGTAGTTCCTCCTGAGTAATGTGTCTCAAACGTTCTGCTGCCGATATGCCTTTCTCCGGATTCAACCGTAAATCCAGTGGTCCCTCTGTTTTATAAGAAAATCCTCGATCCGGATTGTCGATCTGCATGGATGAAAGACCCAGATCCGCCAGCACAAAATCAAAGTTGCCGGCTTCCGCTGCCACCTGATCGATATCAGCAAAATTCAACTGACGAATCGTCAATATCTCCGGACCGTAGCCTAAGTGCCCCAACCGTTCTCTGGTCTTAACCAATTCAATCGGGTCTACATCTATGGCATACATATGTCCCTTTGCTTCCAGGCATTTCAGCATAGCAGAAGTATGTCCACCATATCCCAGCGTCGCATCCAGTCCGGTCTGTCCCGGCTTGATCTGCAAAAAATCCAGTATCTCTTTAACACAGATGGAGATGTGCATACCGGCGGGTGTACTTCCCTTTTGAATCACTTTTTCCACCGTATCGGCATATCTCTCCGGTTGAAGTTCTTTATATTTTTCTTTATAAGCTTTGGGATGTGTCCCCTGATACCGCACGCGTCGTTCGTGTTTCTGCTCCTGATTCTGATTCTGCTCCTGATTCTGATTTTGATTCTGTTGGTTCATGTAGTTTATTTTCCTTCCTACATTATTTTTTTGTGTTGTGCCGATTCAAGTTATATTGAGCCAACAGCAATGTATTGCTCCCCTTTTCAATATAAGAAAAACGCAGTTCTTTGGGAATCACCGCACCATGCTTATCACGGATATGAAATATCACCTCGTAAGTGTCCCTGAGTGCCAGCTCTTCATAAATCTTATTCAGTTCCACAGAGGCAAAAAGGTGCTCCCATTCTTCTTCCACTGCATACCTGCAAAGATAGACTTTGACATAATCCGTATAAACACCTTCTCTGATTGGCCGTACGATACTTGTGTTTTCCTCATCATAGTATGTTTGATACCGCCCACGGTTTCCATCGATAAACATAATGTAATCATAAAAATATTTGACAAAATTATGAATCGCCGACTCCATAATACTGTTTTCGGTTATATCCACCGTATAGATAAATGCCATTATATCAGAAGTCATAGGATGTTTCATTAGTTTTATAGTGACGTGTAAACGGAGAACCGAACCATCGTTGAAAACCCGACGGTAGGAAGTCTCTAAATGTGTAATTTGTTCATTGAACTTTTCAATTAATAGTTTTCGATTCAGAATTTTGGCATTTTCACGGTCTTCTTCGCCTAAATAAGTAGAATCAATGGTCTGGAATAGTTTGTCTACTGATTTAATGTCTTTTAGATTGCCCATCTTTGCGCTATTAATATTGCATTCTTCCACTGTATCAAGTGTTAAATTTGCTCTAAAAGAAACAATGGTCATCGGCGTAGACAGTTCACGCATCAGAAGTTCATCTTCATATCGTTTCAGTGCCATCTTTTCGTTTGTTATGTCAACCATGGCACCTACGGCAATCATAGGCATTCCTTCTTCATCGAAAATAACGGTATACTTGATTCTGGCCCACCAGTCATTGTTGTTACCAAATCCAATCCAGTGGATCTCTGCACTTCCGTCTTTTTCTCCACTCTCTACATTTCTATATAATGAACGATAATTTTCAATACAATCTTCTGCAATATAGCCTTTCTCAATCAACGATTCCGATGGTTTCTCAATAATTCTTCCAAACGGATAAATCAGCATCGCATTATCAGATTGTATAATCACTTTCTCTTTAATGTTATATTCCCATATGCAAATATTAGCGTTTTTAAGTGCAATATCATATTTTTCCTGCTGCAGCTTTAAAGATATGGCTGTCTTTTCCAACTTTTTATTGGCAAGTGCCTGCTGCGTATTATCTGTGACAAATTCAATATGTGCCTTAATTCCATTCCAATTGAATACTTTGCCCCGCAGAATTAAGCTCATACCATGACTTTGAAGCATAAACTCCCGTTCAAGAAATTGTTCCCGGCTCATCTTAGAGAGCGGACAGGTCTCACATGGCTTATCTAATCCCAACAAAACCGAATAGCAGGTTTTTCCCATGTAATCCGTTCCTCTTATGTTGCATAAATCCTTAACAAACTTATTCACATACATCAATTCATAGTTTTCTGAATTACAGATATAAATACCATTTGAGGTGGCATCTAAAAGCCAATCTAAGTTATTCAGTGGCAATGCAAGAGGATGCTCTAATTCCTCCCCAAAATAGTGATGCTGATTTTTGCCGTTACTTTTTGCATACAACAAAGCTTTATCTGCCTTAGCATATAAAGTATGAAAACCATCTCCATCCTTAGGTGCCAAAGCAATACCCAAGGAGCAGGATATGTATATATTCTGTTCTATCTCATTATGATTTTTTATAATCGCATCTGATAGTTCAATCACTTTAGAATCTAATTGTTTCTTCGTCTCCGGTTCATCTATAAATACCGCAAATTCATCTCCACCCATACGTGCAACATAGCTATTTTTATCGAATACCTGTTGTAATATTCTTGCAAAAGAACAAAGGGTTTCGTCACCTTTTGTGTGTCCATATACATCGTTTACTTGTTTAAAATTATCGATATCCAGCATAATAAATGCAGCTTGATGGTCAGTGCCCACGTCAAGAGCCGCTTTAATTTTTTTCTCAAATCCGATACGATCCAGTAATCCGGTCAGGCTGTCTTTCTCTACTTGTTCGCTTAATGAATTCTGGACTTCTCGTTCCTTGCTGATATCCATAAAAATAGCATAACAAAATAATCCTTTTCTCGGTACATCCCGCAGTACAGCAGAAAGGTGAACCCACACAAAGCCACCATGATTGCGTAAAATCCGATAGGAAATTTCTACTTTCCTTTTTTCTTTTGCTGCACTCATAATCTCATGTCCCAAGCGTTCACGATCCTCGGGAAATACAATATCCATGGCATTATGTTGAATTACTTTCTCATATTCTTCTCTTGTATGTGAGGTCAATGCGCATACCCCATCATTATAGTATAAGGTCTCAAAGGTATCTGTAACCTTATAAACGGCTAAACCTCCCGGAACATTGTTCAGTAAGTCGTTTGGTACTAATTGAAAGTCATTATTATTTTTCATGTCAGTACGTCCATTTCTTCGCTCATTCGTGTTCGGCTCTCTCTATTATACTATATTATTAGGATTTGTAAAATGATATAGGGGGAAAAGGGAGAAGTT
>JAVWRQ010000038.1:0-22975 GCA_036634775.1 Clostridium sp.
ACCTCGCTAAGTGTTCATAGTATATCATAAAAGATATGGGAAATATGCAAAAATTTAGAGATAAAAAAGAGAAAAATGGGGAAATAAAAAGGTTAGTGCATTAAATATTGGGTCTTATTTATGATTTGAAAGGAATATACTGGCTATAACCGATGAGAAACAAGGTGAGTATGTGTTAAAGAAGGCAATAATGGAAACCGTTGCCGGTATGTTACTGGTAACCGGACTTTTTATGATTACCAGATATGTGGGGCTGACCGTTTCGACACAGAGCGTACATATTGGAAAAGATAAACCGGTGGTGATGCTGGACGCGGGACATGGGGGCAATGATCCCGGAAAAGTGGGTGTGGATGGAAGTTTGGAAAAGGATATTAACATAGCCATTACATTGAAATTAAAAGAGTACTTGGAACAATCGGATGTGACCGTGATTCTGACCAGAGAAAATAAAGGTGGTCTTTATAAAGAAAAGGACAGTCATAAAAAAATGGCCGATATGAAGGAACGAATCCGGAGGATCCAGGAGGCAGACCCGGATATCGTGGTGAGTATTCATCAAAATAGCTATCACCAGGAAGCGATTTCCGGTGGGCAGGTATTCTATTATACGGGTTCTGAAAAAGGCAAAAAACTGGCAGAGAAAATCCAAAAACGATTTGACTATGTGTTGGGGGAGAAAAATACAAGGGTGGCAAAACCCAACAACAATTATTATCTGCTGCTGCATGTAAAATGCCCGATTGTCATTACAGAATGTGGCTTTTTGAGCAATTGGAAAGAGGCGTCGCTTTTAAATTCATCGGAGTATCAGGATAAACTGGCCTGGACGATTCACATGGGAATTATGGAGTACTTAAATAGAAGGTAAACATAGGTAGGAACCATTAAAACCATGTTGCACCGCGGTTATCCATGTGCTATGATTAAAAACAATAAACGATACAGAAAGAAGATAAAACTGTGATTACAAAAGTAATAAAAGTTTCAGATACGAAGAAATTGACGATGGAAGATAGAGAACAATTAAAAGAAGCGGCAGAAGTCTTAAAGCGGGGTGGGTTAGTTGCATTTCCTACGGAGACCGTCTATGGTCTGGGAGCCAATGCACTGGACGAGGCGGCCGCAAGAAAGATATATGAAGCGAAAGGACGTCCGTCGGATAATCCACTGATTGCCCATATAGCGGAATTTGAGGAGATTGCTCCTTTAGTGGCGGAGATTCCGGAGATGGGACAAAGATTAGCCGAGGCATTCTGGCCGGGACCGCTGACACTCATTTTTCCAAAGAGTGCACTGGTTCCTTATGGAACGACGGGAGGACTGGATACCGTGGCGATTCGTATGCCGTCGGACCCGGTAGCATCGGAGTTGATTCGCTTAGCCGGAGTACCGGTGGCGGCTCCCAGTGCGAATACATCCGGTCGGCCCAGCCCGACGACGGCGGCACATGTATATCAGGATATGAATGGAAAGATCGATATCATCGTGGATGGCGGTCCGGTGGGAATCGGGGTAGAATCTACGATTGTGGATGTGACGGAAGCGATTCCCGTACTCCTAAGACCCGGTGCCATCACCATGGAGATGCTTCAGGCGGCAGTTGGAAACGTGCTTATTGATCCCGCGATTCTTGGCCCGATAAGTGCCGATATTCATCCAAAAGCACCCGGTATGAAGTACCGCCACTATGCCCCCAAAGCCGATTTGACATTAGTAGAAGGAGACGCCCAAGCGGTAGTGGCAGAGATTAACCGTCTGGCATCAGAACAGCGATTGCAGGGAAAGAAAGTTGGAATTATCTGCACGGATGAGACGAAGAACATGTATGTTTCGGGAATCATAAAGAGCATCGGCGTGCGGGAAAAAGAGGAGACGGTGGCTCATAATCTTTATGCAGTGCTAAGGGATTTTGATGATTTAGAGGTGGAATATATTTATTCCGAGAGTTTTCCGGAGAGTCATTTGGGACAGGCCATCATGAATCGTCTGAACAAAGCGGCTGGATATCGGATTTTAAAAGTATAATGGGGAGGTTTACGAATGTCGAACAAAAGAATGAGTTATATTACATGGGATGAGTACTTTATGGGCGTGGCTAAGATGTCGGCTATGCGTTCTAAGGACCCCAGCACACAGGTAGGTGCTTGCATCGTCAGCGCAGACAATAAGATTTTATCCATGGGGTATAATGGATTTCCCAAAGGTTGCTCCGATGACGAATTTCCCTGGGAAAAAGAGCATGAGCAGGACGATCCCTATAATTCCAAATATTTCTATACAACGCACAGTGAGCTCAACGCGATTTTGAACTATCGGGGTGGAAGCTTGGAAGGCACAAAACTATATGTGACGTTATTTCCGTGTAATGAATGCGCAAAAGCGATTATTCAGGCCGGAATCAGGACGTTGATCTATGACAGTGACAAATACGCCAACACGCCTAGTGTGCATGCATCAAAGCGGATGCTGGACGCTGCGGGCGTTCGATATTATCAATATAATCACACAGGCAGAAAGATCGAGGTTTCATTGTAAAATGAAATTTTTACTTGCGGCAATCAATGCAAAATATATCCATTCTAATCTGGGCATCTACAGTCTTAAGACGTATGCGGATAAAAAACTCATGGAAGAACATCCGGGAGACACTTTGCCGACCAAATGGCCACAGATTGAGATGGGGGAGTACACGATTAATCATCGGATGGAATACATCTTACAGGATATTTACAGACGCAATCCAGATGTAACAGGATTTTCCTGCTATATCTGGAATATTGTTTATGTGAAGGAACTTGTACGTGATATCAAAAAGGTCAGACCGGGCATGAGCATCTGGCTGGGTGGGCCGGAAGCTTCTTACCATGCAGTGGAAATTCTCAGGGAGATGCCGGAAGTGGATGGTGTGATGGTCGGTGAGGGAGAAGAGAGCTTTTACCGGTTAGTACGTGCATTTGAGATGGCAAGAGGGCAGCAGGCAGACGGATTTCTCAAGTTACTCTCTGAAATCAGTGGTCTCACCTATCGGAAATCAGATGGCTCAATTGTGGAAAATCCGATTAGTCTTCTGATGAATCTGGACGATATTCCTTTTTCCTACAGTGATTTAACAGAACTGGAACATCGAATTATTTATTATGAAAGCAGCAGAGGATGTCCCTTTTCCTGTAGTTATTGTCTGTCATCCATCGACAAAGCGGTGAGGTTTCGCAGTGTGGAGCTGGTCAAACAGGAGCTGTCATTTTTTCTTGAACGTAAGGTGCCTCAGGTCAAGTTCGTGGATCGCACCTTTAACTGTAAGAAGAGTCATGCCCTGGAGATCTGGAATTATGTACTGGAACATGATAATGGGGTGACTAACTTTCATTTTGAGATATCGGCAGATCTTCTGGATGAAGAAGAACTGGCATTGATGGAACGCATGAGGCCGGGGCTGATTCAACTGGAGATAGGAGTTCAGACGACTAATCCGGATACGATTAAAGAGATACGCCGCAGTATGGATCTGGATCGAGTGAGATGGGCAGTGGAGAAGGTCAACCATTTTCATAATATTCATCAACATCTGGATTTGATTGCCGGACTGCCGTATGAGAATTATGAGAGTTTTAAGCAGTCATTTAACGATGTGTACGCGATGAGGCCGGAACAGCTACAGTTGGGATTCTTAAAGGTATTAAAAGGCTCTTATATGGCGGAAATGGCAGCAAACTATGAACTTATCCACCATACACAGCCACCCTACGAGGTGTTATCCACAAGATGGCTGAGTTATGAAGATATAATCTGTTTAAAAGGGGTGGAAGAGATGTTGGAAATCCACTACAACAGCGGGCAGTTCAGACACGTGATGGAGGAACTGGAAAAGGAATTCACGACGCCATTTGAATTATATGAGACACTGGCAGCGTATTATGAGGTACAGGGGTTGGAAAAAGTCAGCCACAGCCGTCTGGCCAGATATGAGATTTTGTATACATTTATCGGAACATTGCCAAGTGCAGATAGAGAGCGGTATCGGGATCTTTTGATGTATGACTTGTATCTAAGGGAGAACTTAAAGAGCCGGCCATCATTTGCAAGAGACCAAAGCCCTTATAAAGAGCAGGTCAGACCGTTTAAGCAGAATGGAACGATGACTCACATCGAAGTGATGGGAGATGGAACGATGATTTTATTTGACTATCAGAACCGGGACGCACTGTTAGGTAATGCAGCGGCAATCGAGTTAGTAAGATAGGGCAGATGCAGCCGATTACAAACGATTATAGACGATTACGATACGAGGAGAACGTAGTATGGCGAGAGAGACAAAAGCACAGCGAGATGAGCGGGTAAAACGAATTCTGAATCTTCTGGATACCGAATACGGTACGGATTATCGCTGTTATTTAAATCATGAAACACCGTGGCAGCTCTTAATTGCGGTTATTTTAAGCGCACAGTGCACGGATGCAAGGGTGAATATCGTTACGGCTGATTTATTTAAAAAATATGATACATTGGAAAAATTTGCAGGTGCAGATCTAAAGGAATTGGAGACAGATATCCATTCCATCGGATTCTATCATATGAAAGCGAAGAATATTATCGCTTGCTGTAAGGCACTTTTGGAAACCTATGGCGGCCGTGTACCGGAAACCTTGGAGGAACTCACTTCTCTGGCGGGCGTGGGGAGAAAGACGGCAAATGTGATACGGGGAAATATTTATAATGAGCCCAGTATCGTAGTGGATACTCATGTAAAACGGATTTCCCGAAAACTGGGACTGACAAAAGAAGAGGACCCGGAGAAAATCGAATATGATTTGATGAAGGTACTGCCAAAAGAAAACTGGATTCTTTGGAATATACATATTATTACGTTGGGCAGAAGTATTTGTGTGGCTAGAAATCCAAAGTGTGAAGAATGCTTTTTGCGGGAAAACTGTCCCGGTGCCAAAGCCGATAAAAAAATTTAATGAAAGCTGGAATAAAATTGAATGAAACTGCACAAGCAATAGAGAGAAGAGATAATTCCTATGTGGCCATCGACCTAGAGACGACAGGTCTCGACCCCAAACACGATAAAATCATCGAAATAGGGGCGGTTAAAGTGGTAGACGGGAAGATAACGGAGGAATTTTCTTCTTTTGTAAATCCCAGGAGGAAGCTGGAGGAGTGCACTACAAGACTGACCGGAATCACCGGTGGGATGTTGACGGATGCACCGGGAGCAGAATGTCTGATCGAATCCGTCATTGATTTTTGCGGAGATTTTCCGATTTTGGGACATCACATTATATTTGATTACAGTTTTTTAAAAAGAGCCGCAGTCAATTGCGGATTGAAATTTGAAAAAAATGGAATCGATACATTAATCATTTGTCGAAAATTCATGCCGGAAGGCGAAAAAAAGAATTTAATGTCGGCGGGAGCATATTACGGCATCGTTCCGGAGACGGCACACCGGGCACTTTCCGATGCAAGAATGGCACATTTTCTATATCAGGCGGTAAAATCTCAATATTTCCAGACGAATCCGGAGGTGTTTTTCGGTAGACCTCTGATATATAAGGTAAAAAAAGAGCAACCTGCCACAAAAAATCAAAAAGAAGGCTTGCGGGATTTGATAAAATATCATAAAATAAACCTATCTGTGCAGATTGAGTATCTGACACGGAACGAAGCATCCCGTATGACGGATAAAATCATATCTCAGTATGGGAGAATAAAAAGAGGTGAAAAAAATGTTTAATTTTAGCGATAAAAAGACAAGAAAAGTAATTTCAGCGGCAATCATCATTATTCTGGTGCTTGCTATGGTCGGCGGTACGATTTTAGCAGGACTGGCTATGTAAAGATTATTTTAAGGATTGGGGGAAGTAATATGAAAAAGAGTATATGGCTTGCGGGGGCGGCTGCGATTCTGTCAACCGGATTATTATTATTTTCCCCGGAGGTGACGAGTGCGGCGACACTCCCGACAGGTATCACAGTAGGCGGTCTGGAACTGGGTGGGATGACCGAGGAAGAGGCAAATAAAAAAGTAACCGAATATGTGGATGCGATGTCAAAGCAGCAGATTACGTTGACCATAGATGGCCATGAACTCAGCACGACAGCACAGGAATTGGGTTTTCACTGGGATAATCAGAAAGAAGTAGAGGCAGCGGCAGAACGCTACAGTGGAGGGAATCTTCTGGAACGTTATCTGGACTTCAAAAGACTGGAAAAGCAGCCAATCAGTATATCGTTGCAGACTGCCGTCGATGCGAAGAAAGTTTCGGCTTTTACAGAGGAACAGTGTGCACCATTTGTCAGAGCACAGCAGGACGCCGGGATTACAAGAGAAGGTGATAAGTTTGTGGTTACCGACTCGGTGGAAGGTTTGGAAGTGGATATAAGGGCGACCAAAGCGGCCATCGATGCAGCCGTACAAACCGGACTTTCTGAACCGGTTACAGTAGCGGCAGTCGTGAAGGTGACTCAACCCGTGAAAACTGCGGAGGCACTTTCTTCAATCAGCGATTCGTTGGGAACATTTAGCACAAACTTTAATGGTGGGAATGTGTCGCGTTCCACTAATTTAAGAAATGGTGCTTCTAAGGTAAATGGATATATACTGATGCCGGGAGAAGAATTCTCTGCCTACACCTGTCTGACACCATTTACAGCAGCTAATGGATATTCCGCAGCCGGTTCCTATGAGAATGGACGCGTGGTCGATACCATAGGCGGCGGTGCCTGCCAGCTTTGTACCACTCTTTATAATGCAGCACTTCGGGCAGAAGTAGAGATTACTCAGAGGCAGAATCATTCCATGGTCGTAGGTTATGTGCAGCCCTCAGAGGATGCAGCGATTGCCGGAACGTATAAAGATCTGAAATTCAAGAATAATTACGATACACCTATTTACATTGAAGGTGGTACAAATAAAGGAACTCTTACCTTTACAATCTATGGTAAAGAGACAAGAGCGGAGAATCGGACGATCAAGTTCGTATCGGAAACACTGGGAACCATCGATCCGGGCAATCCGACGATCAAATCAGATTCTTCTCTGGCACCGGGAGCAAAAGTACGGGATCAGGCGGCTCATGTAGGAAAACGTTCTCAACTGTGGAAGTATGTCTATGTGGATGGTGCAGAAACCGAGAAAACGATTGTGTCTAAAGATACTTATATGGCTTCGAAGGCAATTTACCGCGTAGGTCCGAATCGGCCGGCAGCACCGGAACCGGTGGCACCACAGCCTGAGACAGTACCGACACCACCGACTACACAGGCACCGGATGGTCCCGCATCGGATGTCCCCGCATCGGACAGCGGACAGTCTCAGGGTCCGTCCGGACCGGGAGCATGATGTCATCGGTAAAACCGCTCGAAGGCCGGGAAGGTATGCGAGTGGGGCAGGATTTGGTAGTAGCCGGTTATATAGGACTCGGCGGAACGATTGCGGTGGCGAAGGCAGAGGAAACAGAGCTGCTAAAACACTTTACAAGACAATTTGTAAAGCGCGTGCAGGGAATGTCCGATCAGATACAGATGCCGTCGGCTGAGTTTTTTAAAGAAGCAGGTGCGATGGAATATGAACCCCTGGGTGACGGGGGAATCATGGCATCGCTCTGGAACCTGTTTGAAGAATATAAGATGGGATTTGAGATTGAACTTCGTTCTATTCCCATTCTACAGGAAACAGTGGAAATCTGTGAGGTATTTGACCTGAATCCCTATCGTCTGCAGTCGGCACAAAGTGTTCTTTTAACAGCCGATCATGGCGGTGACCTGGTTCGATATCTGAATCAGCACGGAGTGCATGGGGTAGTAATCGGAAAAGTGGAGGCAGGGATTAAAAGGCAGATTTTAAATGGAGAAATCCGAAGCTTTTTAGACCGGCCAAAACCCGATGAATTATATAAAATAAAATTAACAGGAGGTAGCGATGAGAGAGAGAATTTTAGCAGTTATTGAGAAGAACAGCAGAATCAGTGCCAAAGAATTGGCGGATTTATTAGGTGAAAACGAAGCCGCGGTGGCGACTGAAATTGCTGAAATGGAAAAAGAACATATCATTTGTGGTTACCATACCCTGATTAATTGGGATAATACGGATGATGAGAAGGTGATTGCTCTCATCGAAGTACGAGTGACTCCACAGAGAGAGATGGGATTTGACAAGATTGCAGAGCGTATTTACCAGTACAGCGAGGTGAAATCAGTTTACCTGATGTCCGGCGGATACGATTTTACTGTGATTTTAGAGGAAAAGACCATGCGTGCAGTGGCACAGTTCGTTTCGGAAAAATTAGCTACGATCGAGTCGGTGCTTAGTACCTCAACACATTTTGTACTAAAAAAATATAAGGACCATGGTACAGTTTTGTGCGAAGGAACCCCTGATGAAAGGATGCTGATTGTTCCATGAGAAATCCATTATCAGATACAATCGTAAATATCCCACCTTCCGGCATTCGCAAGTTTTTTGACATTGTCAGTGAGATGAAAGGTGCGATCTCTCTTGGTGTCGGTGAGCCTGATTTTGATACACCATGGCACATTCGAGACGAGGGAATTCACTCCCTGGAAAAGGGACGTACGTTCTATACTTCCAACTCAGGACTTAAAGATCTTAAAATTGAGATTTGTAAATATTTAAAGCGCCGCATGGATGTGGATTATGATTTTGATAAAGAAGTCATTGTAACCGTAGGCGGAAGTGAGGCTATCGATATTGCACTCCGTTCGATGCTGAATTCGGGTGATGAGGTCTTGATTCCGCAGCCCAGCTATGTTTCTTACGTACCATGCACTATTTTGGCAGGGGGAACTCCGGTCATCATCGAACTGGAAGAAAAAGACCAGTTCAAACTGACCAAAGAGAAGATTTTAGAAAAACTCACTCCTAAAACAAAGATTTTGATTCTGCCTTTTCCCAACAATCCAACCGGTGCCATTATGACCGGAGAGGAGCTGGAAGCGATTGCAGATGTAGTGAAAGAGAAAGATCTGTTTGTTATCAGTGATGAGATTTATTCGGAATTGACCTACAAGGGAAAACACGTTACGATTGCATCATTTCCCGGGATGAAAGAGAGGACGGTTCTGATTAATGGTCTTTCCAAGTCCTATGCGATGACCGGTTGGCGTATTGGTTATACAGTGGCACCGGAAGTGATTTTAAATCAGATGCTGAAGATTCACCAGTTTGCAATTATGTGTGCACCAACCACCAGTCAGTATGCCGCTGTTGCAGCATTACGGGATGGCGATGAGGATATCGAGCGCATGAAGACGGCTTATGATGAGCGCAGACATTATCTCATGTGGGCTTTTAAAGAACTGCGGATGGATTGCTTTGAACCTTTTGGAGCTTTTTATGTATTTCCATGTGTTAAACGATTTGGAATGACTTCCGATGAATTTGCAACACGGCTTTTACAGGAAGAGAAGTTAGCTGTAGTTCCGGGGACGGCTTTCGGAGATTGCGGCGAAGGATATCTGCGAATTTCTTATGCATATTCTATGGATGATCTGCAGAGAGGAATGGGTCGAATCAGGAAGTTTGTTAATAGACTGGATGGAAAGGCAGAGTAAGATTTTCTATGAATATTGTATTATACGAGCCGGAGATGCCGGCAAATACAGGTAATATTGGAAGGAGCTGTGTGGCAACTCATACACGGCTCCATCTGATTGAGCCCCTGGGATTTCGATTGAGCGATAAGGAAATCAAGCGAGCCGGATTGGATTACTGGCCGCACCTGGATGTGACCGTATATAGTGACTACCAAGATTTTCTCAGTAAGAATCCGGGTGCTAAGATTTATATGGCTACGACAAAAGCACCAAATGTCTATACGGATGTTCAATATGAACCGGATTGCTATATTATGTTTGGTCCTGAGAGCCGAGGGATTCCGGAAGATATTCTGGTGGACCAACCGGATCACTGCGTGCGGATTCCCATGTGGGGCGAGACGCGCTCTCTTAACTTATCCAATTCTGTTTCGGTCATTCTTTATGAAGCACTTCGGCAGAATGGATTTGAAAAGATGACCATGGAAGGACATTTGAGAAATTACGACTGGAAATAAGACAGATCTGGAGAAAATGAATGAAGAGTAAGGCGTGGACCATAGAGGAAATGGCAGTGTGTGGTTTGTTTACGGCTTTAATTGCTGCCGGAGCATTTATAAAAATCAGCATACCGGTGCAGCCATTTCCTATGAATTTTACATTGCAATGGTTTTTTGTGTTATTGGCAGCATTTATGCTGGGTCCCCGGTTGAGCTTCATCAGCGTGTGCGTCTATCTGGCAGTAGGACTTGTGGGCGTTCCCGTATTTGCAGCAGGTGGCGGTCCCGCTTATTTAGTAAGACCTACGTTTGGCTTTCTTCTGGGATTCGCAGCAGCAGCTTATGTCACAGGTACGGTAGATAGAGCATTGCATGCAACGACGCTTAAGAAGATGGTCGTCGCTGCGACCTGTGGATTAGTAGTCATGTATCTTTCCGGAATGTTTTATTTTTACTTTATAAGTAACTATGTAATTCATATGCCGGTATCGTGGAAAATTGTATTTATTAATTGTTGTCTGCTCACTGTTTTTGGAGATTTTGTACTCTGCATACTGGCGGCAGTGCTGGCAAAACGGCTGCGAACCGTGATGCATTTTTGGTAACGACTGAAAAGATAGCACAGTAAAGGAGATAGATCCATGATAGTTCAGAGTGAAAGAGTCTGGATGGCAGGGCAGTTTCTGCCGCTTCAATTAGAAATAAAAGATACAAAGATAGTTGGTATTGATCCGATTGGAACCCAACCGGCAGATAAAGATTTTAAAACGCTGCGAATTGTCCCCGGATTTATTGATATTCATACCCATGGTGCATATGGTTATGATACAAATGATGGAACTTCGGCAGGACTAAAGGATTGGGCAAAACGGATTCCGGAGGAAGGTGTGACTGCATTTTTACCGACGACGGTGACTCAGGTACCCGATGTACTGGTTACAGCGGTAAAGAATGTGTCATCGGTCATGGAAGAAGGCTACGAAGGTGCAGAGATTCTGGGTATTCATTTTGAAGGACCTTATCTGGACATGGAATACAAAGGTGCACAGCCGCCGGAAGCAATTGCGGAAACTAGCGTGGAAGAGTTTCGGATGTATCAGATGGCAGCGAAAGGTATGATTAAGTATATTACACTGGCGCCGGAGCATGACGAGGACTTTGCCCTGACCCGGTATTGCAGAAAAACAGGAGTGGTAGTCAGCATGGGACACTCTGCGGCTACTTATGAACAGGCACTCATGGGAATCGCTAATGGTGCCATGTCGATGACCCACGTATATAATGGAATGACTCCATTCACTCACCGAGCACCGGGTCTGGTAGGTGCAGCACTGCGGGTACGCGATATCTATGGAGAAATCATCTGTGATGGACATCATTCAGAACTTTCGGCACTGAACAACTTCTTCACTGCCAAAGGTCGGGATTATTCGATTATGATCACGGACTCCCTGCGGCCTAAACATTGTCCGACCGGTGGAACCTATGAATTGGGTGGACATGAGATCGTGTTGGATCAAAATGGACTGGCTCATTTAAAGGGGAGTGATACCATCGCCGGAAGTACGCTTTGTATGAACCGCGGACTGGAGATTCTGGTGGAAAAAGCACTGGTGCCTTTTGACGCAGCACTGAATTCCTGTACGATTAATCCTGCCAGATGTTTAGGCGTGGATGATAAGAAGGGAAAACTGGTGGTTGGATATGATGCGGATTTTGTAGTACTGAAGGATAATTATGATGTGGCGGAGACGTATTGCCGCGGAGTAAGGTTATACTAATAATCATACCCCTTAGCAAAAAGAAAGCTGCTAGATACCGCAGCTTTCTCCACACGCACTGATATTTCCATCGCATTCCACTTCATCATGGTCGGCATGACTGCCACAGCCACTGCAGCTTCGGCAGCTGCCGCCACAGGAAGCTCCTGGTGTTTCAAAGTGGATTTTACCATTTAAGAAGTCAAGAACCTGTTGGTCGGCTTCGCCGGAAGCACCACCCATAATCTGGATCCCTGCTTCATGTAAGGCAGCTACAGCCGTGACGGCGATACCACCGCAGATCAAGAGATTAATATTTTCATTTTTTAGAAACCGGGGCAGTGTATCATGCCCGGTTTCTTTTGCATCAGGTATTTCTTTTGTGTCTATGATTTCGGTGGAGAGAATCTCTTCCGCATCTACCGTATAAAATTTGAATTCTTCTGCCCGCCCAAAGTGTTCAAACACGCGGCCATGATCATAAGGAATCGCAATTTTCATATCCGTCTCCTCTCATTAATTGGACTTTACTTCTTTCCACAGATTGTTATACAGCATATCTGTTTCATCTCCCAAATACTTGAATACTTCACTGTTTTTCAGTTGCTCAGCATCCGGAAATACCGCTTTATTATTCTGCATGTCTTCATCTAATAAGGCTTTGGCGGCCTTATTTGGCGTTGCATAAGTAATGTATTCGAAATTCTTCTTGGCAATATCGGGACGGCAAAGAAAATCAATCCACTTTTCTGCATTTTCTTTATTTTTTGCATTTTTAGGAATGACCCAAGAGTCAATCCACAGGTTTGTGCCTTCTTCCGGAATGACGTATTCCAAATCATAATCCAAGTTCTGGTTTGCTACCTCATCTTGAATATAGAGTATTTCGCCCGAGTAAATGACACCGATGGCAGCTTCTCCGCCAATCATCTTATCACGAACCTGATCAATAACATAGGCCTGAACCAGAGGTTTCTGCTCAATCAGCTTATTGGCAGCTTCCTGCAATTCATTGAGATTTCCTGTATTCATCGAGTAATTCAATGATTTGAGTGCTACCATAAAAGCATCGCGGACACTATCCTGCATCAATACTTCACCTGAATAGCCGGGATTCCATAAATCTGCCCATTTGGTAGGCGCCGGAAGTCCTAATTGCTTGACCAGCTTTGTATTATAGAGAATGCCTACCGTACCCCACGTATAAGGGATCGAGTATTTATTCTGTGCATCAAAACTTTTGGAACTTTCCATATACGATTCATCGATATTTTGGATATTCGGAATATTGTTAAAATTCAGTTCAGCTAACAGATCGTTATCAATCATCTTCTGAATCATGTAATCGGAGGGGCAAACTACGTCGTAATTAACGGCACCGGCTTCGATAATTGGATACATTTCCTCGTTTGTCTCAAACATATCGTAGGTGACTTTGATACCGGTCTCCGCCTCGAATTCATCGATTACCGAGTCATCAATATACTCGCCCCAGTTGTAAACAAACAGCTCATTGGAGTGTGTGTTTGAATAACGGCTGTAGGTAGTAAAGCCGACAACGGCAATGACGGCGACCGATGCAATTCCCAGCACACTTCTCTTAATTTGGTTCAATCGTTTTCTCTTACGAACTTGTGCGGCAGCTGCGGATGAATGATCCGATACGTCCGTTACAGACTGATTCGGCGAGAAGTTCGTAATGATCAGAAGGACTAATACCGTAGCAAAGATAATGGTGGACAGCGCATACATGGATGGATTGATGCCTCGACGTACTTCACTGTAGATTAAAGTAGACAGAGTATCGATTCCTGCACCTCTTGTAAAATGCGTAATAATAAAATCATCCAGAGACATGGTGAAGGCCATCAGGAAGCCGGACAATACACCGGGCATAATATCCGGAAATACCACTTTGAAAAATGCCTGTATCGGTCCCGCGCCCAGATCCATCGCTGCCTCATAGGTGGATTTGCTGGTCTGTTTCAGTTTCGGCATAACGCTTAATATAACATAGGGTATATTAAAAGTGATATGGGCAATCAGGATCGTTTTGAATCCTAAGGAAATGCCAAAAGCAATAAATGCCAGCATCAGAGAAATACCGGTTACGATTTCCGAATTCAACATGGGAATGTTGTTGACGCCCATGACAATGGTCTTCGAAACTTTCTTCATACTGTTGATGCCCAGTGCGGCAACGGTACCGATTATAGTGGCAACAAGAGCAGATACAAATGCAATTAGCAGTGTGTTATAAAGTGCGTCCATAATTGCCGGACTCTCAAACATCTGTGCGTACCATTTGGTGGTAAAACCACCCCAGATAGTTCTGGATTTAGAACCATTAAAAGATAATACCATCATGGTCGCAATGGGGGCATAGAGGAAAATCAGAATCAGCACCAAATAGAAGTCCTGGAAAAATTGTTTTAACGTATATTTTTTCATCAGAATGCTGTGCCCTCCCCTTCTGTGTCATATTTTGCGATGAGAGCCATGCTGATTAAGATAAATATCATCAAGACCAGAGAGAGACCGGAGCCTAAGTTCCAGTTGCTGCCTTTGGTAAATTCCTGTTCAATGACATTACCAATCAGGAGAATCTTACTGCCACCCAGCAGATTCGAAATTACAAATGTGGTGAGAGCGGGAACAAATACCATGGTTATGCCGCTGACAATGCCCGGTAGACTTAGCGGAAGCCAGATACGGAGAAAGGTCTGAAATTCATTGGCACCCAGATCTTTTGCCGCATTAATGGTATTGTCGTCAATTTTGGCCAGTATATTATAGACCGGAAGAATCATAAATGGCAGGAAATTATAAACCATGCCCAAAATGATAGCCGCCGGGGTGTTAATGATGGCAATATTTGGCAGGTGCAGTAAATTTAAAATGCCGTTAATCACACCGTTTTTTTCCAACAAAGTCTGCCATGCTAAGGTGCGTAAAAGAAAGTTCATCCACATAGGAAGGACGAATACAAATACCATAAAACTGCCTTGCCCAATGTGCTTTTTTCTCAAAATCATAGCCAATGGATAGGCCAGAATCAGGCAGACGGCCGTACTGGCCAGAGACAGTGCCAAGGACAAAAAGAGCGCCTTGGAATGTTCGGCTGTCGTAATAGAAATGATATTTGCCAGTGTAAATGCGCCTGTTTTATCGGTCATTCCATAAAATACAATTAACATCAAAGGGATAATGGTAAAACCAATCATCCACAGAATGTAGGGACCGGCCAGATATTTTTTAATTGATTTATTCATCAACGCCTACCGCCTCCTCATCTTCAGAGGTTGGCTTGTTCATAATCTGGATTTCAAACGGTTCTACGTGGATGCCTACTTTCTCACCCACCGGGAACATATCCGTGCTATGAACTAACCATTCATATCCATTGGGAGTGGTGACTTCCATCTCATAGTGCACACCTTTGAAAATCAGGTGCGTAACAATTCCCTGCAAGGTACCATCTTCCGGTTTTACCAGGTCAATATCTTCCGGGCGAATCACCACATCGACCGGTCGGTTGCTGCCAAATCCCTTATCCACGCAAGGGAACTGTGCACCAAAGATCTCTACCAGCTGATCGTGAAGCATCAGGCCATCTACGATATTACTTTCACCGATGAAATCGGCTACGAATGCATTCTCGGGTTCGTTATAAATTTGTTCCGGAGACCCCATCTGCTGAATATAGCCCTGGTTCATCACTACGATCGTATCGGACATCGTAAGTGCTTCTTCCTGATCGTGGGTAACATAAATAAAAGTGATGCCCAGTTCATTCTTCAGCCGAATCAGTTCATACTGCATATCCTGGCGCAGCTTTAGATCCAGAGCACCCAGAGGCTCATCCAAAAGCAGTACCTTAGGTTCATTGACAATGGCTCGGGCAATGGCGATTCGCTGCTGCTGACCACCGCTTAAGGACTCCACCGAACGATTTTCAAATCCGTTTAAGTTGACCAGTTTCAAGGCATATTTGATCTTATCATCGATATAAGTTTTGGATTTATTCTTGATTTTCAAACCGAAAGCAATGTTTTCGGAAATGTTCATATGCGGAAATAGTGCATATTTTTGAAATACTGTATTTAACTGACGTCGGTTGGGCGGCAGTTTGGTGATGTCGGAACCACCGAAAATGACCTGGCCCTTATTAGGCGATTCAAAACCACCGATAATACGCAGCGTCGTGGTTTTTCCGCATCCACTGGGACCTAAGAGGGTGACGAATGTGTTTTCCTTAACAGAGAGACTTAAGTCATCCAGAACAACGTCCCCATCGAATATTTTTGTGATGTTTACTAAATCAATTAATGATTGACTCATAACTTTCCTCCATGATCATGTATTTTAAAAGCTGGGTGGGGAACTTACCCATAGGACGACTGCTCCGGTCTTACTGGTCAGATAGTGTGTTTTATCGCTTACATAGTAGAAAGCTTCGCCTTTTTTTGCCTTATATATGCGTTTTCCCAGATGAATCGAGATGGAGCCCTGCAGTACATAGCCGAACTCTTCTCCCTCATGAGGATTGTCCGGATAGGTGGAACCATCGACTTCCAAGGTCAGATAGATGGGTTCCATCATATTCTTTTGCGCATTGGGGATAATCCACTGGATTTTATTCTTTAGTTCTATATCTTCTTTTACAAAAAAATCACTTTTTCCAAAGACAATCTGCTCGTCCGGAGTTTCGTTAAAAAATTCTCCGATGGAAGTGCCAAGGCATTGTAAAATGTCCATGAGCGTTGCAATAGACGGGGAAGTTAAATCCCGTTCCAATTGAGAAATAAACCCTTTGGAAAGTTCTGCACGGTCGGCCAATTCTTCCTGAGTCAGCCCTTTAAGGACTCGCAGTTCTTTTAGTTTTCCACCGATATTCATGACCTTTTCCTCCTGCCGTATGGCTGTTCTGCCACCTTGTAATTCGATTAACATAAGAAAAATGTTTACCGGTACTAAATGAATGTAAATTAAGTTAAAAGTTTAGGTATAATAAACAACCGGCAAGTATCATTATACATAATTTGTATGTAGTGTCAATAGTTTTTAAAAAGATTGACAAGGAAAAAGAAAAAGGCGATAATAAACTTAAAAAGGGAACATGAAAGGTACAATCACAGTATTCCCTAACGTAAATATGAAAAATATAGGCAAAAAGGTCGGCAGTATTTAAGGAGGAAATAAAGTATGCAGAATAAGTATATGGCTTATGTTGGATCTTACACATACAATGGAGAAGCAAAGGGTATTACCCTTTATGATGTGGATGTAAAAAAAGGTAAATTTAAATATAGATGCGAGATAGAATTGGATAATTCTTCCTATCTGACGGTATCCCATGATGGAAAAACCTTGTATTCAATTGCCGATGAAGGAGTGGTTTCCTACCATATCATGGAGAACGGCGCACTGGATCGTTTGAACAGTGCCAAAATCCAGGGGATGAGAGGATGCCATCTGGCTACCGACCAGGAAGATAAGTTTATATTTGTTTCCGGTTACCACGATGGAAAAGAAACGGTTTTAAGACTGAACCCGGATGGCTCTGTGGGTGAAATTACAGATGGTATCTTTCATAAAGGGCTGGGCAGCGTGGCAGAGCGGACGTTTAGACCGCATGTGAGCTGCGGAGAACGCACACCGGATGGTAAATTCGTCATGGTGGCTGACTTGGGGATTGACCAAGTGAAGATTTACACTTTTGATGATAAAAAGGGACTTTTGACTTTGGTAGATGCGCTCCGTTGTGAATTGGAATCGGCACCGAGACAGTTCCTGTTCAGTTCGGATGGACGATTTATGTATCTGATGTATGAGATAAAGAACATAGTGGATGTCTATACTTATGAGGCGGGTGACCGCGTGCCGATTCTGGAGAAGATTCAGACGGTTCCATCTACGGCAGCAGAGCGGCTGAGTCAACTGACATCGGCCTGCGCGATTCGTATGTCTGCCGATGAGAAACATCTGTACTGCAGCAATGCGGGTGATAATACACTGAGTATATTCAACCGCGATCCGGAAACCGGACTGCTGACACTTTTATGTTGCCTTCCGGTCAGTGGAGATTATCCGAAAGATATCGCTGTCTTCCCGGATGGAAAACATGTGGCATCGATTAATCACGGCAGTAACAGTATCTCGTTTTTTGATGTAGATTATGAAAAAGGTTTATTGGTCATGTGCAATCGATCAATTGATATTAATGAACCTAATTGCTGCGTAATAACTAAAGTGCCGAAATAACATATTGATATAAAAATCTGGAATTAGGATATATAAATAAGAGGAGGGCAGCATGGCGGGTTCAACATATGGTACGATTTTGACGATGACGACCTGGGGGGAATCTCATGGAGCGGGAATCGGTGTGGTAGTAGACGGCTGTCCGGCCGGTCTTCCTCTGGCAGAAGCGGATGTTCAAAAACTGCTGGATCGGCGCAAACCGGGACAGAGCCGCTTTACTACAAAGAGGGATGAAGGCGACCGGGTAGAAATTTTGTCCGGCATTTTCGAAGGAAAAACAACAGGTACACCAATTTCTATGCTGGTCCGCAACGAAGACCAGCATTCTAAAGATTATAGCGAGATTGCCGGATATTACCGGCCGGGTCACGCAGATTATACGTTTGATGAGAAGTACGGTTTTCGCGATTACCGTGGTGGTGGGCGCACTTCCGGACGGGAGACGATCGGTCGTGTGGCAGCCGGAGCGGTAGCTGAGAAACTGTTGGAACAGTTGGGGATACGGGTACAGGCCTATACAAGATCCATCGGAACCATCCGGATTGCACCGGAGCGGTTTGATTTAGAAGAATGTAAAAATAATCCATTATATATGCCGGATGCGGTGGCAGCAACAGAGGCAGAATGCTTTTTAACACAGCAGATGGCAGCACTGGATTCGGTCGGTGGTGTTGTGGAGTGCGTCATTTCCGGGATGCCCACCGGGGTGGGAGAACCGGTATTTGAAAAACTCAGTGCTAATTTAGCGAAGGCGGTCTGCTCCATCGGAGCTGTGAAAGGGTTCGAAATCGGAGATGGATTCCAAGCTGCAGAAGCGGTCGGCTCTGAGAATAATGATGCATTTATTGGCGAAGCCGGAAGTGGCCGGATTCAGAAAGCGACAAATCATGCGGGCGGCATCTTAGGTGGAATTAGCGATGGAAGTGATATTGTATTCCGCGCGGCATTTAAACCAACGCCATCGATTGCAGCACAGCAGAAGACGGTGAACCGAGAGGGAGAGGCGATTGAAATCAGTATCAAAGGTCGTCATGATCCGGTGATTGTGCCCCGTGCCGTAGTTGTGGTGGAGGCGATGGCGGCATTCGCGGTTGCCGATATGCTCCTTTTGGGGATGACATCGCGAATGGATCAGATAGAAAGATTCTATCAGTTGTAAAAGAAGGATTTTAGTGGCTGTTTACAGCTATTATCCTGGTTTCATAAGAAGGGAAGTGCGGGTTTTTATGTTAGAAGAAATAAAGAAACAAACTCAGGCAGTAGTAAAAGAACTGATAGAGACTGCAGATATGAAGCGGGGACAACTCTTCGTAGTGGGATGCTCCTCCAGCGAGATAGCGGCTCACCGAATTGGCTCTTATTCCAGTGCCGAGATTGGACAGGCAGTATTTGATGCAATACAGGAAGAACTTTCTCCACGGGGAATTTATCTGGCTGCACAGTGCTGTGAGCATTTGAACCGCGCTTTAATTTTAGAGAAAAAAGCTGCGATAAAATACGGTTATGAGATGGTAAATGTAGTCCCGCAGCTAAAGGCGGGGGGCTCTTTTGCCACCGCGGCCTATCATGGATTCACGAATCCGGTAGCGATTGAACGGATTCAGGCTCAGGTCGGAATCGATATTGGGGACACCCTGATTGGTATGCATCTGCGCCCGGTAGCCGTGCCGGTCAGAACGGCGGTAGACCGAATCGGTGAGGCACATGTTGTGTGTGCAAGAACAAGATTAAAATATATTGGTGGAGAGAGAGCAGCGTATGCAGACTGAAAAGGATAGGAATACTGAAATGAATAGGAAAAACGGGATGGATATGAAAACCGGAAAAAATGAAGTGTTTCAGTTAAAAATAGACGATATGAGTGATACGGGGGAAGGTATTGGCAGAGTAGATGGCTATATTTGGTTTGTAAAAGATGCCATTATCGGTGACTTAGTAGAAGTCAAAGCGATGAAGATGAAGAAAAGTTATGGATTTGCCAGATTGATAGAAGTGTTGGAACCTTCTCCGGGAAGAACCGAAGCACTTTGCCCCACCGCACGTCAATGTGGTGGCTGCCAGCTGCAATCTATGAAATATGAAGAGCAGCTAAAATTCAAAGAGCGCAAGGTACTTAATAATTTAAAACGGATCGGTGGACTGGAATCAATTGTGATGGAGCCTATTATAGGAATGGAACATCCATGGCGTTACCGCAACAAAGCCCAGTTTCCGTTTGGAGAAGACAAAGAAGGCAATATTATTGCCGGATTTTATGCGGGCAGAACACATTGCATTATTGAGAATGAGGATTGTCTCCTTGGCGTGGAAGAAAACAAGGACATTCTAAAGGCCGTTAAGACGGTGATGGAACAGTACAGTATTGAGGCATATGATGAAGAAAGCCATCGTGGCATGGTGCGCCACGTTCTTACACGAAAAGGATTTCAGACCGGGGAGATTATGGTCTGTCTGGTCATCAATGGAAAGACATTGCCCCACAGCGAGGAATTTGTGGAGGCTCTTCTGAAGATCTCCGGTGTAACCGATATTTCTTATAATATCAATACCGAGCGGACGAATATTATCTTGGGAAATCAAGTAGTAACGCTCCATGGTCCCGGATATATCACGGATTCAATCGGAACCGTCAAATACAGGATATCGCCGCTTTCTTTCTATCAGGTAAATTCGATTCAAACCGAACGGCTCTATGGGACGGCTCTGGAATATGCGAATTTGACGGGAAATGAAACGGTATGGGATTTATACTGTGGAATTGGAACCATTTCGCTCTTTTTATCCCAACAGGCTAAGAAGGTCTATGGTGTGGAAATGGTGCCTCAGGCTATCGAGGATGCCAGGGAAAATGCAAAATTGAATGGATTTGAAAATGTGGAGTTTTTTGTAGGAAAGGCGGAAGAAGTCCTACCGGAGCGTTACGAGAAGAATAATGAAGCGGTAGATGTCATTGTTGTAGATCCGCCCAGAAAGGGTTGCGATACGGTCTGCCTAGACACCATGGTAAGGATGACACCAAAGAAAATCGTGTATGTGAGCTGTGATTCGGCAACACTGGCGCGAGATCTGAAGTATCTGGGAGAGCGCGGGTATGAAGTGAAACGGGCGCGGTGCTGTGACATGTTTCCTCAAGGGGTGCATGTTGAGACGGTTGCTCTTCTTGTGAGAAATATTTGATTTTACGAGATATAATTTTAAATTTCCAAGCTACTGCATTATGCAGTTCAGGGCAGAATCCGGAGTATTTGGTTCTGCCCTGACATAATTTAAAAGCTTATTTTCAAGGAACGATTTCGTCTATAGTAAGCTCCGAATAGGTGCTTTCCTCCTTATAGATACAATGAACTCCTTGGTGTGACTGCATACCGCCAAGGCATTTTTTGTTACAACGAATACAGTGGTGAATCGAATTGGTTTGTCCCTCTTTTGTCTTTTTTACCCACGCGGGATCGGCAATCAGCTGACGGCTCATGGCGGCACAGTTAATTCGCAGAGTTGATAATTGCTTTTCTATAAAATCCGGCGTGGATAATCCACCTACGCCACAAAGGGGAAGATTTGTGTATTTGCGAACTTCATCGCAATATCTCAAAAAGCATCCTTCCTCTGAAAAGTAGGGATGATCAGCAGGTGGAATGGTGTCGGAAAGTGCGGAATGATTCGCAAGAGTTACATGGAAACTTGTGACCCCGGCGAATTCTAGCAAAGGTACAAAAGTTGCTAGTTCTTCCACTAAAACTCCGGCATTTCCGTAATGTGGATTTTCTTGGCGCACAGCAAGTTTATAGTCAATGGGATAATCCGGCAGAGCATGGTGAATGGCGGAAACAGCTTCGACTGCAAAACGCGCTCTATTTTCTATATTGCCACCATATTCATCAATACGACTATTAAAAAGCGATGAACTGAAACTGCCACACATGCGGTCACCGTGTACTTGCACCATATCAAAGCCAGCCTGTTTTGCAAGCACGGTAGCAGTGCCAAATGCAGTAGTAATGGTCTTTACTTTTTTATGAGGAAGATTGGTAATATATGGTTTGATTTGTTCGTTTAGTAAAGGACGTAAATCTTCCATGGAAATCTTTTTAGTTAGAATTCCGGGAAGGTAACGCAGCATACCTATAATATTTGAATCGGATTGGTGAAGTTGAGCACAAATCTTACAATCACCGGCATGAGCAATTTCGGCAAGCTGCCGATAGAAAGCAAATCCTTTTTTGCTATACAGGGATCGCAGGGGGGATTTTCTCACCGCTACATCACCGATGATAATCATGGCACAGCCACCGTTTACAAGTTGTTTGAACTTATTTAGAAATTCATCGTCACTCAGTCCCATAGAAGTGGGAGCGAATATGATACGATTTTTTAAAGTAATAGATCCCAGTGTAATGGGTGAATTTATGGTTTTATACATGTTCGGACGCTCCCAGTTTATCTAAAATACGCAGCAATTCACTGCGTTCTGCTTCATCAATTTTACTAAATCTGGTTTCATCCCACTGGATTAATAAATCCCGAATCATAGCAACTGCATTGCCCCCTTTTTTTGTGAGACCAAGGCAATATGCACGTTTGTCCTGTGAATTTTTCACACGTGTTATAAAACCATCCTGCTCCAACTTATCCAGTGAACGGGCGGTATGCCCAATGTCAAAATGCAAGTCGGAAGCAAGTCGTCCGGGTGAGCAATTCTGATGTTTTTCAATATAGAGAATAAAATACATCAGTCCCTGAGTGAGACCGATTTCCTGTAATTTTTTATTACAGAATGCTAAGAAATCCTTGTGCAGGGTCGTGACGAAGAAAGATAGTGTTTTTTGCATGATGACCTCCTGTATATAGTTGATGAAGTCAAGCATATATGAAAAGATTGACTTTGTCAAG
>JAVWRQ010000039.1:0-15866 GCA_036634775.1 Clostridium sp.
TTTTGATTTAGATGAAAATGCGCTGCTTTTATCCTGCAACGTATATGTAGACTATACATTGTGGGTGTTGGAATCCTAAGAAAAAGAGCAGGAGGAACCTATGAAATTATTAATAAAGCAAAGAGTATTTTCGTGGACAGATGCTTATGATGTTTACGATGAAAATGAAAACAGTAAATATTTTGTGAAAGCAGAGTTTTTATCATTGGGGCATCGACTTCACATTTATGACCAAAATAAAAATGAAATAGGATTGATCAAAGAAAAACTCCTTACCTTTCATCCGACATTTGAGATAGAAATGGATGGAAAAACAGTGGGAAGTATTCAGAAAAAATTCACCTTGCTGCGACCTAAATATGAAGTGGATTTTAATGGCTGGAAAGTGGAAGGTGATTTCCTCGGGTGGGATTATGATGTATTCGATGAAAAATCTCCGATTATGCATATCACCAAAGAACTGCTCCATTGGGGCGACACGTATGTGATCAACTATTCTAATCCATCCGATGAAGTCATGGGATTGCTGTTAGTGGTAGCCATCGATGCAGCAAATTGTAGCAACGGAAATCAATAAAGTATCAAATTCTTATTAATTGTTTCCTCCGATTGACTATTCCAATTTGTAAAAAACAATGTTATAATATGAGCGTTTACTGTAGTTAGCAGTGAAACAAGAAAAATAAAAAGAAAAATCAGAGGAACCAATCATATGGAACATTTAATCATACCAAAAAACTATAAACCGATTATTGATCTTCGTGAAACTCAGATTGCAATTAAGACAATCAAAGACCTTTTTCAGAGGGAATTGTCAAAGCAACTGAATCTTACCCGAGTTTCGGCTCCGCTTTTTGTTATGCCGGAGTCCGGACTGAACGATAACTTAAACGGTGTAGAACGCCCTGTGACCTTTGGCATCCGAGAACAGAATGACAGAGAAGCAGAGATCGTGCATTCTTTGGCCAAGTGGAAACGTATGGCGTTAAAACAATATGAGTTTGGTGTTGGTGAAGGTCTGTACACCGACATGAGTGCAATCCGCCGCGATGAAGATACGGATAATATTCACTCTCTCTATGTGGATCAGTGGGACTGGGAGAAGATTATCACGAAGGAAGAGCGAACCAGAGAAAATCTGGAACAGATTGTCAAGATGGTCTACAAGGCACTTAAAGTAACCGAAGATTATATGGCTTATGAGTACGAATACATAGGCAGATACCTGCCTAACCACATAGAGTTCATTACCACGCAGGAACTGGAAGACAAATATCCGGACTGTACGCCGAAAGAGCGGGAATACAAGATTGCCAAACTTCACGGCGCCGTATTTATCGAACAGATCGGTGATCAATTAAAATCAGGTGAGCGTCATGATGGGCGTGCACCCGATTATGATGACTGGAAACTGAATGGGGACATTATTGTCTATTATCCGGTGCTTGATATTGCACTGGAACTTTCTTCCATGGGAATTCGTGTGGATGAAGAAACGCTCAGAGAACAGCTTAAAAAAGCGGGATGTGAAGATCGTGCCAACCTTGCATTTCAGAAAGCACTTTTGAATGGAGAACTTCCTTATACGATAGGAGGAGGAATTGGCGAATCACGTATCTGTATGTTCTTTCTCCGCAAAGCACATATTGGAGAAGTGCAGGCCTCTGTCTGGCCGGAGGGAATCCGGGTGGAAGCGAAAGCACATAATATTAACTTATTATAGATAGAGTGATGCAGAGGTTTCCAGTATAGCAGGATGTGGGAGGAACGATATGGCAGACCGGGTGATGTCGGAACGGCAGATGGGGAACCGGTATGATTTAATCATTATCGGAGCCGGACCGGCCGGGTATACGGCTGCTTTAAAAGCAGCCGGTTTCGGCATGAAAGTTGCAGTAATTGAAAAAGAGAGGCTGGGAGGCGTCGGCTTGAATACAGGATGTATTCCGGCCAAGGCTCTTCTTTACGCCTCTTCTTTTTATGGAGAATTAAGACAGGCCGGTAAATTTGGAATCCGGGTGGAACATGCTGAATTTGATTTTGGAAAAATGCAGGACTATAAAGATCAGTCCGTGAATGAATATAGAGAGCGAATTGAACGACTTTTTACCGGTGGGAATATCACTTTTATAAATGGAATCGCAAAACTGCACAAAGATAATGTAGTAGAAGTAGAGATGGAAACAGATACCCGGTATTATAACAGCACCTATGTGCTATTAGCAGCGGGAGCGGAGCCAATTATTCCGGATATACCCGGAATCGACCTTCCGCAGGTACTGACCAGCCGTGAAATTCTAGAGGAAAGGGAATGGAAATTCGACCGCCTTCTAATCATCGGCGGTGGTGTAATCGGCGTAGAGATAGCGGCTATATTCGCGGCTTTGGGTTCTAAAGTGACATTAGTTGAAAAAAGCAGCCGACTATTAAATCCAATGGATCCGGAGATTTCCGAGTGTCTGGAAGAAAACTTACGTCAGAAGAAAATTGATGTTCGATGTAATGCCTCGGTCATGGAAATACGCGCCAGAGAAGATGGCCGCGTTTCTTGTGTTCTTCACGAAGATGGAACGTGGAAGGAAGAGTCGGCAGATCGGATTCTCGTAGCGGTGGGACGAATGCCGGATATGGGAAAACTATTGGCAGAAGATGCAGAGGTAGAACTGAAAGATGGAAGAGCCATTTTAAAGAGCAATTACATGACGACGCAGAAGAATGTCTATGCCGTAGGTGACATGATTGCCAAGATGCGGCTTTCCCATGTGGCGGCAGCTCAGGCTACTTATGTGATCGAAGATCTGGCAGGTAAAGGCCACCGAATGCAGCTTTCGGTCGTACCGAATGGAATGTTTGTTGTACTGCCGGTGGTTCCATCCTGCATCTATACTTCACCGGAGATTGCTTCGGTAGGATTTACGGAAGAGGATGCACATAAATACAACATGAAGGTAAAATGTGGTCAGGCATTTATGAGAGACAACGGCCGGGCGATTTTGACGGGCGAGCGAAATGGTTTTATCCGTCTTATCTTTGAAGCATATTCAAGTACGCTGGTAGGTGCACAGATTATGTGCCCGAGAGCGACTGACATGATCGGTGAGATGGCTACTGCTATTGCCAACGGCCTTACTGCATATCAGCTTTCTACGGCGATGCGGGCTCATCCCACTTATGGTGAGACGATTGCCATGGCCATCGAGGATGCACTAAAGACTGAATTATAAAAAAACAGGAGGTCATTATGAACAACACAGTGAATGAGAGAATTGCTGCTTTACGGGTCCTTATGTCAGAACGAGATATGGATGCCTATCTGGTACCTACTTCCGATTTTCATCAGTCGGAGTATGTAGATGGTTATTTTAAGTGCCGCAAGTATATAACCGGATTTACCGGTTCGGCGGGAACCGCTGTTATTACCATGAAAGAGGCAGGACTTTGGGTGGATGGACGCTATTTTGTACAGGCACCTCAGCAGGTCAAAGGAAGCGAGATCAAAGTCTTTCGCATGGGCGATGAAGGAGTACCTAGCGTGGAAGAATATATGGCAAAAGTGCTCCCCATGGGCGGCGTTCTGGGATTTGACGGTCGGGTCATCAGCGAGCAGTTCGGCGAAGAATTAGAGGGAAAACTGGGAGAGAAAGAAGTACTATTTTCCTTCGGAGAAGATCTGATCGGGGAAATCTGGAATAATAGACCGAGCCTTCCCAAGGAACCAATCTGGATTTTGGAAGAAAAATACGCCGGTAAACCGGCATCGGAGAAGATTGCAGATCTTCGAAAGGTAATGAAAGAAAAGAATGCAGACGTTCATATTTTGACCGGTCTGGATGATATTATATGGCTGCTGAATATTCGTGGAAATGATATTCCCTGCACTCCGGTCGTACTTTCTTACGCAGTGATTACGCCAAATGATTTTTATCTCTTTATCAATCCGGAAGTATTGGATAAACAGGTAAATAACTATCTCAAAGAAAATGGGGTTACGGTACTGCCTTACGATGAGATATACCGTGTAGTAAAGACCTTTAAATCAGAGCATGTGATGCTGGAAAAAGGTTGTGTTAACTACACGCTCTGCGGAAGTCTGGATGATGGTGTCACCATAATTGATACGATGAACCCGACTTCGATTGCTAAAGCCGTGAAAAATCCGGTGGAAATTGAGAATATTAAAAAAGCCCATATTAAAGATGGTGTCGCTATGGCAAAATACCTCTTCTGGTTAAAACAGAATGTGGGGAAGACCGAGATCGATGAGATGGCGGCTTCTGACTATCTGGATCGGTTAAGAACCGAAACCGAGGGAAATTTGGGTCTCAGTTTTGCGACTATTTCGGCTTATTCGGACAACGCTGCCATGTGTCACTATTCGGCAACGACAGAGACTTCTAAAAAATTACAGCCCAGAGGTCTTTATCTGGTAGATTCCGGCGGTCAGTATTATGAAGGTACGACAGATGTTACCAGAACCATTGCATTAGGGGAGATAACGGAAGAGGAACGAAGATGCTTCACCTTGGTCGCCTGCTGTATGCTGCGTCTGAAAGAAGCACGTTTCCCGTATGGCTGTCATGGCTATAATTTTGATTATGCAGCCAGAGAACTGCTGTGGCGCGAGGGTCTGGATTTCAATCACGGCACCGGTCACGGGGTAGGATATCTGGGCGGCGTTCATGAGCGCCCCAATGGAGTTCGCTGGCGCATTGTACCGGAACGTCAGGACAATGCTGTTTTCGAAGCGGGCATGATTACTTCCGATGAACCGGGACTGTATATCGAGGGAAAATTTGGTATTCGAACCGAAAATATGCTTTTATGTGTCAAAGGTCCCAAGAATGAATTTGGTCAGTTCATGCAATTTGAGAACCTGACATGGGTACCGATTGATTTAGATGCGTTAGATCGCTCTATCATGGAAGAAAGAGATATAGAACTGCTCAACAACTATCATTTAGAGGTGCGTGAAAAGATTTCTCCGTATTTGACAGCGGAAGAAGCTGAGTGGTTAAAAACGGCAACAAGAGCGATTTAAGAATAGATCCAGTCATATCCACGGCAGGTAGTCTATATGATATAGTAATCATAAAAATCGAGAGGTTACTATATGAAAGATGCAGAAACCGGATATTTACGGGTAGATGTAGTAAACGAAGAAAATAATTTTCCCATCTCGGGAGCGGATGTTACCATTGCCTATACCGATGGAGGAATGCCGGAAGAGGTATTGCAGACGAATAATTCCGGCCAGACGGCGAGTCTTGCATTGCGCACACCGCCGGTCGCATTAAGTCTTCAGAGCGGAACCGTCAAACCCTATGCCGATTATAATGTATTTATAACGGCTGATGGGTTTGAACCTCTGGCAATTAAAGGAACCGAGGTGCTCTCCGGAGTTACCGCCATCCAGCCGGCCAGGATGATTCCATTGTCGATTGCAGCAGGGCAGCAGGAAAATATCTATATACCGGATCATACCCTTTATGGTATGTATCCGCCCAAGATAGCAGAGGCAGAGATCAAGCCCGTAAATGAAAGTGGGGAGATTGTTTTGAGCCGTGTGGTTGTGCCACAGACAATTATCGTCCATGACGGTGTGCCCACCGATGCCTCTGCCAAGGATTATTATGTACCCTATCGGGATTATATTAAAAATGTAGCATCCAGTGAGATATATGCCACTTGGCCGCAGGCCACTATCATCGCTAATGTACTGGCCATTATGTCGTTTACATTAAATCGCGTCTATACAGAATGGTACAGAAATCAGGGATATGATTTTACCATTACTTCCTCGACCGCTTTTGACCATAAATGGATCTTTGGCAGAGATATATTCGATACCATTGCAGTAATTGTAGACGATATATTTGATAATTATCTGGCGAGACCGGGAGTCAAACAACCTATTTTAACTCAATACTGTGATGGCAAACGAGTTTCATGTCCCAACTGGATGACTCAGTGGGGCTCTTGTTCACTGGGGGAACAGGGATATGATCCGATTGAGATTCTTCGCTATTACTATGGCAATGATATGTATGTCAATACAGCAGAGATGATTGCGGGAATACCGGCGTCCTTTCCCGGTGAACTGACCATAGGTTCCAGCGGAGCAAAAGTAAAACAACTTCAGGAACAGTTAGACATCATCGCCGGCATCTATACGGCCATACCGGGAGTGTCACCGGACGGAATCTACGGGCCGGCCACAGCGGCATCGGTCAAAAAGTTTCAGTCGGTATTTGGGCTTCCTCAGACGGGAGTGACCGATTTTGCTACCTGGTATAAAATTTCTCATATCTATGTCGGGATTACAAGAATTGCAGAACTTTCATAAGATAAAAAAGAAAGACAGAGGATAAGAAACAATGGAAAAGAACGGAATTACCGAAGGAGTAATATGGAAGCAGCTTTTGCTGTTCTTTTTCCCTATCTTGTTTGGAACATTCTTTCAGCAATTATATAATACCGCAGATGCCATTATCGTTGGCCGGTTCGTAGGAAAAGAGGCACTGGCAGCCGTAGGCGGAAGTACGGGAACTCTGATTAATCTTTTGGTGGGATTTTTTGTGGGACTCTCTTCCGGTGCTGCGGTGATTATTTCTCAGTTTTATGGTGCCGAAAATCAAAAAAGAGTGAGTGAGGCCGTTCATACAGCGATAGCCTTTTCAGTGGTCTGTGGTCTGGTACTGATGGCAGTGGGAATCTTTGGTGCTCCGGCAGCTCTGCGTGCGATGGATACGCCGGAAGAAATTATGGAAGATTCTCTTTCTTATATACAGATTTACTTTTTGGGAATTATCGGGAATCTGATCTATAATATGGGATCCGGTATTTTAAGAGCAATTGGAGATTCCAAGCGACCGCTTTATTATCTGATGGTCAGCTGCTTTATTAATATTATACTCGACCTTTTATTTGTAGTGGGTTTTCGGATGGGTGTAAATGGAGCCGCACTGGCAACCATTATCTCACAGCTTGTCAGTGCAGTGTTGGTAATGAAAGCACTGATGCAGACAAAACAGTCCTATCGATTGGTGTTTAAAAAGATTCGCATGAATCTCTATATGCTGCAACGGATTATACAGATCGGACTTCCGGCGGGACTTCAGGCGGTCATGTATTCTGTTTCTAATATCGTGATACAAAGCAGCGTCAATGCATTGGGAACCGATACGATTGCCGCTTGGACAGCCTATAGTAAAATCGATAGTGTATATTGGATGATTATCAGTGCCATGGGCATTTCTATCACTACTTTTGTGGGGCAGAATTACGGTGCAGGCAAGATTGACCGCGTTAAAAAGGGAATTAATACGTGTTTGGGATTGAGTGTTATTTTAACAATGATTTTATGTACGGCTCTCTATTTATATGGTGGTTATGTTTATCTTCTATTTACATCGGATGCAGCAGTCATCGCCAAGGGAATGGAAATCCTTTATTTCTTAGTCCCTACCTTTATTACTTATATCTGTATTGAGATTTATTCGGGAGCACTCCGTGGAACCGGAGACTGCTGGATTCCTATGATTATGACGGCTCTGGGGGTATGTGTCCTGCGTGTAGTATGGATTCTGGTGGCTGTACCGTATCGTCCGGAAATCACGACGATTATATTCAGTTACCCACTGACGTGGATCACCACATCGATCTTGTTTATTATCTATTATTACTGGTTCAGTAATTTGAAAAAGTATCATGTGCAGTTCAAATGGCTGAAAAAGAAAAAGAGGAGAGATTCCCGACCGATGGACTGATTAAAAAGAGGTACCTTTTAAAAAAAGAGGTACTTTTTTTAAAATACCAAAGACGGTGATAAAATTGTGTTACAAAATAATATATGCAATAAATACAGGATGAACTACTTGCATTTTATGAAAATGCATTATACAATTACACTAGGCAAGATTTGGACTAACTAAAAAGTGAAGATATTTTTCACGGTAGTAGCCGTTGTCAAAATATTTTTAATGGAGGATTGCGAAATGAGTAATTCAGCGAAAGAATCAGCAGGTAAGAGAATCGAAATTTTACTTGATGATAACAGTTTTGTTGAAGTCGGCGCCCATATTACAGCGAGAAGCACAGATTTCAACATGTCAGCACAGGAAACAAAAGCAGATGGCGTCATTACAGGATATGGTACCATCGAAGGCAATCTCGTGTATGTGTATAGCCAGGATTCATCGGTTATGGGTGGTTCTATCGGTGAGATGCACGCAAAGAAAATTTCCAATATTTACAGGATGGCGATGAAGATGGGTGCACCGGTCATTGGTCTGGTGGATTGTTCGGGTCTCAGACTTCAGGAAGCTTCCGATGCTCTGGACGGATTTGGACAGATGTATCTGAATCAGACGATGGCATCAGGCGTCATTCCTCAGATCATGGCGATATTTGGAAATTGCGGCGGTGGCATGGCAGTGTCATCTGCAATTGCAGATTTCGTATTCATGGAAGAGAATGGAAAATTATTTGTAAATTCTCCTAACGCTTTAGCAGGCAACGACGGCTCCTCCGATACGGCAACCGCAAAATTCCAGAGTGAAAAAGCAGGTCTGGCAGATGTCATTGGCAGCGAAAAGGGAATTCTGGACGAAGTAAGAACCCTGATTTCGATTCTTCCGGCTAATAATGAAGATGATATGTCTTATGATGAATGTCAGGATGATTTGAACCGTATCTCTGCTGATTTAGCAGGGTGGACCGGTGACACGGCAAAGGCATTGACAGAGATTTCGGACGATCATTTCTTTATGGAGATGAAAGCCGATTATGCACGTTCCATGGTAACCGGATTTATTCGTTTAAATGGCAATACAATTGGGTGTGTAGCAAACCGTACCGAGATTTATAATGAAGAGAACGAAAAAGTTGAAGAGCTCGAAGCCGGATTAACGGCTGTAGGGTGCGATAAAGCAGCAGAATTTGTTAACTTCTGTGATGCATTTAACATTCCGTTACTGACGCTTGTGAATGTAAACGGATATAGAAAGTGCGAATGCACAGAAAAAAGAATTGCGAAGGCAGCCGGTCGTTTGACCTATGCATTTGCAGATGCTGATGTGGCTAAAGTTACCGTTATAATCGGCGATGCATTTGGTAGCGCTTATTTGACGATGAATAGCAAATCAATCGGAGCCGATATTGTTTATGCATGGCCTCAGGCCAAGATTGGTATGATGGATGCACAGAGTGCCGTGAAGATCATGTATGCAAAAGAGATAGAGGCATCCGGCAGTGCAGCAACCCTGATTGCCGAGAAAGCAGCAGAATATGAGAAATTACAATCTTCTGCAGATGCAGCGGCAAAGAGAGGCTATGTAGATGATATTATCGAAGCAGGCGAGACCAGACAACGTGTGATTGCGGCATTTGAGATGTTGTTTACAAAGAGAGAGGAACGTCCGGCTAAAAAACATGGCACGGTCTAGAATGGGGTGACGCAATATGAAACAGAATATGAAACGAGCATTGCTTGTGTTATGTATGGCAGTCTGCTTTTTCACCCTGTCGGCTTGCGGAAAGAAAGAAGACGTAACCGCTGAGCCAATTTCCCAAACAATCGTAGATACGATGAAATCAGGCGCGGAGAATTATTTAAGAGAATTTGACAGCTATGATGATGCAACGATTGCCAGTGAACTTAAACGGGTAGAAAAACAGAAAAACTCTGTGATGGTGTCCGCTCTTTCCTCTTGGAAGAACATAAAGGGAGATTTGGGCAAGATGGCTTCCGGCGCAGGTGCTATTCTTTCCGAAGAAGTAGAACGTGTAGGCGAAGATTCTTATAGAATAAAAGTCAGAGTCAGCTACGAGAAGAAAGAGATGGAGTTTACTCTGAGTGCAAAAGAGGTAACTGGAAGCAATTACAGTGGTGGTATGGCTCTGATGCCGACCGAACTGATCTTTGCACCGAATTACACCACAGGAGAGAAACTGGCGAAGGCCGGTATGAATACTCTTATGGGTATGGGAACCGTATTTGCGGTACTTATTTTCATCAGTCTTATCATCAGTTCTTTAAAAGGTGTTAATACATGGGAAGCAAATTTCAGAGCTAAAAAAGAAGCAAAAGAAAATGAAGCAAGAGAATTAGCTGAATCCGCAGCACCTGTTCCGGCAGCACCTGTTTTACAGGCAGCAATCCCGAATGCAGTTCCGGTCGTACCGGAACCTTCAATTTCAGAAGTATGTTCGGAACCGGAAGTTCAGGAATCAGCAGCTTTGGAATCGGAAAATCTTGTGGATGACAGAGAATTGGTGGCCGTTATTACAGCTGCGATTGCCGCAGTACAGAGTGTTCCCGTAGAGGGACTTGTAGTTCGTTCAATCAGACGCAAACCGGCATCACAGTGGAAAAATGTTTAATTAATCAGGAGGAAGAATCAGATGAAAAACTATACAATTACAGTAAATGGTAATGCATATGAAGTAACAGTAGAAGAAGGATTTACAGGCGCAGCCAAAGCCGCACCAAGAGCAGCAGCACCGGCACCTGCACCAAGAGCAGCAGCTCCTGCACCGGCTCCAGCTCCAGCACCAAAAGCAGCTCCTGCACCGGCACCTGCACCTGCAGCAACACCGGCACCTGCAGCAACACCGGCACCTGCAGCAGCAGGCGCAGTAGCAGTCAGCGCTCCGATGCCAGGTAAGATTCTGGGTATTAAATTACAGCAGGGCGCACCGGTTAAACGTGGCCAGGTGATTTTAATTCTGGAAGCCATGAAGATGGAAAACGAAATTGTAGCTCCTCAGGACGGAACAGTTGCCAGCATTAATGTAGCAGTAGGCGATATGGTAGAACCAGGCGCAACACTTGCAACATTAAACTAAAAGAATGCGGGACTTAATAGATTCCGTTTGGAGGGATTGACATGGAATATATATCAACAACACTTTCTAATCTTCTTCAGCAGACAGCATTTTTCACTCTGACATTCGGAAACATGGTCATGATCCTTATTGCGTTTATTTTCCTGTATCTGGCAATTAAAAAGGGATTTGAACCGCTTTTATTGATTCCGATTTCATTTGGTATGCTGCTTGTTAATATCTATCCGGATATTATGATGACGGTTGAAAATTCATCTAACGGTGTGGGAGGACTTCTTCATTATTTCTATCTCTTAGATGAGTGGAGTATTTTGCCGTCACTGATTTTCATGGGCGTAGGTGCTATGACGGACTTTGGTCCACTGATTGCTAACCCAAAGAGTTTCCTTCTGGGTGCAGCGGCACAGCTGGGTATCTATGGTGCTTACTTTATGGCTATTTTCATGGGCTTTAATGACAAAGCAGCAGCAGCGATCTCCATCATTGGTGGCGCTGATGGACCTACCTCGATATTCTTGGCAGGTAAGCTTGGACAGAACGCTCTTTTAGGACCGATTGCTGTAGCAGCTTATTCTTACATGGCGTTGGTTCCGATTATACAGCCGCCGATCATGAAACTTCTGACGACGGAAGAAGAAAGAAAAATCAAGATGGAGCAGTTGCGTCCGGTATCGAGATTGGAACGAATTCTGTTCCCGATTATTGTTACCGTAGTTGTCTGCATGATTCTCCCGACCACCGCACCTCTTGTAGGTATGCTGATGCTGGGTAACTTATTCAGAGAGTCAGGCGTAGTAAAACAGCTTACAGAAACAGCAGCGAATGCACTTATGTACATTGTAGTTATCCTTCTGGGTACTTCCGTCGGCGCTACTACCAGTGCAGAGGCATTTCTGAATCTGGATACCATTAAGATCGTAATATTGGGTCTGATCGCATTTTCACTGGGAACAGCAGGTGGTGTTATATTTGGTAAGATCATGTGTAAAGTTACTCATGGCAAAGTAAACCCACTGATTGGTTCTGCCGGTGTATCCGCGGTTCCGATGGCAGCCCGTGTATCACAGAAAGTAGGAGCGGAAGCAGATCCAACTAACTTCCTTTTAATGCATGCTATGGGTCCGAACGTAGCAGGTGTTATCGGCACTGCAGTTGCAGCCGGTACATTTATGGCGATTTTCGGTGTTAAATAAAAACAGTAAATTTCAGGAGGTAACAGAATGGCTAATATAGAAAAAAAACCGGTCAAGATCGTAGAGACTGTCCTTCGTGACGCTCATCAATCTTTAATCGCGACCAGAATGACGACGGATCAGATGCTTCCGATTGTTGATAAGATGGATCAGGTCGGCTACCATGCAGTAGAATGCTGGGGCGGTGCTACGTTTGACTCATCTCTTCGTTTCTTAAAAGAAGATCCATGGGAAAGACTCAGAAAACTGAGAAGTGGATTTAAACATACGAAATTACAGATGTTGTTCCGTGGACAGAACATTTTGGGATACAATCACTATGCAGATGACGTAGTTGAGTATTTTGTTCAGAAATCCATCGCTAACGGCATTGATATTATTCGTATTTTTGACTGCTTAAACGATATCAGAAACCTTCAAACTGCTGTAAAAGCAGCTAATAAAGAAAAAGGACATGCACAGGTAGCTCTTTCTTATACATTGGGCGATGCTTATACCTTAGAGTACTGGAAAGATATTGCTAAACAGATCGAAGATATGGGTGCAGATTCTCTGTGTATCAAAGATATGGCAGGACTGCTCACACCGTATAAAGCACAGGAACTGGTGGAAGCTCTTAAAGAGTCCACGAAACTCCCGATCGATATGCATACACACTATACCTCAGGTGTTGCTTCTATGACCTATTTAAAGGCAGTAGAAGCAGGTGCAGATATCATTGATACCGCTATTTCTCCATTTGCTCTGGGAACCAGCCAGCCGGCAACGGAAGTTATGGTAGAGACATTCAGTGGTACAAAGTACGATACAGGTCTTAATAAAGATGCACTGGCTGAAATATCAGAATATTTCAGACCGCTGCGAGAAGAAGCTTTAAAGAGTGGTCTCATGAATACAAAGATTTTAGGGGTGGATATCAACACTCTGCGTTATCAGGTTCCGGGCGGTATGCTTTCCAACTTGGTTTCTCAGCTTAAAGATGCACATGCCGAAGATAAATACTATGAAGTCTTGAGAGAAATTCCAAAAGTCCGTAAGGACTTTGGCGAACCGCCGTTAGTTACACCATCATCCCAGATTGTTGGTTCTCAGGCTGTTTTAAATGTCCTGACCGGTGAACGTTATAAGATGCTTACCAAAGAATCCAAGAAACTGCTGACCGGTGAATTTGGACAGACGGTAAAACCGTTTAATCCTGAAGTACAGAAGAAAGCAATCGGAAATGCAAAACCGATTACTTGCCGTCCGGCTGATTTAATTGAACCACAGCTTAAGAAATTAGAGGCAGAGATGTCCCAGTGGAAGATGCAGGATGAAGATGTTCTGACTTATGCTCTGTTCCCACAGGTCGCAAAAGAGTTCTTTGAATACAGAGAAGCTCAGAAGACGGGGATTGATCCAAAGGCAGCAGATAAAGTGAATAAGGCTTATCCGGTCTAAAACCGGATTCGTTAAATGACATTTGCGATCGTATCCGATGGCATAATGACGAGAAATAGAAAATTTTAAAGAAATAGAGATGAAATATGTGGGTAGAATTTGCTTTTCAAAGGCAAATCCTATAGAGGGACAAGCGAAAAATCCGTTCAGGATTTATGCGTAGGTTTCCCGGTACCGCATGTTTCGTCTCTATTTTTTTCCATATATATTTTGCTAAAAGTCAAAAAAATATTAAGAAATTCTTACGATTCATGTCAAATGTTGGATATTTTGTGAACTTTTGTTCATGTGGTTGACATATAATGGTATTTTTCATTATAATAGCAAGATACTGAGAAATATAAAAGAACAAGATATAAATGAGAGATAGGATAGAAATACGGAATACTGAGAATTCAGTATGCAGGGAGAAAAGCAAATGAAAAAATCAAGATACAGAAGAGGGATCGCACTGCTGATCAGCTGTCTTATGGCAGTGGGTACTTGCTTTAATGGTGTTGCTGTACCATTTGGCATAGTAAGTTATGCAGATGAGCGTCCGGCAACGGTTAATGCAACAAATCTGAATGTGCGAAGTGGTCCGGGAAAAACGTATCCATCGGTGGGAAAATTATCCCAAGGTTCGGCTGTGACGGTTATCTCGGAGCAAAAGGCGGCAGATGGTGTACTCTGGTATCAGATTCGTTTTAGTGGGAATGGCGGAGCAGAAACCACTGGATATGTATCTGGGGCATATATAAAATTTCCATCGGTTATCACAAGTGATGGCGACTTCGAAGGATATTTGGTCAGTCAGGGATTTCCGGAGAGTTATAAAACGAGTCTGCGGGATCTTCATGCCAAGTATCCCAAGTGGACATTTACGGCGATGCAGACAAATCTGGATTGGAACACGGTAATCCAGAATGAAAGTATTATCGGAAGAAACCTGGTAGGCAGGGAAAACATTTCTTCGTGGAAATCCACAGCGACCGGCGCATATGATTGGAATAATGGCACTTGGCCGGGATTTGATGGAAATTCGTGGGTGCAGGCATCTGAAGATATTATTCGTTATTACATGGATCCAAGAAACTTCTTAAATGAAAAATATATTTTCCAGTTCTTGAGACAATCCTATGACAGTTCGATTCATACAAAAGAAGGACTGGAAGCGATGGTTGCAGGGACATTTCTGTCCGGCATGGCAGTTGGTGGGACAGGTGCATCCGGTGGAGGCAGCTCAGGCAATCCGGGCGGAAGCAGTTCCGGAAGTAATCCGGGAGCAACAGGACCGGGAGCCGTGGGACCGGGGGCAGCCATTCCTGAGACGACCGGCGCGGGAACCGGAGCTACGATACCGGCGTTTCCTGTAGCGTCTATTACCGGTCGCTCATCCAACCTGGTAAGCTCCTATGGTCCGGGCATGGGAAGCGATACGAATCAGGGAAGTGATACAAATCAAGGAAATAACGGCAGTCAAGATATGATATCCACAACAGGATCCAGCTCTTATGTCGATATTATTCTTAATGCAGCCGTTCAGTCGGGAGTGAATCCTTATATTCTGGCAACCATGATCATACAGGAACAAGGTGGACAGGGAACCGGACGAAGCATATCCGGCACAGTTCCCGGTTATCAGGGATATTATAATTTCTTTAATATAGAGGCATATCAGTCGGGCTCTCTGGGAGCAGTAGAGAGAGGACTTTGGTGGGCATCCCAGTCAGGGAGCTATGGGCGACCATGGAATTCCATAGAAAAATCCATTGTGGGCGGCTCTATTTATTATGGTAATAATTATGTAAAACAGGGGCAGAATACCTTGTATCTAAAGAAATTCAACGTACAGGGAAATAATCTTTATAAGCATCAATATATGACGAATGTACTGGCAGCGGCAGCTGAAGGCATGACATTGTCAAAAATCAGCGCATTAAAGAATACGGCATTGGAGTTTTTGATTCCTGTATTCAAGAACATGCCGGATACCGCCTGTGTTAAACCGACCGGAGATGGAAGTCCGAATAATAAGCTTTCCGGTTTAGGTGTAGAAGGTTTTGCCTTGACACCGACCTTTAACCGTGACACGGAATCTTACGACTTAATCGTAGATCCGTCAGTAGCCAGTGTAACAATCGCCGCAGCAGCAATCGATTCTTCGGCATCTGTAAGCGGACCAGGGAACATTAATCTGCAGAGTGGAAATAACGATGTGACTATAGCCGTAAAAGCAGGTAATGGCTCCATTCGGAATTATGTGATTCATGTGGTACGACAGGCCAATGGGCCTACTTATTCGCAGTCGATGGGCAGTGGTATCACTTCTGATTTAGGTGGCGGTATTGCCATCGGACCGGGAGCGACCGGTGGACCGGGCAGCAATAATTCAAACAATAATAATTC
>JAVWRQ010000039.1:15966-22363 GCA_036634775.1 Clostridium sp.
AATAATTCAAACAATAATAATTCGGGAAATGCTTCAAATGTACAGATTATCAGCCCACCGGGAACTTCTAACGGTCCGATGGCACCTGATGGAAGCCACTGATGACTTTGAAAATATGGGGGAAATTATGAACAGAAGATTAAAACAATTGATAACCTGTTTTATGATTGCAGGTACCATTGCAATCATGATGCCATTTGAGATGATTACAGCACTTGCCGGCAGTGCAAAGATTTCTTTTTCCGATCCGAGTGCATCCGTGGGAGAAGAATTTAGTGTTTCGGTTAAAGTAGCTGCTTCAGAGGGCGATTTGGGAACCGCGGATGTGGTTCTATCCTACGATCCCGCTTATATTGAATTCATCAGTGGAACCAATGCAAACGGGGGCGCCGGTTCGGTCAGACTGGTAGGAACGATGGATTCAGATACCACGACTGTTTTTAGTTACAAGTTAAAGTTCAAGGCAATTCAGGCGGGCAACTCCGCTATTTCGGTAGCCAGTTATGAGATTTATGATAAAGAGACACAGATCGTGGATGTGAGTAAAGTGGGAACTTCTACTGTAAAAGTAGCAGCACCGGCTACTTATTCCAATGAAGCGGGACTTTCTTCTTTGAAAGTGTCACCCGGCAGTTTGTCACCTGCATTTTCACCGGATGTGATGGCTTACTCGGTGAATATAGGCGGTGATGTCAACAAAATTGCAGTCAGTGCCAATGCTAAGGATGGCAAAGCCAAAGTTCTGGTAAATGGAGATTCTAATTTAAAGGTCGGAGCGAATACGGTAGTATGTAAAGTAACGGCTGAAGATGGTCAGACGGTTAAATCTTATAAAATAACGGTGAATAAATCAGATACGGCAGAAGCGGCAGTGCAGCCATCTGATGCAGTAACAGAAACACAGAGTGCCGATGCATTGTCTCCTTATCCGACGATTGAAGTTACAGCGAAGTCTATCGCAGTACTGCCGATTGATGATACGATAACCGTTCCATCCGGATTTGCAGAAACCACCATTCAGCTGAATGGAACCGATCAGGTACAGGGCTGGGTATGGCAAAGCGACGAAGAACAGAGATATTGTGTTGTATATGGTATGAATGAAAATGGCGACAAGGGACTTTATCGCTACGATATTGCTGAGAAGACATTTCAACGTTACTTTGAAGACCCTGCAGTTCAGAACAAATATGACGATGCAGAAGTAGAAAATCTATTAAATAAATATAACGAATTGCTGAAAGATTATAATATTCGCTTTATCATTATGATTGCGCTTATCATTATCAGTTTAATTCTTCTCTTTATCGTGATCAATCTTTTATTAAAGAAGAGAGAACATACGCCTCCGAGAAACGGACGACAGGAAGAAGCACCGACACCGGTCAAACGCCGGGAGATGGAACAGCATACAGGAGGAAGCCGCCGCCGCGATTATACGATTCGTCACGAGGAACGTGATGTGGACGAACCGGAGGTAAGCCGTGCGAACAACCTCAAAGAGGATCGGGAGACAGAACGTCGGGAACGTGCTGCCAATCAGGAACGGATCACCAGAGAAGAAGACCGACAAGATGCGCTGCGTCAAAGAGAGATTGACCGGGAACAACGTGCCAGACAGGCCAGAGAACGGTTAGAGCAAGAGCGTAAAGAAGATGAACGCCGCCGCTATGAAGCAAAGCCGGTCAAAGATGAAGATGATTTTGAATTTATGGATTTAGATGAATAGTACAAAAGGGGGGTATCCGAAGACATTCGGTACCTCCCGAATTTTTGATTTTGTTCTTGACTAGCTGTATATGTTGTTATATTATTACTATAACAATAAGATGATGAAAGATGGTGATGAATATGGTATGGGCAATTGATTTTGAAAGTGAAGAAGCTCTCTATATCCAGCTCAGAAACCAGATTATTATAGGAATTGCCACTGCACGGATTCATGAGGGCGAGACATTGCCATCCGTACGGCAATTAGCGGATGACATTGGAATTAACATGCATACGGTCAATAAAGCATATTCTGTATTGAGACAAGAAGGCTTTGTAACGCTGGATCGGCGCAGAGGTGCGGTGATTACTCTGGATGCTGACAAGGTTCGAACACTGGAAGAGATGGAACAGCATTTAAGTGTTATATTAGCCGGAGGCGCATGTAAGAATGTAAGCCGCGAAGAAGTCCATCAACTGATTGATTCGATTTTTGATGACTTTTCCGGAGAGTGAGGATAAAATTATGTTATGTGAAAAATGTAAGATCAGAGAGGCAAATGTAAGGTATACAGAAGTTGTGGGCAATGTAAAAACAGAACATTACTTTTGTACCCAGTGTGCCGGGGAGATGGACTTCGGACAGTATTCTGCCATCTTTGACGGAGAATTTCCATTTGGAAAACTTTTATCCGGATTGTTGGGACTTCAGTCTGAAACGTCCAGACCACAGAAGATGCAGGATGTGGTATGTCCTACCTGCCATACGACTTATGAAGAATTTATTGAAAATAGCCGCTTCGGATGTGCAGACTGTTATCATGTCTTCGATGTGCTGATTGGAGAAAAGATTAAGAAGCTTCAGGAGAGTGCCAGCCATACGGGGAAACAGCCCAAGATGCAGGCGAAGGGCAAGAACGAGTTGGATTCCTTTAAGGCGGGAACCATAGAATTATCTGCTGAGGAAGAGATAAAACAGTGGGAACAAAAACTCCGAACCGCATTGAAAGCAGAAGAATATGATGAAGCAGTCATCTGCCGTGATAAACTAAAAGTTCTAAAAGAAGGAGTAAAGAACGATGACGAGATGGTTTGAAGAAGTAGAAAATAATCCGTCAAATATAGTATTCAGCCGCGTGCGACTGTCCCGGAACTGGGAAGAATATAAGTTTCCCGGTCGATTGGAAGATAGAGAAGCCGGCATCATGATTGGGCGAATCAAGACAGCGTTACAGGGGATTTCAGATTTGGACGGCCGCGAATATGAATATATTGATTTTGAGGGATTGGAAGAACTGGAACGGTTAGCACTTAGAGAACGCCGGATTATTAATCGTTCCTTTGTGGAGAAAACAACGCCGGGAGGTATCATTCTTTCAGAAGATGAAAGTATCAGTCTGATGTTGAATGGAGATGATCACATCCGCATACAGATACTGGCTCCCGGTCTCCATGTAAAGGAATGTTACGACAAAGCAGACTGCCTGGATGATTTTATTAATGAAACAATTTCTTACGCATATAATTCTAAATATGGCTATTTGACCTCATACCCTACGAATGTGGGAACCGGTATGAAAGCATCGATTGTGGTTCATCTGCCATCCCTATCTCTGGGACGTCGATTTCAAGATCTCTTAGAAGATATGAGCCGTTTTGGCACGACGGTACGGGGACTTTACGGAAGAAGTAGTGAGAATGCCGGCGATCTTTATGAAGTATTTAATCAGAAGACATTAGGTGTTAATGAACATGAGATTCTGGAACTGGTGACCAATGCAGCCTCTCAACTTTCGGAACAGGAAAATCAAGTGAGACAGAAGGCGCTGGAGAAGCACCGGTTAATTCGTGAAGACGAAGTATATAAATCTTATGGTGTGTTAAAATATGCCAGAAGACTGGCCATGAAAGATGCGATGACATTTTTATCTCATCTGATGACAGGGATTGCCGATGGCCTGATTGTAACCAAAGAGCCTTGCAGCATTTATCGGCTTATGATGGATATTCAACCGGCAAATCTACAACAATCGTCTAAACAACCTTTAGATAAGGAAGAACTGGAATCAGCAAGAGCAGGATACTTAAGGACGCACCTGCCGGAACTTAAATAGGAGGAATACTAGATTATGATAGATCGTTTTACTGCGAAAGCAAAAGAAGCCATTCGCCTGGCGGTTGAGACATCAGAGGAACTGTCCCATGGCTATGTTGGAACCGAGCATCTGTTACTGGGACTGATTAAAGAGGGAACCGGTGTAGCGGCCATGATACTGGAGCGCTATGATGTGACAGAAGAGAAAGTACTGAACCTTATGGAACGATTAGTTTCTCCTTCTGTGTCTACAAAAGTGGTAGGAGCGGCAGAATATACGCCCGGAACGCAAGAGGTACTGCAGGCCAGTTACGATGAGGCAGTCTTTTTTAAGGCACCTTTAATTGGAACTGAGCATATTTTAATTGCCATGATTAAACAGGGGAAGTGTACGGCATCCCGACTTTTAAATACGATGAATGTCAATGTTCAGAAAATGTATGTGGATTTACTGGCTGCGATGGGCGATGATGCACCGACCGGTAAGGAAGAGATGATGAATCGCATTCGAAAAGAAAAAGGGAGCACCCCCAGCCTGGATAGTTTTAGCCGTGATTTGACGGAACTGGCCAAAGAGGGCAAGATGGATCCGGTCATTGGTAGAGAGACGGAGATGAAACGTGTGATCCAGATTCTGAGCCGCAGAACAAAGAATAATCCCTGTCTGATCGGCGAGCCGGGCGTGGGTAAGACAGCCGTAGTTGAAGGTCTGGCACAGATGATCATCAGCGGCGATGTACCGGAGACGATTGCTAATAAACGCGTGGTCAGTCTGGATTTGTCCGGTATGGTAGCCGGATCCAAATATCGCGGTGAATTTGAAGAGCGAATAAAAAAAGTTCTTTCGGAAGTAAAAGAAGATGGCGATATTTTGCTCTTTATTGATGAAATCCATACGATTATCGGAGCCGGTGGTGCCGAAGGAGCGATTGATGCCTCCAATATCCTGAAACCATCTTTAGCCAGAGGCGAGATTCAATTGATCGGAGCAACGACGATTGATGAATATCGAAAATATATCGAAAAAGACGCGGCGTTAGAACGACGTTTTCAACCGGTCATGGTAGAAGAACCAACCGAAGAAGAATCCGTAGAGATTCTTCGTGGACTGAGGAGCCGGTATGAGGATCACCATAGAGTGACGATTACAGATGAGGCGCTGGAAGACGCGGTAAAACTATCAGCACGCTATATCAATGATCGTTTTTTACCGGATAAGGCCATTGATCTGATTGATGAAGCATCCTCTAAGATTCGTTTGACGGTTTATACAGAACCGGAAGAAATCAAGAAACTGGAAACTGAAATTAAGATTTTAAATGAACAAAAAGAAGAGGCCATCAAGGCGGAGACATATGAAAAAGCCGGAGAAATTAAGAAAAAACAGATAAAAAAACAGCAGAAAATCGAAAAAATCCGAGAGAGCTGGAGACTTGAAAAGGAATCCAAGAAACTGGTAGTCGGAGAAAATGAGATTGCAGACATTGTATCGGATTGGACGAAGATTCCGGTGCGTAAGCTGGCAGAAGAAGAATCCGAACGACTGTTAAAACTGGAATCCATTCTCCACGAGCGGGTCGTGGGTCAGGAAGAGGCGGTAACGGCTGTTTCTAAAGCCATTAGAAGAGGTCGTGTGGGGTTAAAAGATCCCAAACGCCCGATTGGTTCTTTCTTATTCTTAGGACCGACCGGAGTAGGCAAAACAGAACTTTCAAAAGCTCTTTCAGAAGCGATGTTCGGTACGGAGAATGCTCTGATTCGTGTAGATATGTCGGAATATATGGAAAAACACAGTGTATCTAAGATGATTGGTTCTCCACCCGGATACGTTGGATATGAAGAAGGCGGACAGCTCAGTGAAAAAGTGCGGCGCAATCCGTATTCTGTTATTTTATTTGATGAAATTGAAAAAGCCCATCCGGATGTATTTAATATTCTGCTGCAGATTTTAGATGATGGTCATATCACCGATGCGCAGGGAAGAAAGATCGATTTCAAAAATACGATCTTGATTATGACGTCCAATGCGGGAGCAGAGAGTATTATTTCACCGAAACACCTGGGATTCTCTTCACAGACCGATTCCGGTGCCGATTATAAGATAATGAAAGAAAAGGTTATGGAAGAAGTAAAACGCTTATTCAAACCCGAATTTATCAACCGCATTGATGAAATCATCGTATTCCATCCATTGACCAAAGAAAATATTAAAGAAATTACCGGCATCATGATGTCAACGATTATCAAGAGGACAAAAACGCAGTTAGGTATGACCCTGACGGTAGAAGAAAGCGCTAAAGAATTCTTATCCGTAAAAGGCTACGATGAGAAATACGGCGCTCGCCCTCTAAGACGCACCATCCAGAACCAGATTGAAGACAAACTTTCCGAAGAAGTTCTGGAAGGAAAAGTTAAGACCGGCGATGAAATAATCGTGGAAAAAGTCGGTGAAGAACTTACATTCACCATTAAAAAAGTAGTTCCAAAGACCAGACGAAGCACAAAGGCTTCCGCCGAAATTCTTTAAAACACTAGTCATTTAAAAAAATATATGATATACTATGAACACTTAGCGAGGTACTTCACGAGCTT
>JAVWRQ010000040.1:0-21949 GCA_036634775.1 Clostridium sp.
CTGTATAACGATAGTATAAAGTAGGTACTATTCAATGTCAACTGCACCAGAATTGCTATATTGTAACCTGAAATGTATTGACCTTTGGCAGAACTTAAAGTACCATATAGTTAATCGATACCGCCAAGCCTAGGTGATATTTTATCACATGCGTAACATGGCGGTTCTTTTGTTTTTAGGATAAAGAGTCTTGATGATGTAATGCAACTATATCACTTTGATAGTGAATTTAATTAATGATGCACTGGGGGGAATTTTATGACAATCCAAGAAGCGTTAGAAGAATTTCTGTTTCAAAAAGAACTGGCAGGTCTTGCTTATGGCAGTGTTAAAAATTACAGGGCTACTCTTTCCCTCTTTCTACGTGATATAGGCTCTGACTTGCCCCTTTCCGAGGTTTCTTATCCATTGGTTACCAATTATATACTCAAACTATATAAAGCCCCTATTTCAAGGGCTACTACATCCTCTTATGTGCGTAATGTTAGAATCTTTCTTCGTTGGGTCTATATCGAGTATGAACTTTCTTTCGACCCGATAAAAATCAAAGTTCCGAAGTCTCCTAAAAAGAATGTGCATATTTATTCTGATTCAGAGGTTCGTTATATCTTCTCTCTTGTGCGTACTTCCATTCCTTGGATGACTGCAAGGAATAAAGCGATTCTTGCGCTTATGCTTGATTCTGGCTTGCGCCAGTGTGAGGTCTGCGGACTTCGTTCGGTTGATGTCGATATTGAGCGTTATATCATGAAAGTAACTGGCAAGGGCTCAAAAGACCGAATGGTTCCTCTTGGTAGAATGTCATTACAACTTATGAATGATTATCTGAATATGTGCCCGTTTAAAGATTCCGATTATGTCTTTGTCGACCGCCATGGTAGCTTTTTATCCGGCAATGCGGTTCGATTATTTGTCTATCATCTTGAAAGAAAGCTTCCTTTTAAATTTTCATCGCATAAACTGCGGCACAATTTTGCAACCAATTATTGTATCGACCATGTTCGTGAAACGGGCAAAAGTGATGTCTACGATTTGAGCATTTTAATGGGTCATGAGAGCATAGAAACGACTAAAAAGTATGAGCATTTTGCCCATGAAATCATCGCTTCTGAGAACAGTATTTCGCACTTGGATAACGTCTATAAAGTCATATAGAATAAGGGTTCTTACTCACCTGTAGAAAATAAAAAAACACCGTCCCCGTAGCTCTCAGTCTACAAAAACAGTGCCTTTAGTGCGCCTTCGGGGGCTCGAACCCCGGACAAATAGATTAAGAGTCTACTGCTCTACCAACTGAGCTAAAAGCGCTTATTCATGCGTCCAACTTGATGACGCATGGATAATTTTATATCAAGCTCAAAAAAAAGTCAACCTTTTTTTATAATATTTACACTTTTTCTATTCTTTCTTGAACTTTCTTAGTTTTTTCCGTTCTTTTCTGCCTTATTTCATGTTTTTGTAAGGTTACAGTACCTGATTCAAATCACTGATTAAGAGTTTTTTTGTCTGCATTCCCACTTCCTTGCGAATGACCTGTCCTCCTTTAAAGATAATCAGGGTAGGAATCGACATTACACCATAGTTCATAGCGATATCACTGCTCTCATCTACGTTAAGTTTTCCGATCTTGACTTTTCCTTCAAATTCGGTAGCCAGTTCTTCTACGATCGGACCCATCATCTTGCAGGGACCACACCAATCCGCATAAAAATCCACCATTACGGGTACTTCTGATTTTAAAACTTCCGCTTCAAAATTCTCACTTGTAAATTTTTTTCCCATGTTATAGTTCCTCCTACTTTTTTTTCTTTTTTTTCTTATCTGATTCTATTGCTGCACCTGCCTCGTCAAAATACCGTTTCCACTTAAGAACCGTTTTGTTAAGTTCTGCCTTATCACTGGTTGCTTTGGATAACTCCTTGGTAATTTTTGTTTTCAGGTTCATGCTCCTACCCGGTTCTGCCTATTCTCCCTATCAGTATATGCAGATTTTTACAACTCACTCTATCTGACTGCCGTCAGTTTACAAATGGGTTTTCCCTCTGAAGAAAACTTTTCTTCATATTCTGTCATCACATTGCCCGTAACCATGTCACTGTGATGCAGATCAAACGTGTAATCGACAATCTTCCATCCGGCCTCTGGGATTGATAACAGCGAATAATCAAAAAGTTCTCGGTTGTCGGTCTTAAATTCCACCGACCCATTTTTCAAAAGTACCTTGTCATAGATTCTCATGAACTGGGGCGAAGTAAGCCGTCTCTTAGCATGTCGATCCTTTGGCCATGGATCGGAAAAATTCAGATAGATCTTATCCACCTCTTCCGGTGCAAATATCTCTTCCAATTGCTTTGCATCAATACACATAAAGTAAACATTAGGGAGTTCTGTCTCCATCCATCTCTGAACACCCTTTAACAGAACCGTCGGATACCGTTCAATCCCGATATAATTAATCGCCGGATTCTCAAGTGCCAGTTCCATAATGAATTTGCCTTTTCCCATACCCACTTCAATACAAATGGGATTGTTGTTTCCAAAGATACGATTCCATCCGCCTTTTTGTTCTTCCGGCTTCTGTACTACATGAGGACTGTCTGCAATCATCTCCTCGGCACCGGGTATATGGCGTAATCTCATAAATGTTCCTCCCAAATGTTTTTCTTTTTCTTGATTTTTATTCTTTTATATTACCATTTCACCTGTTCTTATGCAAGTTAAACCTTAATTTCTCCATAATGTATCTTCCTTCGACCATATATATTAAATTTTTCCTAATTTCGTGAAATTCTTTCAAAATATAGGTGCATAAAATGTCTGGGTATATTATAATGATAATAATCAATAAACCGTATTTTCAGCAAAAAGGAGAAACTCTATGACTAATTCAGAAAATCCAATCACAAATAGTTGGGAACGAATTCAAGATGGTGTTAAAGAGACCGAACGACTCATCGGCCAGAAGCAGTACAACACATCTATGATAAAAGCGCGTCAGACCCTGGAATACATGGTTAAATGCTTATGTGAGAAATCAGGCACTGTGGAGAGTGGTCTGATTGATATGATAGATGATCTTTATGAGAGCGAGGCCATCAGTAAGAACACTTGCGAACACTACCATAAGATCCGTACCATTGGGAACAAAGCGATTCACGAAGAAGACAACAGTGCATATAATGCAAACCAGGCTTATCACTTGCTTTCGCAGGAAGTATATACCTTTGCGAATGACTATGGTGATAAAAAAAGGCATACACTACAGTCTACTGCTGTGAAATCTCGCCCGTCAGAAGCCTCCATACATCGCCAGACTACCAGACATTCCAGCAGCCGGCGGCGCAAAGCCAGATCATCCGGTCTTTCGATTGATCCCGGAAGCCTGTTAAAACCACTGTTGCTGATTGCGATCATTGTTGTTTTAATTTTTATTATCAAGATGATCCGCCCAGGCAAAAACGCAGTCAAGGAAACTACCGCGCCCGTTACAACAGAGGCCATGACTGATTCAGCGTCATCCACAGAGGAAAGCAGCACAGACGCTACCGTTGCTGCCGTTATGTATAAGACGATTGATACGGTTAATGTACGTTCTGTACCATCTACCGATACCACACGTATCGGTGTGCTGAATCCGGGTACCGAAGTAGAATACGTAAGTGATTATGATGAGAAATGGTGCATCATCAAGTACAAAGGTCAGGATGCATACGTTTCCAAAGAATTTGTTCAACCGGTTCAATAGATAAATAGATAATTGGTCGAATAACATTTACAAAACCATAGCAGAATCAGTTGATTCTACTATGGTTTTTTTTTTAAACAAGAGTATAATAAAATACCATAAACACTTAATAAGGAGGAATCGTATGGATCGAATCATTAAAAGTATTTCAGAAATAGAAAATGATTCTGTTAAAATAATGGACGATGCAAATACCAAAAAGTCTGATATTTTTGCGCGAATTCAAGACGAAACGACAGCCTTTGACAAGGAACTTGAAGCTGAAACAAGCAAACGCATCGATGATCTAAAACATCAGATGGAACAAGACATGCAGGAAAAACTGGCAAAGCAGAAAAATCTGGCCGATGAAGTTCTCATGAATCTGACAAAACATTATGAAAGTAACCGAACCGTTTACATCGAACGGCTATTTGATGAAATGACAGGGGTGTGATTTTATGAAAGGACTTCTATCTTACAGTGGAATCACTACTAAAATAAAAGCGATGGAAGGAAAACTGATTACCGACGAGCAGTATAAGACCATGGCCACGCTGGAGCATGTTCCCGACGCGGTCGCTTTCTTAAAAGCGATACCGACATACCGGGATGTATTTTTAAATCTGGAAGATGATTCTTTGCATCGGGGAACCATTGAACGGCTTTTAACCGATTCGCTGTATCGGGATTATACAAAACTCTATCAGTTCGCCAACTTAAACCAGCGCAAATTTTTGGATTTCTATTTTTTTCATTTTGAAACAGATATATTGAAAAACTGCCTTCGCAATGCAGTGGCTCACCAACCGGTCTCACTGGGTCTGGCACGGTATGAAGACTTTTTTAATAAACATTCTCATTTGAATTTAGTGCAGGTATCTGCCTCTGAAAATCTAGATGAATTTATAGATAATCTGATTGGTACCGATTACTATAGCTCCCTGATTGCATTAAAAGATTCAGGAAATACCGATCCGTTTAACTACGAGATGGCTTTGGATCTTTTTTATTTCAGCCGAACATGGCAGCTTATTAAAAAAACACTGCCAAAGTCTCAGCAGGATGCAATTCTGCAGTGTTATGGAACAAAACTAGATCTCCTGAATCTTCAGTGGATTTATAGAATCAAACGCTACTATACGCTTACACCGGAATCGATTCAAGACCTTCTCATTCCACTGCATTATAAGCTTCAGAGTGAGCAACTCAATAAACTTATAAAAGCCGAAACGATGGATGATTTTTTTGCAGAGCTTTCTCAAACCTGGTACGGCAGTCGTTTGACTGCATCGGGACTTTCTGAAAAACCGGATTTGGAAATTCTATATCGTTTTGTATTAAATCATCTATACCAAGCCGTAAGCAAAAAAAATCCTTATTCAATGGCCATTTTATACTCTTATCTTTATTTTAAAGAAAGGGAAATCAAAAAAATAATTACGATTATTGAATGCATACGATATAATACCAATGTCAGCGAAATCATCACTTACATTGAACAGCATTAGCAAGGGGGTATAATCGCTGTGATTGAAAAAATGAAATTTTTAAGCATTACCGGCCCCAAAGAAGATATTGACCGGGTCGTCAACCGGTATCTCTGTAAGTATGAGATACAGATTGAGAATGCTTTGTCAGAACTTAAAACCGTTAAAGATCTGCGTCCCTATATTGAAATCAATCCCTATAAAGATTTGTTTTTAAAAGCCGGTCGTTTAGCCGCTAACTTTGAAAAACAAACTCCGGAAAATTCAGATATGATCTCTATTGAAGACGCATCCAAGACGATTACCGAGGTAGACCAACAATTATCGGGATTCTCCGAGGAACGGGATAAGCTGCTGGCAGCACTGCAAACGATGCAGACCTCTTATAATAAGATTCTGCCATTTAAAGAATTAGACTACGATGTTGGTTCTATTCTTCATTTTCAACACATCCGTTTCCGTTTTGGACGTATTCCAAAAGAATATTATGCCAAATTCGAAACCATTGTATACAGTTCTCTGGATACGATTCTTTATAAATGTCATGAAGATGAGAATTATATTTCTGTCGTTTACTTTGTACCGGCCGTTATTTCAAAACGCATTGATGCCATTTACTCCTCCATGCATTTTGAACGCTATATTCTCCCCGATGAATATAACGGTACACCCGGTGAAGCCATTGCCGTCTTAGAGCAGCAGATTGTGAAACTTAAGGAGCAATTAGAACAGGCAGATCGCGCCAGTGCCGATATTTTGAATGCCAATCAAAAAGCCATTTTGAGTTCCTATGCAAAACTGAATTCTTACAATACAAACTTCAATGTAAGAAAGCTGGCCGCCTGTACGAACCACGATACCAATACGTTCTATATTCTTTGTGGTTGGATGACCGAAAACGATGCAGAGGCATTTCAAAAGGAATTGCAGACAGATGAAAAGACATTTTGCTTCGTAGAAGATGACCATAACAACGTGCTGAACAGCCCCCCAACAAAGCTCAAGAATCCAGGACTGTTCAGACCATTCGAGATGTTTATTAAGATGTATGGCGTACCCGCCTATAATGAATTTGATCCGACCATTTTAATCGGACTTACCTATGCCTTTCTATTTGGGTTTATGTTCGGTGATGCAGGGCAGGGAATCACACTATTACTTGGCGGCCTGCTTCTTTATAAAGCGAAAAAGATGGATCTGGCCGCAATTGTCTCCTGTTGTGGATTTTTTTCTACCATATTTGGTTTTCTGTTCGGCAGTTTGTTTGGCTTTGAGGATATCATCGAGCCACTGTGGCTGCGGCCGGCGGCCGCTATGACGAATCTGCCATTTATCGGAAAGCTCAACACCGTCTTTGTTGTGGCCATTGCCTTAGGTATGGGACTGATTGTTCTAACCATGATACTTAATATTACAAATTCGATCCGACAGCACGATCCGGAAAAAGCCTGGTTCGATACCAATGGTCTGGCCGGTCTCGTCTTCTACGGCAGCATCCTGGTTACCGTTGTGCTGTTCATGACAGGAAAAACATTACCGGCAGCAACAATATTGATTATTATGTTTGGTATTCCGCTGCTCCTCATTTTTCTGAAAGAGCCACTGACTGCTCTGGTGACACATGAGGCTCATATTTTACCGGATTCCAAGGTCATGTTCGTGGTTCAGGGATTCTTTGAAATGTTTGAGCTTTTGCTCAGCTATTTTTCCAATACATTATCATTTGTTCGTGTGGGTGCTTTTGCAGTCAGCCATGCCGCGATGATGGAAGTTGTGTTGATGCTGGCCGGTGCTGAAGCCGGAGGCAGTCCCAACTGGGCCGTAGTTATCATTGGAAATCTATTTGTCTGTGCCATGGAAGGTCTGATTGTTGGCATTCAGGTATTGAGATTGGAATATTATGAGATATTTAGCCGCTTCTACAAAGGCAGCGGAAGAGAATTTAAGCCTTATGGCAAACAATAAAAAGGAGGATTATGATTATGTCATTAACTGTTAAAATATTATTATGTGTTGCATTGGTTTTAAGTATCGTGGTTCCATTTGGAGCTTTTGCCGCAGGTGAAAAAACAAGAGGAAGATATAAGGTTGCTCTGGGTGTCAACACCCTGCTATTCTTTGGAATCCTCATCACTTCCAGTGTACTGGCCTTTAGCGGTAATGCATATGCAGCCGAAACCGCTGCCGAAACCACAGGGGTCTCTGCCGCAGGTCTGGGTTATCTGGCTGCTGCACTTTCCACCGGACTGTCCGGTATCGGCGGTGGAATCGCTGTATCGGCTGCTGCTTCTGCTGCCCTTGGTGCAATCAGTGAAGACTCTTCCATATTTGGTAAATCCCTCATCTTCGCCGGCCTTGCCGAAGGTGTCTGCCTCTATGGACTTATCATTTCATTTATGATCTTAGGTAAACTTTAATATGAAGATGTACCTTATAAGTGACAACATCGATACCCTGACCGGCATGCGTTTAGCCGGCGTAGAAGGTGTCGTTGTCCATGAAAAATCAGAAATAAAAGCGGCCCTCGATAAAGCTCTGGCCGATAAAGAGATCGGGATCATCCTTCTGACCGAAAAATTCGGCAGAGATTATCCGGATCTCATAAACAGTGTCAAACTGGAACATAATTTTCCTCTTTTTGTGGAAATTCCGGATCGACACGGTACCGGCCGCAAGCCGGACTTTATCACCGCATATGTGAACGATGCAATCGGACTTAAGCTGTAGGAAACGATAGAATATGAAAGTAGGTGAACTGTTTTGACCATTGAAGAAAAACTGCAGCATTTTCAATCACTCTGTTTTCAGGACGCCAGAGAACGCAGCGATAAGATGTTAAATGACTATACAGAATCCCTCCGGCTCATTCTGGAAGAGCACAAGACCGATTCCAGACGGCAAGCCGATATGCAGGTAGCGGCAGAATCAGAAAAAATCGAACGTGATATCAATAAACAATTATCAATTGAGCAAATTAGTATCAAGCGAACATACAGCAAAAAACAGGAAGAGCTAAAAGAAATGCTTTTTAGTGAGCTTCGCAATAAATTGGCACTTTTTATGGAATCCAAAGATTATTCACCATTTTTGGAAATATTAGTTAAAAAAGTTTTGAGATTTGCCGATGGATCACCGGTCACGATCTATTTAGACCCATCCGATGCCGATAAGATGAACCGGATTGCACTGCATACCGGTGCTGAGCTGGTACTTGCCGAGCATTCCTTTTTAGGCGGCATTCAGGCAGAGATTCCATCCAAGAATATCCTGATTGACCATTCTTTTAAAACAAAGCTAGATGAAGCGGATGAAAAATTCCAGTTTCGATTAGGAGGCAGATAAGATGACAGGTACAGGCATTATTTATGGTATTAACGGACCCATCGTCTATCTGAAAGGCGATTCCGGCTTCAGAATGAATGAGCTGGTCTACGTGGGCGATCAAAACTTAGTCGGTGAAGTCATCGGCCTTACCGATGAGAAGACCACAATTGAAGTTTATGAAGAGACTTCCGGGATGAAACCGGGCGAAACAGTCAAAGGCAGTGGCACGCCGGTTTCCGTCACCCTAGCTCCGGGAATTCTGGACAACATCTTCGACGGAATTGAACGTCCGCTTTCCGAAATCAAGAAAACAAGCGGTGCTTATATCAGCCGCGGAATCAGCGTGGAATCCCTGGATACAAAGAAGCTGTGGGATACCCACATTACTGTTAAAAAAGGCGATACATTATACCCGGGCGCGATCATAGCCGAAGTTCCGGAAACTCCGGCCATCGTTCACAAATGCATGATTCCTCCCAACATGGAAGGTTGCGTTATCGATACCGTACCCGATGGAAAATACACAATACAGGATACTTTGATTACTCTCCGATTAGCGGATGGATCGGAAGTCAAACTGTCGATGACACAGAGATGGCCCATCCGCATTCCGCGTCCGGTAAGCAAGCGCTACCCGGCTTCAAAACCATTGATCACAGGACAGCGTATTCTGGATACTCTGTTTCCACTGGCAAAGGGCGGTACTGCCTGTATTCCCGGTGGTTTTGGAACCGGTAAGACGATGACGCAGCATCAGATTGCCAAGTGGTCCGATGCCGACATTATCATCTATATTGGATGTGGAGAACGTGGGAACGAGATGACACAGGTTCTGGAAGAATTCACCCACCTGGTGGATCCCAAATCCGGCAACCCACTGATGGACCGCACCACACTGATCGCCAATACTTCTAATATGCCCGTAGCAGCCCGTGAAGCCAGTCTGTACTCCGGTCTCACCCTAGCCGAATATTACCGCGATATGGGCTACCATGTGGCAATTATGGCCGATTCCACATCCAGGTGGGCAGAAGCCTTAAGAGAGCTCTCAGGACGTCTGGAAGAGATGCCTGCCGAGGAAGGTTTCCCGGCCTATCTGGCATCCCGCCTATCCGCATTCTACGAGCGTGCCGGCATGATGCAGAATCTCAATGGAACCGAAGGCTCTGTATCCATTATCGGAGCCGTATCGCCGCAGGGAGGTGACTTCTCCGAACCGGTCACACAGAATACCAAGCGGTTTGTCCGCTGCTTCTGGGGACTGGATAAGAACTTAGCCTATGCCAGACATTTCCCGGCGATTCAGTGGCTGACCAGCTATTCGGAATACTTATCCGATCTGATGCCCTGGTACACCGAAAATGTCGATAAGCGGTTCGTAGATTATCGGAACCAGCTTGTTTACATTCTAACTCGTGAAAACAGCCTGATGGAAATCGTAAAGCTGATTGGAAGCGATGTTCTTCCGGATGACCAGAAACTGGTCCTGGAAATCGCCAAAGTCATTCGACTGGGATTCTTGCAGCAGAATGCCTTCCACGCGGAAGATACCTGCGTTCCGATGCAAAAACAATTTAAGATGATGGATATTATACTCTATTTGAATAAGCGTTGCCGTGCTCTGATTGGGATGGGCATGCCCATGTCGGTTCTCAAGCAGGATTCAATCTTTGAAAAGATTATATCCATCAAATATGACGTACCTAATAACCGTCTGGATCTGTTCGATGACTATAAAAAGGCAATCGACAAATTCTATGATGATGTGGTAGAGCGCAATGCTTAAGGAGGTTTAATAATGGCAATTGAATATTTAGGACTCAGTTCATTAAACGGCCCCCTTGCTGTGCTGGATGGTGTAGAAGGTGCCGCCTACGATGAAATCGTGGAGATGTCCATTGGCAGGAAAGAAAAAAGACTGGGTAAAATCGTAGAAATTTACGAGGGCAAAGCCATCATTCAGGTATTTGAAGGCACTGAAAATATGGCACTGAAGAGCACCCACACAAGACTGACCGGTCACCCCATGGAAATTGCAGTTTCCGAAGAGATGTTGGGACGTACCTTTAATGGAATCGGCCAGCCAATCGATGGCCTTGGACCGATTCCCGATGATATCAAACTGGATGTCAATGGAAAACCACTCAATCCGGTGGCTAGAGAATATCCGCGTAACTATATCCGCACCGGTATTTCCGCCATCGACGGCCTTACCACGCTGATTCGGGGACAGAAACTGCCGATTTTCTCCGGCAATGGACTTCCCCACGATCAGTTGGCGGCTCAGATCGTCCAACAGGCGTCACTGGGTGACCATTCCAATGAAAAGTTCGCTATCGTTTTTGCAGCGATGGGCGTAAAATACGATGTGGCTGATTTCTTTCGACGCACATTTGAAGAAAGCGGTGTTTCCGACCATGTTGTCATGTTTGTCAATCTTGCAAATGATCCGGTCATTGAACGGTTAATTACACCAAAGATTGCTTTAACGGCCGCAGAATATCTGGCTTTCGAAAAAAACATGCATATTTTAGTCATTTTAACCGATATGACTTCCTTTGCAGAAGCAATGCGTGAAGTTTCCTCCTCCAAGGGCGAGATTCCTTCCCGTAAAGGTTACCCGGGGTATCTATACAGCGAATTGGCTGCGATTTATGAGCGCGCCGGCATCGTAGCCGGTGTAAATGGCTCAGTGACCCAGATTCCTATCCTGACCATGCCAAACGACGATATCACCCACCCCATACCGGATCTGACGGGATATATTACAGAAGGACAGATTGTTTTGGATCGAAATCTTCAGGGGCAGTCGATCTATCCCCCAATTAGTGTCCTTCCCTCCCTGTCCCGTCTGATGAAAGACGGAATCGGTGAAGGATTTACAAGAACCGACCATCAAGATGTAGCCAACCAGCTGTTTTCCTGTTATGCTAAGGTAGGTGACGCCAGAGCACTGGCTTCTGTTATCGGTGAAGATGAACTTTCTCCCATTGATAAACAGTATCTGGAATTTGGCAAAGCGTTTGAACAACAGTTTATCGGGCAGGATCCTCATGAGAATCGCAGCATTATACAAACACTGGATATTGGATGGCAACTTTTAGGTATGATGCCCAGAAGCGAATTGGATCGAATCGATACGAAAGTCTTAGATCAGTACTATAAGGAGGCGGCGGTTCGTGAATCCTAATACATTTCCCACCAAGGGCAATCTCATATTAGCTAAGAGCTCTCTGGCTCTGGCCAGCCAGGGTTATGATTTAATGGATAAAAAGCGAAATATTCTGATTCGGGAATTAATGGATCTCATCGATCAGGCCAAGGACATTCAATCGGAGATTGATACCACGTTTCAGGCAGCTTATAAGGCACTTCAAAAAGCAAATATCGAACTGGGCATTAACTATGTACAGGAGATAGGGGAATCTGTACCGATTGAAAACTCCATCGAAATCAAAGCCCGCAGTATCATGGGAACAGAAATCCCCTTGGTACGATTTACCAAATTGCCTGTTAAGACACCTTCTTATGCCTTTTACAGCACAAGAGAATCACTGGATCAGGCACGAGCTGCTTTCGAGAGGGTCAAAGAATTGACGATTAATTTGTCGATGGTAGAGAACTCCGCTTATCGTCTGGCGGCCAATATCAAGAAAACACAGAAGCGGGCCAATGCGCTTAAGAACATCACCATTCCCACCTATAACGGGTTGGTACATGATATTACCAATTCATTAGAAGAAAAAGACAGAGAAGAATTCACTCGCCTAAAAGTCATTAAAAGAACCAATGAAAAGAGAAAGGGAAAGGGGACAATCCGATGAATATCCAAATGAGCCTGGAACAAAAACAAGCGCTGTCACAACGTATGATTCAGTCTGCGCAGATTCTGCAAATGAGTGCACAGGAGCTGGAAGAATACGTAGAGAACCTGGCACTTGAAAATCCGGTCATCGATATTGCAGAAATTACGCCTCCTATGAATGATACCGCTGCAGAAAAACTGCGTAAATACGAATGGTTGAATTCTTTGGATGATCAAAATCGTTCTACCTATTATCAAAAAGAAACGACTGACGAAGAGAAAAACAGCAATGACTGGAACTTCTCAATTAGTGAAGGGGAAACGTTGAGGGATTATCTATGGTCCCAAGTGATTTCTTCTGATTTTACTAAAAAAGAATGTGTTGTTTTAGAATATATATTAGAGAGTTTAGATTCGCGAGGCTATCTGACCGAAGATTTAAGTGAGATAGCAAAACATTTTCATATTACAAATGAACAGGTTCATCGTCTTCGGCAGATTCTGCAGGGTCTGGATCCTGCGGGTGTCTGTGCCCGTAATTTATCTGAATGTCTGTCTCTTCAGGCCAAACGCTATGGCATTATGACACCGGTTCTGGAGACGATTCTAAATGACTGTCTGGATTTAGTGGCCAAAAATCAACTTCCCGCCATTGCAAAGCAGTTAAAGATTTCAGTGGATGAAGTCTCTCACTGCTGTCAGCTCATAAAAAAATTAAGTCCCAAACCCGGCAGCGTTTTTTGCTCCAGAGAGCAGCTAAGTTACATCGTTCCCGATGTAACGCTGGTAAAGTTCAAGGACCATTTTGAGATTTTATTAAATGAATATCTATACCCGGACGTCCAGGTAAATGGATATTACAAGCAGCTTTCGAAGGAGCAGAACGACCCTGAGACCGCCGCCTACCTCCAGGATAAGATTCGACAGGCTGAATGGGTACGCGACTGCATCTCCAAGCGTAGCAGCACCCTGATGAGCGTCACAAAGTCGATTCTGCACTTTCAAGAGGATTTCTTTATCAATGGTGACCGGCATCTGAACCCACTGCGTTTGTGTGATGTAGCACAGTCTCTTGATATTCATGAATCTACGGTCAGCCGCTCTGTACGCGGCAAGTACCTCCAGTGCAGTTGGGGCGTCTACCCCATGAACTATTTTTTCTCCAAAGGTATCTCTGCCTCTGCCGACAAGGAAGACATGTCGGTCACGCGCATTAAACAGGCTCTGGAAGATATCATAAAGCAGGAAAATAAGCAAAAGCCCTACAGCGACCGCATCCTTGGTGAAGAACTAGAAAAGCAGGACATCAGTATATCCCGCCGCACCGTGGCCAAGTACCGCCGGGAACTGAATATTCCCGATGCCGGTGGGCGGAAAATCTACAATTAAAAATCCTATGTCTATATTCTATTAATGTGTTCAGCCAGCTCCGGAATATCTTCCAGCTTCCGGAGTTCGAACTCTGCCAGACTCCTGTCAAAACAGAATCGCTCATCGATTAGTGCTGCAACATGCATACCCGCATGATATCCGGCGGTAATCCCTACCGTAGAATCTTCTATGACAAGACACTCTTCCGGTTTTACCCCCAGTTCTTTTGCTGTATAGAAATAGATCTCCGGATCCGGCTTGCTCCGCTTAAACATCCCACCGCTGACGATCAGCTCCACTCGATCGAGTACCTGATTCATCCTTAGAATCTTCTTCACTTGTTCTAAATTTGTAGAAGACGCCACCGCCAGACGATATCCCTTTTCTTTCAGCAGATCCATCACGCTCAATATCTCCGGGCGAAAGATTGCTCTGTAATCCACCAGATCAAACACCTCATACCATCTGTCATGGTACTGATCCTGCAGTTCCTCCCAGCTCTCCCCTGTTCCGACCGCTTCCGCTACCACCGTCCAACAGTCCTTATTCGTTGTACCCACGATTTTATATAATTCTTCTATGTTAAGATCCGCTTTCTTTGTTTTGGCAAACTCATAAATATACTTAAGATATTCCATCTCACTATCTATAATCACACCATCCATATCAAAAATAACCACTTTAATCATTCTGTTTCCTCCTGCACATATGGGTTTAGTATACAGGTAAATATGGTCATTTGACAAGTACATCAAAAAAATCTTTCACGAATTTCCGGTTTGATGTATACTAAATATACTCAATGAGTGCAAAATAATAATATGGAGGAATTTCCCATGAAATGGATTCATCGCAGTTTAGGCATTCTATGTGCTTTTTGTCTTATGATCATTTTTCTCTTTACTTCGGTAGAAGTCGTTGCCTATCGAACCCCAGGATACTTTGAAAAAGAGTATACAAAATACAATGTAACCGCTGACGTGAATATGGAAATGGACGACTTGTTGAATGTCACAGATGAGATGATGCTGTTCTTACGGGGCGACCGGGACGACCTTCATGTGCCTACTGTGGTCGGCGGTGTACAACGGGAATTTTTTAATGCCAGAGAAATCGCACACATGGAAGATGTAAAAGGTCTCTTTCTGGCCGCAATCGCATTGCGCCGTGCCTGCGCAGTTATCGCAGTTCTCTGCGTTGTGCTGTTGCTATTTCTGCGTGCACCGGTAAAGAAGGTACTCCCTCAGATGCTCTGCATCGGTACCGGACTCTTTCTCTCCATCGCAGCGATACTGGTGGCCATTATATCCACAGACTTTTCCAAATACTTTATACTTTTCCACAAGATATTCTTTGACAATGACCTGTGGCTCCTGGATCCATCCACCGATTTGCTGATCAATATCGTACCCGAACCATTCTTTATGGATATTGCGGCTCGAATCAGTCTTGTATTTGCATTGATGACGGCTGTACTTTTTATCATTTGTGCCCTTATTCATCGGTATTATAAAAACAAATAAGACAAATTAGTTACGCTACATGACGTTTCCTTCTTTACTTGGCGAAGGAAATCCTATATACTGTTAAATATCGATTACGTTTGTATTACGAATTTAAATTATAATCGGTTAAATATGATAAATATGACAGGATTGATGATATGAAACGTAGATTCTTCTGCTTCTTACTTTGTTTTTTACTTACAACAGGGATTTTCCCTTCCACCGCTCTGGCCTCCACGGACTGGCCCAGTGATATTTCTATCAACTCGGATGCCGGTATTATTATGGATGCACATTCCGGTGCTGTTATTTATGGCAAGAATATTCATTCTGCCTTTTCTCCGGCCAGTATTACGAAAGTCCTGACCGCTTTAATTATTCTGGAAAATTGTCCTTTGGACGATATCGTAACATTTTCACAGAATGCGGTTTATAATGTAGAATCCAACAGCAGCAGTGCCGGTTATGACACCGGAGATCAAGCCACAGTCAAAGACTGCATCTATGCCCTGCTTTTAAAGTCTGCCAACGAATCGGCTAACGCATTAGCGGAACACTTAGATGGCAGCACCGAGGCATTTGCCGAACGGATGAATGCAGAAGCCGCAAAACTGGGATGCCAGGATTCACATTTTACGAACCCCAGTGGTCTAAATGACGAAAATCACTATGTCAGTGCCTATGATATGGCATTGATCACACGTGCTGCTTTTAATAACAAACTTTTTTCCGACATTGTATCCACCACTTATTATGAGCTTCCTCCTAATAAGACGAACCCGGAGGGACAGGGCATCTCTCCCGGCAACAAGATGGTAAAACCAAACTGGCCGGCTCATTATCGTTCGGACGTGATCGGTGGAAAAACCGGTTATACCTCCATTGCCCTCAACACATTAGTCATCTGTGCCGAACAAGGCGATACGAAGTTCGTAACGGTTATTCTTCACAGTCAGGCCACGCAGTATGAAGATACCAAGAAACTTTTAGATTTTGGGTTCCAAAATTTTCAATCCGTCCGAATTGGCGATTACGACAAGACCTATTCTTCCATTGGTGATGATTTAAAGATAGCCGGACTTCCCACCTCGGAAAAACCCATCTTGAATATTGATACCGATAGTTGTATCATCTTGCCAAAAACGGCTGATTTTTCTGAAACATCCACGACTCTGGATTATGTGCTGCCGGAGAATGCGCCAAAGGGTGCGATTGCACGCATTAGTTATAAGTTGGGGGATCGTCCCATCGGGCAGGCCTATCTGACCTTATCCGCCCCACTTGCCGAATCGGATACTCCACTCCCCGATGCACTGTTAGAGATCACGCCAACTGCGATTGCTGCTGTTTCAGACAATTCAGACGGTACCAAAACAATCGATGAATCAACAGCCGTGCCGGCACCGACGGAAGAAGCAGAACACCCCAATTTTAAGATTTCGCTTAACATTCCGCCCCTTTTCTGGAAAGTCCTAATTGGTATTTTAGTCATAGCTGCGCTGATTGGCGGTACGACGGTCTATATCATCGGGTATCGTAGAAAAGAGCACCGTGATCGGATGCAAAGACGCCGGAGACGGATCGATCGATTAAAGGAAACCGGTCTTTCCGAAGCAGATTTTGATCTGATGATACAGAAACGACGTTCCAATCCAAAAAATAAAAAAACTCGGAGAGATTAATCTTCGAGTTTTTTTTCATTATTTTTCTTGGCTTCTTTTTTGGCCTTATTCCTCTCGCCCCTTTTTTTCTTACATTCTTCTTTTTTAAAGGCGATCAGTCCTGCGCCTTCTTCACCCACCAATTTTAATGTCTTAACTATAAACACAGAGTTATCTTCGGTCTTCTTCACACGTATCTTGCCCTTCATATATCCATGTTCCGGGCAAGTTGCTAAGCAAAAATAGAATTTTTGATTGGGGGAAAACCATCGAATCTTCTTGCGCAATGTCCTATGGCACTGATAGCAGACAACGTCCGTAATCTGCTTCTGCAGCAATGCATCCTCTTTTGTCTCATAGCACTTGGAGACAAATTTGGAATAGTCGGGAAATTCCAGATAGATTTCCTCTTCTTCCGATTCGGGAAGTCTGTAATAATCCACCGATACATATTCCACCATACTATAAAAATCCATGCTGCCCATCACGCGGCCGGTATAATAAGCATCATCCAGTGCCCTGTGAAATGGGCGCTCTTCCAAGACCCCCTGCTCTACCACAGCGGTGTCCAACGATTCCTTTTGCTTATCCCCTTTAATGAGGCTATAAATTTTCTGTAAATCATAATATAAAAGCGGTTTTTTAAATGGTATCTCCAGACCATAATATACCATATTCCGCTGAAGCTCTGTTAAATCCATGGTTCCCCACGTGCAGAACCGATAATCACTGCCGCACCATATAAGGAACTCATCCATAACCTCTTCGAAACGTTTTCCTTCCGTCTCCAGTCTTTCCATCGACATATGAGTTACTTCTGAAATTTTAAAATGCATCTGGTGATACACTCTGGGTTTAATCAGTCGGTGGAATTCCGATATAATCTGAAGACTGGCGTTCAGTTTCACTGCGCCGATCTCTATGATCTCGAAAGGCAGCCGATCCATTGAGCCATCTTTGCCATGTGAGCTCTGATTCCACTCCAAATCCAATACAATAAATTGTCCCATATTCTCTGATTTCCAATGCTTTTTTAGTGTTTGTGTCTTTTATTACTTTACCACACTCAGAAACATAAGTCACTAATTTTCGCTTTCAGGCACACGCAGCATACGATATCCGATTCCAATATGCGTCTGAATATATCTGGGTTCTGCCGGAACCGGTTCTATCTTCTTGCGAAGAGTCGCCATAAATACACGCAGTGACGGTGTATCAGAAACAATGGTATTGCCCCATATTTCCTTTAAAATATAATTATGTGTCAGTACTTTCCCTGTATTTTTAGCCAACAGGCAAAGCAGGCGATATTCGATCGGTGTCAAATGGATTTCTTCATTTTCCAAATATACACAACTGGCTGCATAATCAATTTTCAGATCACCATTTTGATATTGACTGGCCTCCGATCCCAGCTTTTCACTATCATAGCGAACTCTCCGAAGTGACACTCGTAGCCTGGCCAGTAATTCATCTACACTGAATGGTTTCGTCAGATAATCGTCTGCGCCCGCATCCAATGCCATTACCTTATCCTTGTCTTCACTTCTGGCACTGACCACAATAATCGGTGTATTAGTCCAGCTTCTTACTTTTTTAATAATATCCACGCCATCCATATCCGGAAGTCCCAAATCCAGAATAATGACATCCGGATGGTACGATGTCACATCCATAATGGCTGAAGCTCCTGTTTTTGCTGTATGATACTGATATCCCTGCGTCTCCAGCGTGACAGAAATCAGGTTACTGATTGCCACGTCATCTTCCACAACGAGTATTTGTGGTTTATTCATAAGAGTTTACCTCCGCTACCTGTAATGTAAATGTAAATACCGCCCCATGAGGTTGATTGTCACAAATCGTTATCTCCCCACCATGAGCATTAATAATCGCTTTGCAAAGTGCCAGTCCAAGACCCAGCCCTCTTCGACTGTCTCCCCGCTTTTTATCTGCGGTCACAAACATCTCAAAAAGAGTTCTCTTAGCTTCGTCGGAAATTCCGGGGCCATCATCAGCGATGGTTACCGACACCATATCCCCTTTGCGCTCTGCAGATAATACAATAACCGAATCTTTTTGCGTGTATTTTACTGCATTATTTACAATATTGATGACGACCTGGACAATCAGCCGAGCATCAATCTTTGCCATAAGAAGATCATCTTCCAAGGATACTCTGATGGTGTGCTCCGATGATTTTCTATCTAAGTGAGCCAATGCCTCCTGAAATACCTCATCAATGAGTTCTGCCTCACTCTCCAAATTCATCGTGCCATTTTCAATTCTGGTTATAGAAAGAAGATTTTCAACTAAGTTCACCAGCCAGGTGGCATCGTCAAAAATATCTACGCAAAGCTGATGTTTGATTCCCTCGTCCAACAGAGCAGACTTCTCCATAAGAATTCCCGCATTTCCAATCACACTGGTCAGCGGTGTTCTTAAGTCATGGGAAATGGTACGCAAGAGATTGGCTCTTAGCATCTCCTGTTCCGCCTTTACTTCTGCTTTCCGCTTTTCCTCATTCAGCAATTGTTTTTCCAAGACAAGTCCACACTCATCCAGCATGGCCATCATCAGATTCTTCTCATCCGAATCTAACTCTCTATGCCGTCCCAAATCGGTTCGGCTCATCGCAATTCCTGCCACAGCAAGAACTTCTTTCTGGCCTCTTACCGCTAAATAAAGACAGTTTGTATCCGGCAATGTCTTCGTTGTTGCTCCGGCATGTTTATTATTCTTACATACCCACTCCACTACTGATTTTTCTTCCTCTGTAATATACCGTGAAATATCTTCTTCTTTATTTACCGGAAAAATAATAGGCGATCCTACACTCCCATTGGAAATAGCAGGATAAAATACGATAGTACGGTCAAGTAGTTTACATAACTGTTCTGCCGTGGCCTTCATGATTCCGGCTACTTCTTCTGTTTTTTCTAATTTATGACTGGTTTCCAAAAGGACTTCGGTTCGATAAGCTTTTCGAGCCTCTTTTCGAGCCTGCTTCTTTACTCTTGTTGTAAAAGAACTGGTAACCAGACTGGCAATCAGCATAACAATAAATGTAATCGCATACCTGGCATCATAATATAACAGTGTAAACCGTGGTTCTGTAAACAAGAAGTTAAATATAATAACACTCAGCATAGAATTAATAACGCCATAAATCCATCCATCTGTCCAAATCGCAGAAAATAAAACGCCCAAAATATAGATCGTTATAATATTCTCAGGTCCCAGATGTGCTCTGTAAAACAGCAACCCAACAAAAGAAGCTACTGCTTCTATCACAAAAACCTTTATCAGTTCCTTTACCGAAAAATGAATCGAGCCGCTTTTTAAAAATCCGCTGTGCCAATATGGTTTCTGTGCGTCCGGAATGACGTAAATATCTATCTCCGGTGCCATTTGCATCAGACGGTCTACCATATTATTTTTCTTAAAAAAAAGAAATTTCTGTGTGTTCGTACTTCCCAGCACGATCTTGGAAACACCGGCAGCTTTGGCATATTCGGCAATCTGTAATGCCAGATCATCTCCATATACAGTTGCGATTCTGGCTCCCAAATCCTCGGCCAGTTTTATATTGGCTTTTAACCGCTCCTGTCGTTCCTGACTTCCTTTCTTATTATCGGCTGCATCCACAAAAAGTGCCGTAATCCCACTATTGAATACCTCCGCCAATCGAACCGCTGTACGAATTACTTTGGCATTTGACGGTGCACTGGACAGACAGAGCAGGATATGCTCTCTGATTCCGGGTACTGATTTACGGTCGGTCAATCCCTCAATGCGATTTAGTCGCTCCACAAGACGTCTTAAAGCAATTTCTCTGAGTGCTTTAAACTTACCCGGCAGTTCTGTATCTTCCGGCGGAGGATTCAATCCCTCCGTCTGTAATATGATATCTTCCGGTATGCGATCGACAAACTCCACTTCCGCTGCCCGATCAAATATATGATCCGGTACGCGCTCTACTACCTTCGTCCCTAACGTAGAAAATGGTATATCTTCAAAACTCTCCAGTTCTCCTACATTCAGTGTCGTGCACACATCGATACCTGCACGCAGCAGTTCTTCCACATCCTGATATCTTTTTAAATGGCGGCAGCCGGCTTTATTCGTATGAGCCAGTTCATCAATCAGAATCACCTTCGGATGCCGCTGTAATGCCCCATCTAAATCAAATTCTTCGCTTCCCTCCGGCTGCTTCACCGCTTTCAGTGGGCGTATCTCCAATCCATTTATTAAATCACGATACTTCATCCGTGCTTCCGATGTCAGGAAGCCAATCACCACATCTTCGCCCTCTTTTTGCGAAAAAAAAGCCGACTTTATCATCGCCTCTGTTTTTCCTACACCGGGGGCATATCCAAAAAATATCTTTAGTTTTCCCATCTCTTTTACTGACATCATAATCGATTCCTACCTTGTAAATAGTCTAATCTTTTTCGAGGAAATATGCCAGCTTTATTTTCAGAAATGGAACCTTATAAAACTTTAACTACGTTAAATCCTTGATTTTTCTCTCTCCTCTAACCGCTGCTTCAGTAAAAAGACACCTATCACTTTGGATATTGCTATGAAAGATTCTATCTCTTCGTTACACCACTCAATTGTATTACGATTACTCAACCCATCGTCAGGATAAATGATTTCCATTTATAACTCTTTTTTATGTCATATTGCAACTGCTTATAACACAGATGTAAGCAACATCAGCTTGGGATGTTTAATAGTTACAAGAAAGAATTATAACACTCGACAAAAAAACACAAAAGAGGACAAAAATATTTTAAGCAGACAAATATATGTCCTTACCATTTGCTATTATGTAGTTGTTTCCATACAAAAGACACTAAATGAATTGGGTAATGGAGCAAATACGTCGGAATTGACAGATTTTCAAAATGATAGGTGGTATTTTTGAAGCCATCTCTGGATGATACTATGGTTCGGTCATGTGTTTTCACCTACCTAAATTTTTAACAGACATATGTATGTCTTGCGAATATGGTATAATTCTTAAGTGAAGTATCACAGTCAGAGCAATAAATAAGAGCAAC
>JAVWRQ010000041.1:0-20287 GCA_036634775.1 Clostridium sp.
CCAGTAGAAGCCAAGTGGCAAAATAGTTTGGTATTCCCACCATGATACCACCGCCCAAGTCGATGGGTTTTAATTTTTGTTCGATAAAAACAGTGGCACTACAATCGATACAGATGCGCTGCAGCACATCACCAATATCAAATAAATCATTCTATAAATCCCCTGTTTCTCTCATTCTTCTGTAATGGTGATTTTTCTTCGCCTCGTTTAATGTCTCCAGCATCTCAGGAATATCATCATTTAAGTTACCGGCCAAAATCACATAATTCGAAGCATGATTTGTCCTAAAGACGGTTCCCGGAGAATCTACATGATCCAGGAATACCTTCATCTCATCAGCGATCTCATCCGCTGTGATTCGTTCAAATCGTCCCTCGATCACATCGTCGTACATCGGTGTTCCCTCGTATAGGCGAAGTGTCAAAAAAGATGCATAATCCGGATTCATGGCAGAGACAAGTCTGGCACAGGAAAGGGCATGTTCCTCCACCTTTCCCCGTCCTCCCAGTCCTGATATCAGCGTGACCGAGGTCTGAATCCCACATCGTTTTAGCTTCTGTCCTGCCGCTATCACCTCTTCAGCGGTAACTCCTTTATGAATATATCTGAGGATTTCATCATCGCCCGATTCTGCGCCCACATAGATAATGCCCAGACCGGCTTCGCTTAGCTGCCGAAGCTCTTCTTCTGACTTTCTCAAGATATCCTGAGCCGTTCCATAGGATGCCACTCTTCCGGCTTGAGGAAACAGTGTTTTAATCGCACGTAAAATCGTCAGCAGATCCTCGGTCTTCATAACCAGAGCATCGCCATCGGCCAAAAAGACCTTGCGGACATAAGAGCCATAATGATCAGCTGCTCCCTGCAGATCGTTCATGATTTCTTCCATACTTCTCACGCGAAAATCTTTGGATTTATACATATTACAAAATGTACAGGTATTGTGAGCACAACCGATCGTCACCTGCACAATTAGGCTGCTTGCCTCACTGGGCGGTCTATATACAACGCCTTCATATTTCATAGATTTTTACTCCTCACTTTTGCATTCGTCTTTTGGTTTTATCCGTGGGAAATCTTTTCCCGCTGTCAGATACAGCGAATTATTATCATGATTTGTATCTTTTAGCATCGCCATCAGATTGTCATACCACTTCGTCTCACCTAAGTAACGCTGCCAATAAAAATAATCTTTATCTGCTTTTATATCTGCTGCATTGACTTTTTGACCACTGCTGTAGGCGCGATTCACCTCTCCGTAAAGCGCTGCCATCTGGGTTTTTCGATCCTTTGGTATCGAATAAACCGATCGGTAAAGCTGACTGCTTATCACATCGGCTAGAAACCGACTGCTGTAATCTGCAAAATCCAGAAGATTCTCATCCTCTTGCTGATGTTTTCTCGCCCATGCGGCCACGTCAACTGCTTTTGTATTATAACTTAAACTTCCATCCTCTGTCCACTTAAGAATTCCATATTGACACGGTGAAATCGACAGGGAACCGGATACTATCTCATGAATTCCATACTGTGATTCTGCGGTAGGCCCGCTTATATTCTTCTTCACCCTCTGAAGATGCAGATGCCCGCTTATATAGATGGGCAGATTATATTTTTCCAGTAAGGCAGTAACTTCTCTGTGGTTTTCTAATGTACATTCTTCCTTATACAGTGCACTTTCATTCAAGAGATTGTGATGTGCTACGGGAATGACGGTCACATGTTCTTCCTTGGCTTTTTCAAGCCATGTTTCCATCCAGGTGAGCGTATCCCTGCGAATTCGTCCCCCCACCTCATTCTTCGGTTCATAGATGCAAGAATCCAACATCATAAGCCAATAGTGATCGTCCAGTTTATACAGATAACTCAACGAATTCTCATCTCGCCCGGCTGCCTGGTCATAGCCAAACTCATGGTAAATATCCAAAAATCCATCGGCATCTACCGTATCGGTAGGTACCATGGAATCTCCGTAATACGTAGCGGCCCATGGATTATTAATATCATGATTTCCGGGAATGACCAGCACCGGTACGCCCGCTTTTTGCACACGTCTTAATTTTCTGGCCAATTCTCCATGATTTACACGTTCACCATCCTGAGAAATATCACCGCTCAAAATCAGGACGGATGGTTTTTTCACTACAACTTCTTCTAAAAATGCATCTGTAATTGGGTCCAGATAAGCAGTCGCCCTTCCGTCTCCCCCGGCTGTATAATCTTCCAGTACCTTACCAAAATCAGTCATCGTCGGCGACATATAGTGAAGATCCGAAGCTACTATCATCGTCGGTGGGCTATAAACCGCTTGAGTTTGGGTGGAAGAATCGGTCTCTTTAGCCACTGCATCATCGGATTTCCGATTGTATTTTGTCTTGCTTTTTGTCTCGCTTTTTGTATCGTTTTTCGTCTGTCCCGGTTCATCCGGATATTTGCTTTCCTGTTTGGCTGAATCATCTTCTGCTGTTTGGGAGCTTTCCGCCGATTGGGAGCTTTCCGCTGTTTCGGAAGATTCCGTCGTTGGGGAAGATTCCGAATGGCCCGGGTGACTGCCAAAATCGGGAATAAATTTTATAACTAAAATAATTGCTGCAATAAGCAGCAACAGTTCTACCAAATATAAAGGTAGAATCCATCTCTTTTTTCTTTGCATCGGCCAACCTTCTGATATCTGTTTTCAAGTCTCTATTTTCTAGTTTTATTCTCTGTCTCTGTCTCTATCTCTTTTGTCTCTGGCCAATCGTTCTTTGGTCTCCCTGTCTTTCGTGTCTTTTAGCTTTTTACGTTCGGCTTCTGCTTTTTTAAGACCTTCGTCTCCTGCCGTCACGCGGATAAACTCTTCCATCGCCTTCGTCAAATATTTATTTCTCTTTTTATATAAGTAAACCTGGCGAACCGATAAAGCTTCATCCATCTTGTAATAGCAAAGCGGAGCATCATAAGGTACATTGGCCACCAGACCATCCGGAATAAAGGTCGCCCCTACTCCCTTCCCTGCCATATTAAACGCCGTCACTACCTGATCCGGTTTCAGAACCACATTGGGAGAATAATTCTGTTTACTGCACATTTTAGCACCACGTTTATAAATACTGTTTTCTTCTTTCAAGAAAATAAATGGCGTATTACACAAAAGTGAAAGTGGAAGTGTCGGTATGTCCGGAGAGCTATTGCAACGATTTGCAATGTCTGCTCTGGTCATCTGGTACGCCTCCAACTCTTTATTAATCTCAAATCCCCGTGGAACTGCCAATATGATTCGTTCTGTTCCATAGTAGTATTTCTCATAATTTTTATCATCTAACTCTGAATTATCGATAATCAGGTCTACTTCTTCCCCCATCAGCCGTTCCGTAAGCTGGGAAGTCGTACCCTCTACCAATTCAATCTTAATTTGAGGATATTTACGTGAAAATTCTGCCAACAAAGCAGGTAAAATAAAGGAGGTAAAAAAAATAGTTCCTCCAATCGCCAGTTTCCCGGCCAAAAGACCATTGAGGTTATTCAACTGATTTAATGTATTCTCTTCTAAACTGAACAATTTTTCGATGGCCTCGATGTAAACTTCTCCACCGGGTGTCAATCCGATCGGTGAGGTACTTCGGTCAAAGATAGGACTGCCTATCTTCTTCTCCACCTTCTTGATCGCCGTGCTCAGTGCCGGCTGTGTGATATACAGTTTTTGGGCTGCTTTAGAAAAACTCTTTTCTTCATATACCGCATATACATATTCTTTTCCGTCAAACATGGTCTCTCCCATAAGTAAAAATGAATAACTATTATTTTGTTATATGGATTTGATTATATATGAATCCTATTATATAATCAATACATCAAATGAAATTTGCAACATACTTAGCTTATCAAAGCCGATTTCCCCAAAATCGGTTCCTATATATAGTGAAATTCCTCGCGAGCACGTACTGCTAACCCCTCGTTCCCCAAACGCCCTGCAGTTACGTGCTCAAACTCTATCCTTTTATCCCATATTTCCCACCCTGAGAATCAAAAACCAAATAATCGGCACTAAAAGAGATGGCAGCATATTCATGGTTCTGCAATCTTTGATTTTTAAAATAGAAAGTCCCGACGTGGCAATCAGAACACCGCCTACGATGGAAATTTCCGCCATCAGCGGATCCGATAAAAAGTTTGCCAGAAAACCGGCGCCAAGAAAAATCGCACCCTGCCAGCAAAATAACACGACACCCGCTAGGGCAATACCGATTCCATAGGTAGATGCAAGCACCATGGAAGATACCAAGTCCAGTGTGGCATTAGTAAATAAGTAGGTGTGGTTTCCGTTAATTGCGCTCTCAATAGGACCCACGATTGAAAGTGTACCGATACAGAATAAAAGAATCGCAGTAGAAAGTCCCTCTCCCAGATTCGATAAAGTTCCGGAGGAAGTAAACCGTCCGGTCAGCCTCTTGAATTTGCCATCTAAATCTAAGATGGTTCCAAACAAACTTCCAACTGCCAGACTCACGATAAAAAGCACCGGATACTGACTGTCCTGCATATGACTTACCGATGCATTGATTCCCAACATAAGGGCTGCCAGTCCCATGGCATTAAAAAGAGCACTTTGATAAGCCGGTTTAATTCCTTTATTCACCAGACTTCCGATGGTGCTGCCAATCAAAATGGCTGCCACATTTACAAATGTACCTATCATCTTATCACGTCTCCTATTCGTATGGTATCGCCAAATGAGAAAAATCTTTTGCATCATCATTTAAAATATTTCTCAGAAAATCACTTAAATCACTGATATAATCCACTTCATTCCAATACTCGTATGCCGGTTCCGATTTTACCGATTCTGCTACTTCAAACATCCGTCCACTATAATAATAGACACATAGTTTTGCATAAAACTGCGCCATCTCCTCCATTCGCTCATCACTTAAGAATAATTTCCGCTCCATAGTATGCTCCCGCAAGTCCAAAAGAGCTTTGTGATAGGCGACCTGATTCAGAAATCTCGCACCAAAATCAGTGAAATCAGTCAGTTCCCGATTCTTATAGTTATGTCGTTTGGCCCAGTCATCCACATTGACCGACTTAGCGTCATATAAAAAGGTTCCGTCATCCATTAATTTAAGTACCCCATAATGACAAGGTGCCATCACCAGAGAGCCGGTGACTACTTCATGAATGCCTCCCTCTCCGTCCTGCATATGATGCTGCAAATGTAAGTGTCCGCTCAAGTGAAGCCGCACCTGCCAGTCATACAAAATCTGTAGCAGCTGTTCGCTGTGTTCAATCGTACAATTGTCATAAAATTCCCGGCTGACACCGCTCTGATCCAATAAATTATGATGCGATACGGTAATGAACTGTGCCCCTTCTTCCCATGCCGATTCCATCTGACTCTCAATCCAGTCATATGTTTCATGGCGAATCATACCGCCCACCTGATTGACCGGGTTATATTGACAGGAATCTAACATCAGTAAACGATAATAATCATCCACTATATAAGTATAACTAAGCGAATCCGGATCTCTGCTGTCTGCATCTGCATATCCATAATCAGAATAGATCTTCACAAACTCTGCCGCAGTGACCGAAGGTTCTTTCTCTGTGCCGTCACCGACAAATCGACATGCCTCGGGATTATTAATGTCGTGATTTCCGGGAATAATAATAACAGGAATTTTATTTTGAAGCAACACTTTTAATTTGCGTGCCAGCTCTTCATGACTTTTTTTTGCTCCATTCAAAGTCAAATCTCCGCTCAACACAACCAGATTCGGCTTTTCGGTTAACATATCCGCGATAAAAGCGTCCAGAATTTCCCATCCGTACTGCAATGCGCGTCCATCTCCGCTCTCGACTTTCTTCATAAAGCTGCGGCAGCGATTGCCCGACAGTTGTTCTGCCAGATAATGCATATCGGTAGCCACGACTATCTTCTGCTGAACAAAAGGTTCGCCATGCTCCTCCGTCGCACCGCCCGCCTGTGGTTCACTGCTTTCCTGTGATTCACGATTCTCCGGAGTTTCACTGCTCCCCTGAGTCTCGCTGCTCTCCTGGACCTCGCTGCTCTCTTGAGTCTCACTGCTTACTGCCTGAGTGCTCTCCGGTTCCGTCTTTCCTTCATCGGAGGTCCGACGGGTGCAGCCCCCCAGCGTCACAAGAAGTGCCGCCATTACTAATATAAGTCTCACGCCCCGCCCGGTTCTTTTATTTTCCATGCTGCTCCTCTTATATTCGTGTGTCACTGGTGTATCACTCGTGTGTCACTACAATACGTAAGAATGATCCACATTCACTACCACAAAGTAATTGCCCCATTTTTCCCGCACCAGATGCTGAATCTGTTCTACGACCTCGCTGTCACTGAGTTTTACTTCAAATGGCACCACTAAATCAAAGATAAGATTCGTATGCGTCGGTCCCTTTACCATGCGAAAATCATGAATGGTCAATTGATCATCAATCATTTTCACTAAGTCCGCTACACTGTTTTTTAGTGTGCTTACTTCTTCATCATCCACCGCAATGGGATCCATATGTATAACCGCTTCGCAGCCCAGTTTTTCTTTCAGTTCCTTCTCTACCTGATCAATCGCGTCATGCAGTTCAAAAATATCGCCATTACCCGGCACTTCTCCATGAAGAGAAATCATAAGGCGACCCGGTCCGTAATCATGAACCACCAAATCATGGATTCCAACAATCTCCTTATGGGACAGGGTGAGTTCCTTGATCTGTTCAATCAGTTCCGGTGATGGTGGCTGCCCCAGCAATGGGCTGAGTGTATCTTTCGCCGCATTGTATCCTGTATATAAAATGAATATAGCAACTACGACACCGCACCATCCATCTACATTCACCCCTGTAAACTTCATTACAAGCATCGATAAAAAGACCACCGAAGTAGCTACAGAATCACTCAAGCTATCCATAGCGGTTGCTTTCATAGCAGATGAATCAATCATCTTACCCACAGAGCGATTATAGATGCACATATAAATCTTGACACAGACCGACAGCAACAGAATCCCCATCGTCAAAAGTCCGGTATCTACCGGTGAGGGCGATAAGATCTTCGCAACCGATGACTTCACCAGTTCTACTCCCATGAGAATAATCGCTGCTGCCACTATAAATCCCGATATGTATTCAAACCGGCCATGTCCGAAAGGATGTTCCGCATCTGCCTTTAGTCCGGCGAACTTAAAACCAATCAGTGTAATAATCGAAGAGCCGGCATCCGACAGGTTGTTAAATGCATCGGCCATAATGGCAATCGAACCACTCAGCATCCCCACAAAATATTTGGATGCAAATAAAAATACATTAAGTGCCACGCCCACCATGCTGCAAAGAATACCATAGGCACGCCTCGTCTTTGCATCCCGTGGATCCTCACCCGGTTTAATAAAAAATTTTATTAATAATCGAACCATAATTCTTCCTTCTTCCAAAGCAAATTTATTATATACTCTGCTGAATCATCATTTCTTTTTGTGTTCTTGTCATCTTTTTAATGGCGGCTTCTCGTTTCATCGCTTCTTCTTTCGTCTCATAGCTTTCAAAATATACCAGAATCACCGGTCCCCGGCCTTTTGTATACTTTGCACCTTTTCCTGTATTATGAGCTTTGATCCGTTCCTCCAAGTGGTTTGTCCACCCACAGTACAGGGAGTTATCCGCACACCGCAATACATATGTATAGTTCATTCTGTTCCCCCGAAGCGTAATCTTTATAATATGTAAACGGTAACAACACCTTGCAATGTGCTATTACCGTCCGGATTCTTAAGGCAGTATGCCTCGGAAAAGTTCCGTATCTATCTAAAGCATCGGCCGGATGCGGTTTGCTTTCCGGATATACTCTATTATATGAATTTTATCCGAAACGGTCACTTTTATCCCGGTATTTTTTCCCTTTAGTATAGCATTTTTATATTCAAATGTCATCTTTTACATTTTTAAATTCTTATGATATGATAGACAGTACCAAACTAAATCCGATGAAGGAAGACTACGGGACGATGAAAGATAAAAAGATAAAACAACTAACAGAAGTTGCCCATCTATATTACGAACAGAATAAGACACAGAACGAGATTGCGATGCTCTATGGCATATCACGTCCCTTGGTGAGCCGCCTGCTGAAAGATGCCAGAGACTGTGGTATTGTCCGCATAGAAATCGGTGCTCCTACGGAATCAGATTGCCTTATTCAGAATCGGCTACATCACCTTTTTCATATCAAAAATAGTGTTTTTGTTCCCGGTTCCGATAACGATAGTTTTACCAATGACCTGTTGGCAAAAGCAGCGATCCAATACATGGTCAATCTAAAGCAGGAGTATTACGGAATCGGGTGGGGACATATCATTGGTAACATGATTGATTATATGGAACAGCACGAACCGATAAAAGGACTGGCCGGGCAAATATGCCCTCTGATCGGGAACAGCGGTATGGGAAATCGAAATTATCACTCCAATGAGCTGGTGAGAATCTTTGCCTTGCAGACTAATTCTGTCCCTGAGTACTTGTATGCACCGGCATTTGTATCTTCCAGACAGGAATTAAACCTGATGAAAGAACTGGAAAATTGCAAATCCATTCAAAACACTTGGGATCACCTTCAGGTAGCACTGGTGAATATTGGCAATTACCCCTCTACACCGGACTTTGCTTCTGCTGCCAGATATGGCAGCATGCTGACCACAGGAAAAGCGGTCGGCCGCATGCTGGGATATTTCTTCGATGCACAGGGAAACATCTTCCATTCAGATACCGACTATATGCTGCAGATTCCCTTGAAAAGTCTGGCACATATTCCTCATGTAATCGGTTTTTGTTCCTCGAATACGAACCCCGTGGCTCTGCTGGGTGCTCTGCGATCCGGATATATTAACCACTTGATTGCACGGGAAGATACGGTACAATCTGCACTTAAACTTATTTAGTTGTGATTTTATGCACATATGTAACACTCCGTTGTGATTCTGATACGGAGTGTATTTTTTTATGCATTTTTCATAGTTTTATTCTTTACTAATTGTATTTACTGACTATTTTTACTTTTTTAATTGACTTTCGTTACTCCAAAGTGCTATATTTAAACTATAATTATAATTACTCTCGAAAGGATGTGTTACATATGTTACTTTCAAAGGAAGAGTTAAAGCAGATGTTCTTAGATGTTGCCGATATCTGGAAGAGAAACCACGACCGTCTAAGCGAGATTGACTCCAAATTTGGTGACGGTGATCACGGGGTTACGATTAACAAGATTGCATTATTAATTGAGAAAAAGGCAAAGGAATGGACAGATGAACAGACGATGGCCGAGTTCATTGATGCATTAGGCACCGGAATTATAGCCATCAACGGCGGCAGTGCCGGTCCTTTATATGGAACGATGGTGGGAGGACTTGCCGTTCCGCTAGAGGGAAAAACAGAGATTGATGCTCTGACCTTAAAAGCGATGCTCCGCTCCAGTTTAACCGAGATGCAGGATATTTCTACTGCAAAGGTCGGTGATAAAACGATGATGGACGCATTAATTCCGGCTGTCATCGCTGCAGAAGAATCACCGAATGACATCCCGGTCATTTTAAAGGCCGCTGCCGAAGCTGCCGCTCAGGGTGCCAAAGAAAGCGAGCAATATATATCAAAGTATGGACGCGCCCGCAGTTATAAAGAAGAGACGATTGGAACACCGGACGCCGGTGCAGTCAGTACTGCTTTGTTTTTTGAAGGTTTTGCACATATAATTACAAATTTTAAGGAGGTTCTAGCATGAAGATGAAAAAATTTATTAATGATCCGGCTAATCTGACACCGGAGTTACTGGAGGGTTTTGCCGAGGCACACAAAGACTTGGTGACACTGGGAAGTGACAACATGGTTATCAACAATAAACTTAAAGATGCCGACCGTGTTACCATCGTAACACAGGGTGGATCCGGACACGAGCCGGCCATCAGCGGTTTCGTAGGTGAAGGCATGGTTGATATTTCCGTAGTGGGTGATGTATTTGCTGCACCCGGGCCACAGGCATGTGTAGACGCTATCAAGTTAGCCGACAAAGGCAAAGGTGTTTTATACATTGTTCTCAATCACGCAGGTGATATGCTGACCGGAAACTTAACTATGAAACAGTGTAAAAAAGCAAATTTGAACGTTGTTAAAGTTGTTACGCAGGATGACATCGCCAATGCCCCCCGTGAGAACAGCGATGACCGCCGCGGTCTGGTAGGCTGTATTCCGACATACAAGATAGCCGGTGCTGCCGCTGCCGAGGGCAAGAGTCTTGAAGAAGTAGAAGCGGTTACCCGTCGTTTTACAGATAATATGGCAACTCTGGCTGTCGCTCTGCGTGGAGCTACTCACCCGGCAACAGGAAGTCTGCTGGCTGATTTAAATGAAGATGAGATGGAAATCGGCATGGGACAGCATGGAGAGGGCGGCGGTGGACGTCAACCGATGAAGTCCGCAGATGAAACGGCAGAGATTATGATTCGTGCCCTTTTAAAAGACCTGGATATTAAAGATGGCGAAAAGATCATGCTTATACTGAACGGTACCGGTGCTACCACGCTCATGGAGCTCTTTATCATTTTCCGCAAATGCAGTGCTTACCTAAAAGAGAGAAATATCGAAATCGTGGCAAACTACGTGGGTGAACTTCTCACCGTTCAGGAACAAGCCGGATTCCAGATGTTTATGGCCAGAATGGATGATGAACTTCTTCATTATTGGAATGCACCTTGTAACACACCATATCTTAAAAAATAAGGAGATTGATTAAAGATGGCAGATAAAGATGGTAATATATTGGCAAAAGACTATCATGTAGGCGAAGAGCCACCGCAACAGACATTTCATGTAAAGGGAGCCGAGCATGACGGTTGGGGCATGAAAGACCGATTGTCCAGAATTTTCAATCCCAAGACCGGCAAGACGGTGGTGCTGGCATTCGATCACGGATACATCATGGGCTCCACTTCCGGCTTAGAGCGTCTCGATTTGGTCGTACCCCAATTGGCTCCTTATATCGATGTTTACATGGCAACAAGAGGTGCCATCCGAACCTGTATTCCTCCCACCTATAATAAAGCTCTGGCTCTGCGTTGTTCCGCCGGAAGCAGTGTCGTATCGGCAGATATGAGTCATGAGGTCATCGGCGTGAATATCGAGGATGCGATCCGTATGAATGCCGCCTGTATGGCGATTCAGACATTTATCGGTGCAGCCGGTGAAAAAACCTCCATCGAGAATCTGTGCAGAACAGTAGATGCCGGTTCTCGATATGGAATTCCCACATTAGGTGTGGTAGCCGTAGGAAAAGAGATGGAACGCACACCAAAGTTTTTCCTCTTAGCGACCAGGATGCTGGCAGAATTTGGAGCAAATATCGTAAAAACCTATTATTGTGATGATTTCAAGAACATCGTATCGGCATGTCCTGTCCCCATCGTTGTGGCAGGCGGCAAGAAGGTCTCGGAAGCGGAGGCACTGACCATGGCTTACAAAGCCATCGCCGATGGCGCTGCCGGTGTCGATATGGGCAGAAATATCTTTCAGGCCAGCGACCCGGTCTCTATGGCAAAAGCGATCGCCAAAGTAGTGCATGAAAACTATACCGATCAACAAGCATATGAATTTTATTTGGACATAGCGAAAAAGTAATTTTGGCAAAAAGTGGGGAATTTTATGAAAAAGGAATCTCTAAGCCGCATGGTTGCTACTTAGAGATTCCGAGAAACTATATTTTAAATTAGGAGGGTTTTAATATGTCAGCACAATATATGCACATTGGCATTCCGGTAACAAATCTGCGCCCGGGTATGACTTATAACGAAGGTATGAAGATTTGGATGAGCAATCCGGATGATTACGACTATAAGATTGAATATTTGAAGTTCGAGGATGGTACTCCATTCCCCGAGATTATGCACAAGAATCCTCACATCGCATTTAAAGTAGATGATATGACACCTTATATCGCAGAAGCACAGCAGGTTATCTTCGGACCGGTCGACAACGGTCCCGGGGTTCGATTAGCTTTTATTATCAAGGATGATACTATCATCGAATTGTATGAAGAGAAATAAGAGATAGGAAAAATATAGAGTGAAACCACGCAAAGATGCTACGGTTCCACTCTATATTCTACTTTCCGGATCTCATATTGTTATTCTATCTCTTTACTTCATAATCTCTTTCACCAGCACCAGCTTATCTCCGGGTCTTATCTCATGTTCCGTCAATCCATTGAGTTCCATCACGTTATCCACCGTTGTATGGAATTTCTTGGCGATTTTCCACAAAGAATCTCCGGGCTGCACAATATAGCCCACAATTCCCGGCATTTCCTGTAATTTCTGCATATCCAGCGGTTCCACCCGAACACCGGCAATCACTTGCTCGCACATCGGCTGCAGCACCAGCAAATCGGCGGCAATTACCGCTTTCACCTCTACCGCATCGCCCCCCAGCATAACAGCCGTCATCTGCTCCAGCCCTATATCCATCTGATACACACTACTTTGATTCATGCCATCGGCCTCGGCCACACAATGAAAGGGAACCGTTTCCACCGATGCCCCAATGGGTTCATCATCATCATCGGTCAGGTATAGAAGGCTCACTTCCAAGATTCCTTCCATATGTAAGCCATCCTCTTTCACTTCTGCTTCATCTAATTTAACCATCCCACCGCTATGGCAAATCTGGAGAATTCGCTCCGGTTTCTGGATTTTGATTTGCTCTGCCACCTTACATTTACATACATTCTTTGTTAGCAGGCGGTCAAAACAAGCTTCGCCGGTATCCAGTATCATTTCCCTATTCGTTGCATACATATCGCTCAAAAGCTCGATATTCTGCTCCTCATAAAGTTTCATATCTAACTCCAGAACCGCATCTACGTCCAGTTCCCGCATCTCCCCATCGTAGTCCGGCTTCATCTCAATTCCCCGATGTAAAAGACGTACCCCAATCGCCGGAATCATATCCTCTCCGGCTTCCGGAAGTTCCACATCCCCCGAAAATGGAATACTTTCCTCCACCCATTGGATGGGTGTACGTTCTCCCTCACCTGAATAAATGATAAATACAATCAAATCTCCATCCAGATGCACTTTTCCATCTAAAGGACGGCAATTAATACTGCGCAGTTTCATTTCCTGCCACAGAATCGTCTCTATATTCGGTTTATTTCCGGATATCTGGATATCGTCCTTGATACGATAGGTATCTTTTCGCCTCACGGCAATGGCCGCTACATCAATGTTTCGCTTTAATACTTCCACCTGTTCATCATCCGTCTCGATATCCACGGCCGCTTCCGTATCATATAAGCTCTCTACACGAACTTCCAGTGTAACCATCGCCTTAATGCTCAATTTTCTGGAATTAATGACACTGGTATTTAAGTCTTCCAGGTTCCAGGATATCTGAATATAATCCCGTTCATCTAAATCCGGCACATTAATTGTCTCATCAAAGGGAACTTCTCCGCCCAATGCCTGAAGTCCGCCTTCTGCCTTGCGATATAGCACATGAAAGTTTAGTTTTCCTTTTACCGCTACCTTCTCACCCTGTATTTTAGAAGATTCGATCTGAATATCGCCATTGTCCAAAAGCACCTGTGATATATCGTCCATGGTGTCAGGAACAATAAAATCGTCATCCAATGTAATCTGTGATACTGCAGTTCCTTTTTGTCGATTCATGTGTATATTCTTTTTCACCAGCTCCATCATTTTAAACCGCACCAACCTTTCCAAATATATTACCTTGTGAAAGTTTATGCGGGCAGGCTGTTCATTATTCGTCTATGTTGGATTCATCCTCGTACTCTTCCAGAAAATTATGCCGTTCCCCGTGCTGTACATATCCGATACAGGCATCTAAATTAATATTCTCCACACTTCGAAAAATATTCATCTCGATATTAGAATTGATTTTTCGGAATTTATTAATCAATTCCTTCATCTCCTGACGTTTTGACATATGAGCCTCTTCCTCTTTGGAAATGGCTTCTGTAAAACGGCAGGCGCACTGAAGGAACTGCAAATTATTGTATTCTTTCCACTCCAGAATATGGGATTCTTTCACAAAATACAGAGGTCTTATCAGTTCCATTCCCTCAAAATTAGTACTGTGCAGCTTCGGCATCATCGTATTGACCTGTGCCCCATAAAGCATGCTCATGAGAATTGTCTCGATTACATCATCAAAATGATGTCCCAAGGCAATCTTATTACACCCCAGTTTTTTGGCATGATCATATAAAAATCCTCTTCGCATTCTGGCGCAGAGATAGCAAGGTGATTGATCAACATCCACCACCACATTAAAAATATCCGAATCACAAATCGTAATCGGTATATTCATAAGTTTTGCGTTTTCTTCAATCATACGTCGATTAGCCGGATGATAACCCGGATCCATCACAAGAAAGTGCAGACCAAACTGCATTTTCCCATGGCGCAAAATCTCTTGCATACACTTAGCAAGCAGCATCGAATCCTTGCCGCCCGATATACAGACAGCGATACAATCGCCTTCTTTAATCATGTCGTATTCATTTAAAGCATTTACAAACGGACGCCAGATCTCCTTGCGAAATCGTTTAATAATACTTCGCTCAATATCCTGTGCGTCTTTCGTTCTTTCTTCCATATCTAGATCCATTTTCTTTCTTTTTTAGGTAATTCTCTTCAAGCTGCTTTTTCAAGTTGCTTCTCTTCTTTAAGTTACTTCTCTTTTTTGAGTTTTTCCAGCTCACTGCTCAATTCGCTGACTTGGTTGCGAAGTTCTTCAATCTGCTCCAGCAGCTGACGGTCATGCTCGCCCAAAATCATCTTCTCACGTTTTGGTAGGGAAATGCCATCTTTTTTCACGGCGCGTGCCGGAATCCCCACCGCTGTACTATTCTCATCTAACTGGCGCAGCAATACTGCATTCGCCGCAATAGAGCAATTATCTCCTACTTCAAAAGAACCGAGGATTTTCGCTCCGGCTCCTACCGTTACATTATTTCCCAACGTTGGATGACGTTTTCCCTTTTGTGTTCCTACACCGCCCAAGGTCACCCCTTGATAAATCGTGCAATTATCACCGACTACCGCAGTTTCTCCAATAACCACGCCGCTTCCATGATCAATTAAAATTCCATGTCCCAGCTGCGCGCCCGGATGGATTTCTATTAAAGTACAAAACCGAGCCAGCTGTGAAATCAGCCTGGCAACAAAAAACATATGGTGTTCATAGAACCAATGGGCAAATCTATGCCAGATCAGGGCATGAACTCCTTGGTACAGCAGCAAGACTTCCGCTGCATTACGTGCTGCAGGATCGCGTTCCTGCACTGCTTTTACATCTTGCCAAATATCCTTTATAATCATATCGTTTTCCTCGATTCACAGGCAAATTCCTATGGGGTGAAGTATATCTCATATTATTCTATGCTGTCAAGTTAAAAGCGCCTTTTTTAACACGTTAAATGGCTAAATTTATTTTTATTTAAAATACCATGTGTTTTTTTAGTAAGTTTGTCACATACTAAAAATCGGAGGTGATAATTATGAGTCCCAAAGAATTAATTTATATCGAAGATGCCCTTGGACATGAAGAATTTTTAAAGAAGCAGTGTCAGGAGGCAGCACAAAATTTACAGGATGCCGATCTTAAGAACTGTGTCGAGCAGGTTCAGCAGAAACATCAACAGCTTTTTGACAATTTCTATAATCTAGTATAGGAGGAACTGAAATGGACGATAAATGTATTATGGAAGACTTGCTTTTCACTGCAAAAGGCGTCTGCGATTTGTATATGCACGGCACGATTGAATCCGCTACCGCGAATGTGCATCAGACATTTAGCACCGCTCTTAACGACAGCCTCTGCGTTCAGGACAGTCTCTATAAAGAAATGTCCGCCAGAGGATGGTATCCATCTGAACAGGCCGAGCAGCAGAAACTTTTGCAGGTAAAAAGCAAATTTAATTCCCTGCTCTAAAAGATTAACGGAGTAAAATTTGTATCACAAATTTTACTCCGTTAATCCAATTTTAATTACAATACCAATGATGAGTACCCAAATCGCTATGATGGGAATGGCATAGTACCATCTTTTAGGTCGTCCATTTTCCCACAAACCACGGGACTTTTCCCTGCACTCCTCAAAAACCGGCTTTGGAATCAGCAGAATGACCAGCGATATGAGAAGAGGCAGAATAATCAAGTCATCTAAATACCCAAGAAAGGGAATAAAATCCGGAATGAGATCAATAGGTGACAGAGCATAGCCAATGGTAAGACCGGCAATCAATTTTGCATACCACGGCGTCTGCGGGTGGTGAAGAGCTATAAATACGGCTGGGATATCCACTTTTATTTTTTTTGCATTTTCTTTTAGTGTCATACCGTATACCATCTTTCTTATCGTTCAAAGATTCGATGACCATCTCCAAAGACCAGATGGCACAGCTTTACATACTCCTCATACTCCGGAAATGGTTTTAATTCCTTTAAGCCTTCTGCCATGGAGAGGTAATACCATGCGTGCTGCTCTTTATCTTTCACATGAAAGCGATTCCAGACATCTTCTCCCATCAGAAGATAATCTCTGGCGGTACTCCTGATATTGCTCAGCTTATCCGCCAATGCCAAAATTTTAGCATCACGTCCCGCATATTGTAAATGCTCAATTGTTGCACTCTTTCTCTCAATCCAGCTTTTTGACTTATCTTCGCTCTCCTCTTGCACCAAATCAGCGACCCGCGTACCAAATCGCTGTTTTATCTCCGCATAAGTAACGCCGGCATCTTCAATTGAATCATGAAGAAGCGCCGCTGCAATAAGTTCTTCATCCCCTGTCATCATCGTTACGATAATCGCCGCCTCCAGTGGATGGGTAATATAGGGAATCGGTGTGCCTTTTCTGACTGCCCCATAGTGAACCTGTTCTGCAAATGCCGTCGCTTCTTTTATCATGGTTTTCTCTCCCCCTTATGGGACGATGTGAACGTCCATCTGATTAAATGGTATCTGAATTTCTTCTTTATCAAATTCTAACTTAATGGCCTCGGTAATGTCCCATTTTGTGGTCCAATAGTCATCTGCCGCCACCCATCCCCGTGCTCCGATTACTACGGAATGCTCGGCCAGGCAGTCTACATATACCGACAGATCTTCTTCCGATCTTATCTTTGGATGTTCTCTGTAAATGCGTTCCAACACCTGTTTCGCTTTTTTCAAATCTGCCTGGTATCCGATTCCTACCGTTAGATCCAGACGTCTTTTATCCATCGCCGTCACATTCGTCACCGTAGAATTCGACAAAATACCATTTGGAACCGTAATTGATTTATTATCTATGGTGAGAAGTGTGGTGTAGACCAGTCCGATGACCGACACCGTCCCTTCCGCCTGTGGTGCAATAATATAATCCCCCACCTTAAATGGTTTCATGAGCAGAATTAAGATACTTCCTGCAAAATTTGCCAAACTTCCTTGAAGTGCTAAGCCAAGAGCCAGACCGGCGGAGCCAAGAATCGCCACAATAGAAGCTGAATCTACGCCAATCTGACCGGCAATGACAAAAATCAAAATTCCGTTTAAACTAAACTCAATCAGGGAATGCAGAAACTTCTTTACACTGATTTCCATACCTGCCCGCTCAAAAGAACGACCAATCATTCTTTGCAGGAGTTTAATAATCTTTCTTCCCACAAAGAAGATCAAGACAGCGATGAAAATACGAATACCAAAAGAAATCAGACCGGGAAGCCACCCTTTGACCATGGTCAGGAATGTATTCGTATCCATGCCCTGAAGTTCCTTTAAGTTTTCACCCAGTTCTCCCAATGCCGCTGCTGTTTCCTGTTCCTGTATCATCATGATTATAGAACCGCCTTATGCTTTACTGCTGTTTTTGGTGTTGTTTTTTTCTTTGGTGCTTCCGGTGTTGCTTTCTTCTTTGGTGCTTCCGGTGTACAACTCAATACCGTTATGCCCAGAGGCGGCACTTGCATTGTAATTGAATCTTTTCGACGGTCGCACTCCTCTTTTCGAGAAGTTTTCACTCGCGTGTTCAGCTTTCCGCCTCCTCCAAATTGCTTTGCATCACTGTTGAAAATCTCTTTATATTTTCCCGCAAATGGCACGCCTATCTTATATTTCTCCTGTAAGACCGGTGCAAAATTGCAGACGAAGAGAAGTGTTTCTTCCTTCTTATCTGTCTTGCGGGCAAACACTACAATATTATTCGCTGAGTCGATGCAATTCACCCACTCAAAACCATCCGGAACATAATCCTTCTTATAGAGTGCCGGCTGTTCCGCATACAATTGATTCAGTGCTTTTACATATTCTCTCATCTGGCTGTGAAGCGGATACTTTAACAGTTCCCACTCCAAGCTGTTATTTTCATTCCACTCATCCAACTGTCCAAAATCCTGACCCATAAATAACAGTTTCTTGCCCGGATGTCCTATCATAAATCCATAGGCCGCCCGTAAATTAGCAAATTTATCTTCTAATGTTTCTCCCGGCATCTTACCGGCCATAGAACCTTTGCCATGAACCACTTCGTCATGAGAGAACACCAGAACAAAATCTTCGCTGTACGCATACAGCATGCTAAATGTCAGTTCACTATAGTGGTGGCATCTGAAAAATGGGTCATATTTCATATAATCCAGAAAATCATTCATCCATCCCATATTCCATTTGTAGTCAAATCCCAGGCCGCCCTCTTTCACTGCGCCCGTAATCTTCGGCCAAGATGTAGATTCTTCTGCAATCAGTACAGAGCCATCTTTTCTTCCCTTAAATACAGAATTCAAATGTTTCAGAAATTCCACGGCTTCCAGGTTCTCGTGTCCGCCATAGATGTTCGCGACCCACTCACCCGGATTCTTGCCATAATCCAGATACAGCATCGATGCCACTGCATCAAAACGGATTCCGTCGGCGTGGTATTTATCCGCCCAGAACATAGCATTGGCAATCAAGAAGTTAGAAACACCGGGACGTCCATAGTTATAGATCAAAGTTCCCCAATGTGGATGGGCACCTTTTCTCGGATCTTTATGCTCGTAGACACAGGTTCCATCAAAATTCGCCATCCCCCAAGCATCCCTTGGGAAATGAGCCGGCACCCAGTCCAAAATGACTGAAATGCCCTGTCCATGCATATAGTCCATAAAATACATAAAGTCATCTGGCGTTCCGTATCGACTGGTAGGAGCATAATATCCGGTAACCTGGTATCCCCATGAGGCATCCAGTGGATGTTCCATCACCGGCATCAGTTCTACATGGGTATAGCCCATCTCTTTCACGTATTCGGCCAGTTTCACAGCAATCTCACGGTAATTGTAGAATTCCGATCCAATGATCTCACTGCCAAAGTCATCTACTGCTATGGATTTGCGCATCCACGAACCCAGATGCACCTCATAAATCGACATAGGAGCGGTCTTTGTATCGGTCTTCGCCCGCTTGTCCATCCACTCTTTGTCGTTCCATTGATATTTGTTAATATCCCACACAACTGATGCCGTATGGGGCCTTAGTTCGGCGAAACCGGCATACGGATCTGCCTTTAAGACCGGTTCGCCGTTCTTTAATTTAATTTCATACTTGTAAATAGTACCTTCCTGAAGTCCTGGGATAAAGAGTTCAAATATTCCCGAATCTCCCAGTCGGCGCATCTGATGGCGGCGACCATCCCAGAGGTTAAAGTCCCCTACCGCACTGACGCGCATCGCACACGGTGCCCATACGGCAAAGTATACACCCTTTACCCCTTTCACCGTCATCAGATGAGCACCCATCTTATTATAAATACTATAGTGAATACCTGCTTCAAATTTCTTGATATCTGTCTCTGTAAATTGAGGAGCAAATGAATAAGGATCATGCATCTCCTCCAATGTGCCATTGTCATAAAATACCAAAAGGATATACTCTGTCAATGATTTTCTCGGTATCAGTACCACAAAAAATCCGCCGTCATCGGCCAGTTCCATCTGGTATTTGCGCCCGGTAGAAGTAATCTTGACCGTAATCATGCGAGCCGTCGGAATAAAAACCTGAACCAGCATCCCTGATTCTGTCATGTGTGCACCCAGCATCCTGTGGGGATTTGAAGATTCCGAATAAGTCAGTTCCTCGATGCCTGCCCAATCCATTAAATCATATAATGTTTTATCCATAAATAGGCCCCCTTATATTCAGTCCTGTAATAGTCTTATTCTAACATTCCAGCGTAAATAATACAATATATAAAACTT
>JAVWRQ010000042.1:0-19626 GCA_036634775.1 Clostridium sp.
GTTCTGACCTATGGTTTAGCACCATTTTTTTGTTTCAACTCCTAAAGACAGGTATTATACACTAAATCTTAAAATTATGGAAGCCGGGTTCCAATAAAATTCCACGAAAATACTATTTTTCCGGTTTTAAAGAAAAATCCGTATTCCCTCTAGGAAAAATCCGTATATTGTCGTAAAATAGAAAAAAGTATAATAAAAATAAAATCAGAGAAAAATTCAGGAAAAACACAATTGGAAAAAAGAATTGTGGAAAGAGGAAAAAGATGTTTAAGAATATCGTATTTGATATGGGGCGTGTACTTTTAGATTATGATCCACTCAAAGTATGCTGGCAGTATACCGACCGGGCAGAGGAGGTTGAGCTTTTAGATAAAGCTTTATTTTCTTCACCGGAATGGGTACTGATCGATGCGGGGGCAATCACCGAGGAAGAGGCAATGAAACGAGTGAGAGACCGCCTGCCGAATAAACGCTTAAAGGATATGGCGGATCAGTGTATGGCGCACTGGCATGAGTACAATATCTGGCCGATGCCGGGCATGGAAGAATTGGTGAGAGATTTAAAAGAACAGGGCTATCATATTTATTTGTGTTCCAATGCATCGTTACGCCTTCGGGTTTTTCAAAATGAGATTCCGGGAATGCAGTATTTTGATGGAGTACTTGTCTCTGCCGAAGAAAAATTATTAAAACCGGATCCGGCAATCTATGAACGTTTATTTGAGAAGTTTTCAATTCAGCCGGAAGAATCCTTTTTTATTGATGATTTACCGGCAAATATAGAAGGTGCTAAAAAGTGTGGAATGGATGGATATTGTTTTGCAGACGGCGATGTAGAACGGTTGAAAAGAACGTTGAATGATAGAAAGATATTGACAAAGAACGTCACAAATCAACGGTAACAGCTCCCAGCTTTTTGACATCCTCCGGATCGTGGGTGGCGATCAGGAACAGGCGGTGATCCTGATGTTCCAGAAGGTAGCGGATTACTAAGTTCTTAGTATCATAATCCAATCCGGTAAAGGGCTCATCCATGATTACGACATCGGATGGCGCTAGGATGGCGCGCAGAACAGAACAGCGTCGTTTCATACCACCGCTGAGCGTGCTTACAGGCCGTGTTAAGGATTCTTCGGGCAGCAAGGCCATCAGTTCTGTATAGATGACCGCCTTATCGGTCTTATAGGGCATGACCGGCATGATATTTTCCATAGGTGACAAATGTTCGATGAGCCGATTCTCCTGAAAAACAGCAGAAAAACGAAGGGAATGGTCCGATAGAGAAATGATTCCGCTGTCCGGCTTTTCCAGTCCCATGATCAATCGAAACAGTGTGGTTTTTCCGGCGCCGGAAGGAGCCATGAGGCAATAAATTCCGGAAGAGGTACCCGGGGCTGTTTCCATCGTAAAATTCATGGAGAAATCCTGTAATACAGATAAAGACTCATAGGATTTAAACACATGCTCCAAGTAGATCGCGGGATTTAAAATATCAGAATTCATGATGTTACCTCCGCAGAAGACGATTTTACAGGATTGATTAATTCAATCAATCGGAGAAACAGTTTTTCAAAGAGCCAGGATACCAGAATAATAACCAGTGTCCAAGCAAACAGATCGGCAGTACTGAGATAGATTTTAGCTGTATATAGTTTTTCACCGATAGAAAAATCAGGTACACCGATCACTTCAGCAGCGACACCGGATTTAATACTCATACCTAGAGCGGTATTTACACTACTTTTAAGGTAGGGGATAAGCGCCGGCAGATAAAGTAATTTTATCTTTTTAAAAAATGTCAGCCGAAAGATATGAGCCATTTCCAAAAGTTTGGAATCGGTACTGTAAAGACCTGACAGTGTGGCAGCGTATATCATAGGAAGCACTACTACAAAAGCAATAAATACAGAGAGGTTCTTAGAACCCATCCAAATCAGCGCCAAAATGACAAATGAAGCAACGGGAACCGATTTAGCCAGAAGGATAATGGGGGTAAACAGTTCTTTAAAGAAAGAAAAACGATAAGCAAGAGCAGCTAAGAAGATAGCGATAAAAAAAGCCGATAAAAATCCCAGACAGATTCGAGAAAGAGAGAACCCCAGAGTTTTCCAAAAATCCGAGGTTCCCACTTGCCGAAACAGGGCAGTAAGAACATCTGCCGGTCCCACAAATAAAATATTATTCTGAATGGCCATGGATGCCATCTGCCAAAGGAACAGCCAGAACAGGAGTATTCCTGTCTGACGCATTGTTTTATGAATCAAGACTTTTGGTTTTTCCATGTTCGGGCTGCCCCTTTCCTATAGTTTGCTTTTAAGAAGTATATTTGATCCTATTTTGCTATATAATAAAAGTTGTCATCCGGAAGCTTTCCACCGACGGATTTAGGATCTTGCTCAAATAAGACAGTTAAGTATCCGGAGAGGGCTGTTTTCATCTCTTCTCCGTCAATGTAAGTGATGTTGCAGTAAGGAAGTGCCTTTTTAGCAATGGGAGCTTTTTCTATAATTCCTGCTTTGACGATAAGATCTGCTGTTTCAGCGGGATTAGACAGAGCCAATTCAGCGGAAACTTTATGATCGCTTAAAAATACCTGAACAGCATCAGCATTATCTTTGAGAAAGTCATTTCTGACAATCGTAACGCCGGTAATCAGGCGGCTTCCATTTTCACCCTGAACATTATTCCACTCTTTTGTTAAATCCAAGACAATCTTAAGAGCTTCATTTTGAACACAGGCAGCGGTTACAAATGGTTGTGGAAGAAGTCCTACAGCACCTTCTTTTTCTTTTAGAACAGCTGCAACTTCGGTGGGCTCTGATTTGTATTCCAGAGTCACATCGCTGTCGGTCAGACCATTTGCTTTTAACAGATAGTGAAGAACATAGTCGGGAGTGGTTCCTTTACCGGTCATATAAATCGTTTTCCCTTTTAAATCGGCAGTAGATTTGATTGAAGCATCCGAAGATACAATATTCAATACGCCTAAGGTATTGATATCGATGACGGAGATGCCTCCCTCTGTTTTGTTGTAGAGTACACTGGCAATATTAGCAGGAACCAGTGCAATGTCCGTTTTACCGGAAGCTACCATAGCCACCAGCTCATCGGCTGCCGTCACCATGGAAAAATCATAGGTATTTGCGGAAGAATCAGAATTCATCAGGGAAACGAGGCCCATGGAAGTAGGTCCCTTTAATGAGCCAACGCGGATTGCGCCGGTCTCTGTCTGCGTATCAGCAGAAAGTGTCTCTGCACTCGAAGACAAGGCCGCTTCAGAACTCGGTACAGAGGTCTCGGCAGATGTTTCGGCAGATGTAGAAGCAGCCGTGGTTTCGGAAGTTTTTCCGGATGCACAGCCGGTTAAAGATGCGGCAGTCAGTGTGAGTGCCATGAGTAACAGTAAAAATTTTTTCATAATTAAGTCCTCTTTTCTGTGGATGTTTTTTTGCGTGATCCACCGGAGGAAGCCTGCATAAAATCAATTCTTGCAGGAGGAATAAACAGTCTTTGTGGTAATACCGGCCAACATCCCCAATTTACCTGATATGGTATTGATGATATTGAGCGGTGCATCAACAACGACACTTATAATGGAAATGTGTTTCTCGCGGTAGGGAACCCCCATCCGTCCGACAATATAGTTTCCATACTGGTGAAGAAGGGCGTTCATCTCGTCTACGGAATCCGGGTTTTCAACAATAATGCCAATTAAAGCCACTCTGGTCTCCATAACGTACCCCTTTCTTACTCTAAAGATGTTTATTTTCCCCGGCTGTCTCCTCAGAATATAATCTTTGGAGTGAGCACGAACTTAACCGTAGTATACAAGATGAGTGAAAAAAAGGCAAGATGAAAATGGTTGAAAGGTAAATATAGGGAATGGCTTTAAAAAAATACAAAGAAACATAGAAGAACTAATTGATAATAATATCACAATATGAGATAATGAGTACGATTAAACAATGTAGATAAATATACGAGGGAGGTTCCATTGATGAGAGTGTCAATTTGTATCGGAAGTGCCTGTCATTTGAAAGGGTCCAGAGAAGTAATCCAAAAACTGCAAAAACTTGTATCAGATAACAAGTTAGAAGATAAGGTAGATTTGAATGGAGATTTTTGCAGTGGAAACTGTGTAAAAGGCGTCTGCGTGACGGTGGATGGAGAACTTTATTCCGTAAAACCGGAGACGACAGAAGAATTCTTTGAAAAAGAGATTGTAGGCAGACTGCAATAGAAGGTGAGAGGGGAACCATATGCCCATTATCGATTTTAAAGCTGCCATGTGCAAGCATTGTTATAAATGTGTTCGTGGCTGTGAAGTGAAATCTATTATGATTCGCGACGGACATGCCTATATTATGCCGAATCGGTGTATTTTGTGTGGCCAGTGCCTGCAAATCTGTCCACAATCGGCCAAACGCCTATCCAGCGAGTTGGATAAAGTAAAAGAATTCATTAAAGATAAAGTCCCTACTGTTCTTTCTCTGTCATCCTCTTATATTGGACTATTTCATTATAAGACACGTGGACAGGTCAAAGCCGCTTTGAAAAAACTGGGTTTTACTGATGTGAGAGACAGTGCGGAAGGTGCTGCCTTGGTGACAGAAGAATATGTAAAACTGTTGGAACAGGGAACGATGAAAAATATTATTACGACGGCTTGTCCCAGCATTGTGGATTTGATTGAAATTCACTATCCGGAGTTGATTGATTATATGGCACCGGTGCTCACTCCATCGGGAGTACATGCCCGAATGATTAAAAAGGAATATGGAGAGAAAACCCGAATTGTATTTGCCGGTCCATGTATTGCTGAGAAGAAAGAAATCAGACCGGTAAGGCAGGAAGAATGTCTGGATGCTGTCCTGACATTTGAGGAAATTAATAAGTGGCTTCAAGAAGAGGAAATTCAGATAGAGCAGTGTGAATCGGAAGATTTTGAGGAGACCCACCTGGGAGCGAATTTGCGCTATCCGGTCAGTGGCGGTCTTTTGACAGCCGTATCGGTCATGGAACAGAAACAAGATAACTACCGCAAGTTTTATGTCAGTGGTGTAAGAGATTGTCTCGATGTATGCGAGGCGATGAAGACCGGTGAAGTAAAGGGCTGCTTTATCGAGATGAATGCCTGCCATGGAGGCTGTATTAATGGTCCTGCTACCGGCTGTACTGTTTCCAGTTTTAAAGTAAAACTAGATATGGAAGCGATTCTTCCCAGAGGAAGAGCGAACTTGTCGAATGTGGGGATATGGGCCGATCGGATTGCCATGGAACGTCATTTTTCGGATCATTCCCAGAAAGAAAAATTGCCGACAGAAGAAGAAATACGAGCTATTTTGGCAAAGACCGGAAAGCTAAAATCGGAACAGGAGCTAAACTGCGGTGCCTGTGGATATCCTACTTGTCGTGAAAAAGCAGTCGCGGTATATCAGAAAAAAGCAGAGCTGAATATGTGTATTCCATTTTTACACGAACAAGCCAAATCGCTATCTCATCTGGTGATGGAGACATCGCCCAATATTATCATGGTGTTGGATGAGAATATGAAGATTTTAGAGTGTTCCGCAGCGGTAGAAAAGTATTTCAGCAAGAAGCGAAGAGAGATGAGAGGTCGTTTTCTGGATGAATTTCTGGATACGGAAGATGTAAAAGCTGTATTTGAAACGCATACCAGCATCCACAGCAAGAAAGTCACTTATCCGGAGTACCATCTCACTACGCTACAGAATATTGCCTATATTACAAGAAGTAATCTGGTCATTGCTACCTTTATTGACGTGACAAAAGATGAAGAACTGGCTCAAAAGGAACATGAGAAAAAGATGGAAACCATGGAGCTGGCACAAAAAGTTATCTATAAACAGATGATGGTTGCTCAGGAAATCGCCGGACTTTTGGGAGAAACAACAGCCGAGACGAAGACGACGCTTACAAAACTTTGTTCACTGATTGACGATGGGAGCGAAGGAGAGGTCAAATAATGGGAATTACCGTAGATGTTACTTACAAAAGTTTGAATAAGTATGAGGAAATACTCTGTGGTGATACCGTGGAGATTTTAAAGACAGAAGATTCGGACGTTTGTATTCTGGCGGATGGTATGGGAAGTGGTGTAAAAGCCAATATTCTTTCAACGCTGACAGCTAAGATATTGGGAACCATGTTTTTAAATGGAGCGACCTTGGAAGAGTGCGTAGAGACCATTGTTCAAACGCTCCCGATTTGCCAGATCCGACAAGTGGCATACGCTACATTTTCCATTTTACAGGTATTTAATAACGGGGATGCTTATTTGGTAGAGTACGACAATCCGCGGTGCATTTTTATTCGTGACGGAAAGGTAGTAAAAATTCCGAAAAATTCAAAGATTATTAAAGATAAAGAGATTAATGAATTCCGATTCAAAGTTCAAAAAGGTGATGCATTGATTCTGATGAGCGATGGCACCATTCATGCGGGCGTAGGGCGTAATAAAAGTTTTGGATGGCCTTGGGAAGAGATTGCCGACTTTGCAGCAGAACAGTATAAGAATACCATCTCTTCTATGCGATTGGCCACCTTGATCTGTGAGGCCTGCGATGAATTATATGGAAGCCGGCCCGGTGACGATACGACCGTAGCCGTGATGCGAATGATTGGATGCCGCCCGGTTCATCTGATGACCGGACCGCCGGTAAATAGAGATTATGACGAAACGATAGTGGGAGATTTTATGAAGGACGAGACCGCCGGACATATTGTCGCAGGAGGAACCAGTGCCACCATTCTTTCCAGAGAATTAGGAAGAGAATTGACGGTGTCTATGGACTATGCAGATCCCGATATTCCACCGATGGCTTATATAGAAGGAATTGATTTGGTAACAGAAGGAGTTTTGACGATGAGCCGTGTGGCATCGCTTTTAAAGCAGTTCACGGATCAAAATGGTCTGAATCCGGAATTTTTTGAAGAACTGGATAAAAAAAATGGAGCATCCATATTGGCTAAAATCCTGATTGAGGACTGTACGGAACTCCATATGTATGTGGGAAAAGCAGTAAACAGCGCTTACCAGAATCCCGGACTCCCCTTTGATTTGGGAATTCGTCAAAATTTGGTAGAGCAGCTTAAAAATACAGTAGAAAAAATGGGAAAAAGAGTAACCGTCACGTATTACTAAAGGAGGATATAACAGGATGATAACTAACGATGCAACGATTCTGCGCTTAAAGCATGATGTGCTTTTAGAAGTGGCAAAACTGGCATGGGAAGATAAACTGGAAGAAAAGAGAGAAGAATTGCCGGGACAGATGATTCCGGGACCACAGGCTCACTATCGCTGCTGTATCTATAAAGAGCGGGAGATTATCAAACAGAGAGTACGCCTCGCAGAGGGCAAATGTCCCACAGGTAGAAATACCAATAACGTGGTACAGGTCATCAATGCAGCTTGTGAAGAGTGTCCGATTGCATCCTATACAGTTACCGACAACTGCCGAAGATGTATGGGGAAAGCTTGCCAGAGCTCCTGCCCATTTGGTGCCATTACAATCGGTAGCAGCAAGGCATATATTGACCCGGATAAGTGCAAAGAGTGCGGAAAATGTGCACAGGCCTGTCCATACAATGCAATCGCTCATTTGGAACGCCCCTGTAAAAAGGTGTGTCCGGTCGATGCCATTACCTATGATCAATACGGCGTCTGCGAGATCGATGAGAAAAAATGCATCCAGTGCGGTGCCTGTATTCACAGTTGTCCATTTGGAGCCATCGGCTCTAAGACATTTATGGTAGATATTATCCGTTTAATCAATGCAGGGAAAAAAGTAATAGCTATGCTAGCTCCGGCTACCGAGGGCCAATTTGGTCCCGACATCACATTCTCCAGTTGGAGAACCGCTCTTAAAAAAGTCGGTTTTGCCGATATGGTAGAGGTGGGGCTGGGCGGTGATATGACCGCTGCCGCAGAAGCTGAAGAATGGTCGGAAGCATATAAAGCAGGAAAAAAGAAGACAACTTCCTGTTGCCCGGCATTTGTTAATATGATCAAACTTCACTATCCGGAGCTCTTGGAGAACATGTCTACCACTGTTTCGCCTATGTGCGGTGTATCCAGAATGCTAAAAGCAAAGGATCCGGAGGTAATCACCGTATTTGTAGGACCGTGTATTGCAAAAAAGAGCGAGTCAATTGATTTGAATATCAAAGACAATGCCGATTATGCTATGACTTATGGTGAAATTCGCGCTATGATGCGGGCAAAAGGTGTAGAACTGGAACCGGAAGCTAATTCGGGACAGGCAGCCAGCGTCTTTGGCAAACGATTTGCAAATGGTGGCGGTGTGACGGCAGCTGTGATTGAGTGCATGAAAGAGATGGATGAGAATACCGATATTAAAGTAGCCAAATGCAACGGTGCTGCAGAATGCAAAAAAGCACTGCTTCTGTTAAAATTAGGCAAATTGCCGGAAGATTTTGTGGAAGGTATGGCTTGTGAAGGCGGCTGCGTAGGTGGCCCGAGTAAGCATAAGAGTGAGACAGAAGCCAGAAAATCCAGAGATAAACTGATTGCTGAGGCAGATGCAAGAGACGTGCATGAAAATCTTAAAAATTATGATATGGAGAGTTTTTCGATGCATCGGCATTAAAAAATAAGCCTAAAGAATAAAACCATAAAAAGAGTGGTACGAATTTTACTTTTTCGTACCACTCTTTTTATTCGTCCACTACAAACTGATACCCACTTCCTCTGATATTCTTTAAATAGACCGGTTGGTTGGGGTCATCTTCAATCTTTATTCGCAGCCTGCGGATATGTACCATGACCGTGTTGTCATCTACGATAGTGCTGTTCCAGACACCGCTGTAAATCTGGTCTTTGTTAAGAATTTTATTTTGGTTGCTCAAAAAATATTTCATCATCAGACATTCCTTGCCGGACAGAACAATCTCTTCTTCGTTCTTGAAAAGTCGCATCTCATCGCAAATATAACGAAAAGGTCCGGCAATCAGTTCATTATTAAAAGCCGGTGCAGTGAGGCTGATTCGCCGCATGCATGCCTTTACTTTGGCACATAGAACCATGGTACTGAATGGTTTGGTAATATAGTCGTCAGCACCGATGCCCAATGCCAGAACTTTATCAATCTCGGCCTGCCTGCCGCTGATTACAAAGAGTGGGGTCAGCACACCGTGAGCGCGCAGGTGGTGAATCACCTGAAAACCATCCATGTCATCCATCACGAGATCTAATAAAATCAAAGAAAATGTCTGAGATTCTGCCATCTGTACAGCAGCAGCACCTCCCCCGGCCTCCAGCGTAGTCATGCCTTCACTGTTTAAGATACGGCAGATAATCCTGCGAATAGAAGGATCATCATCTACCACTAAAATCGGATTGTTGTTCAAAATGTGCCACCTCCTCCATGAATCTCAATAATTTAACAATATTATAACATAAAATACCGATAAAAAAATATCTTTTACCTACCTTACAGAAATTTAAGGTAAAGCACTGCATTGGTTAAGATTGACAATGTATAATGTGAATATGAAAACATTTTATGCGATGTGCATAAAAAAACAAGTGTTAAAGAGGAAAAAAGGAGACGTATTATGAAAAAAAGTTTAAAGAAAATGACAGCACTTTCACTGAGCTTATGTATGATGGCAGCACTTACAGCCTGTGGCGGTGGAGGCAAAGCAGCAGAAACAACAGCAGCAAAAGCAGAAGAGACCAAAGCAGAAGAAACGAAAGCAGCAGATGCAGCAGCAGAAGATTGGAAATGGGAGCGTAAAGTAACGCTGGTTTGCCCATGGGGTGTTGGCGGCGGAGCTGATGGAACACTTCGTCCACTTCAGCCGATTCTTCAGGATATTTTAGGAGTTCCGGTAGAAATCGTTAACGTAGAAGGTGCCGGCGGAGCGAATGGAATTGACTTTACAAACAAACAGCCTGCAGATGGATATACCTATACATTGGGAACCCAGTCCCATATTATGTTGGACATCCAGAAGATTTTACCGGTTGAATTTAAAACAGAATTCCGTCCGGTAGCAAAATTAGTTCATTCAATTAACATTATCGCTTCCTCTAAGAAAGCTATGGAAGGAAAATATACAAACTTTACCGAATTCGTAGAATACGCTAAAGCACATCCTCAGGAACTTACCTGTGGTATGTTATCCGCTACAGGCGGCGATGCAGTAGCATTAAAACAGACACTGGCAGGCGGTCTTGGATGTACAATACCGGAAGTAGATCAGTATGTAAAAGTTGTTAACTATTCCAGTGGTGCAGAATTAAGTTCCGCTATGGTTGGTGGACATATCAACATCAATATCACCGGCGCCGACGAAATTAAAGGATTGATTGATTCAGGCGATATCGTTCCGCTGATCTCCATGTCAGAAAAACGTATGTCTACTTATCCGAACCTGGAATGTACAGGCGACTATAAGATCGATTCTTTCGTAGGTACATGGCGTGGTATCTTCTGTCGTAAGGATACACCGGATGCAGCTGTTAATTCTTTATCCAAAGCACTTGAAGAAGCATGGAACAGTCCTGACTACCAGACATTCTTAAAGAATGCATGTTATCTGGATCGTCCTGGATATGCTGCAGCACCTGAATTCCAGAAGTTAATTGACGGTGAATATGTAACGTTTGAAGCATACTTGAAAAATGCAGGATTAATTAAGTAATAGAAAACAAATCAGGTCATTGATTATACAAGTTAACAGGGCGGGGGAAATCGCTTCTCACGCCCTGTTTGAAAATAAAAAAGGGGGTTGTGAATATGGCATTAGAATTAATTGTCAATGTAATCTTACTTGCAGTTTCGGTATTTTGCTTTTACTATGTAGGTGCTACGATGCCGGTTTCAGCAGTAAATGAGCTGGGAGCTGAGCAGTGGCCTCAGGCATTGCTGATTTTGCTGATGATTGCGATTGTATGGAATATGTTCAACTATTTCAGAAGAAATGCAAAAGAAGATATTATAGTTGCATTTAAAACGTTTTTCCCGGGTATTTTGCAATTTTTAAAAAGTAAATTATTTGTAGGTATGTTTTTAGTAATGCTCATGGCACTGGCATATGAGCCGTTGGGATTTATGACTACTTCACTTTTATTCTTAATGTTTTACGGATATCTGCTGGGAGAGCGCAGAATATGGCTTCTATTTTTAACTTCACTGCTGATTACCATTATTTTGTATATTGGCTTTGCCGTGATGTTAGGTGTTATGTTACCAAGAGGCCAGGTTCCTTTCTTAAGAGGAATTGCCCTGTTTGTGGAATCTATGGTTCCAACATTTTAAAGGAGGAGGTATACCATGCTTGATTTAGTATCCAGCGGCTTGTCCGTTGTATTTGCACCAAAGATGTTTATACTAATTATTTTTGCCGTATTTTTAGGCACCTTGTTTGGTGCTCTTCCGGGCGTTTCTGCGACGATGGCCGTGACACTCGGTATTCCATTTACCTATAAGATGGATGCGGTAAGTTCCATTGCTTTCCTGGTTGCCATTTACTGTGCATCCATTACAGGCGGCGGTATGACTGCTATTTTGTTCAAGATTCCGGGCGTTCCGTCCAGTGCACCGACTACATACGATGGTTATCCCATGGCACAGTCCGGTCACGCCGGTAAAGCTCTGGGCATTCAGTTGATCTGTTCCGCAATTGGTGGTATGTTCTCAGCCGTATGTATGCTTTTACTGAGTCCACAGCTGACACAGGCTGCTTTAAGTTTTGGACCATCTGAATTATTTGCCATTTCTTTTATGGGACTTTCCATTTTGACCAGTTTAGAAACGGATAATATCTGTCGAACCATTATGTCAGGCTTAATCGGTCTTCTCTTTGCCTGTATTGGTCTGGATCCACTGCTGGGCGTTCCCCGCCTTACGTTTGGAACGAGACTTCTCACTTCCGGTATTGAGATGATTCCGGTCATGATCGGTTTCTTTGCTGTAACAGAAGTATTAAAACAAACCAATAAACCGGCTAAATTAAAAGCAGTAGGTGGAGATGAGAAATCTAAAATGTCCGCTGAGATGCCATCATTAAAAGAGATGCTCTCGGTCAAATGGGTCATTGCCCGCTGTTCCGTATTAGGTACTGTCATCGGTATTCTTCCCGGTGCAGGTGCTACGATTGCCTCTTTCTTATGTTATTCTACAGAACAGAAGCTATCCAAACATCCTGAGAAGTTCGGCACCGGCTGTATCGATGGTATCGCTGCTCCCGAGACCGGTAATAACGCAGCTACCGGAGGTTCTATGGTTCCTCTGCTTTCCCTGGGAATTCCCGGAGGTAATGCAGCCGCAATTATGATGTCGGCACTTGTGTTAAAGGGTGTTACCATGGGTCCGTTACTGCTGATTAATCAGCCGCAGTTCTTGGCAGCAACCTTTGCATCCATGTTCGTATCGAACATTATCATGGTTTTTGCCGCAGTTATCATCGCTAAGATTTTTGTTCAGATTTTGAAGATCCCATACAGTATGTTGGGACCTACCATTATCATGATGGCTACCATTGGTGCCTATGCAACGAAAAATGCATCGGTCGACGTTATTCTTATGGCAATTTCCGGTCTGGTTGGATTTATATTTGTTACATGTAAATTCAATAGTTCCGCTATGATTCTGGGTCTTGTACTGGGTGTTATCTGTGAATCCAACCTAAGACGTGCGTTCACGATTGCAGCCGGCAACACATTGATGGAAGAAGCCATCAATATCGTTACCCGTCCGGTTACAGGAATTATTCTTCTCATTTGTTTAGTTGTACTTATTAGCCCGGTTGTGAAACCGATGCTTAAAAAGAATAAAAGCAAATAGCCAAAGTAGAAATAAAAGGATATAATAAATAAATGGGCCTTGGAGCGGGCAGCTATTTCCCGGACCGCGGCCCACTTTTTTAAATCTGAAAGTTTGGAGGAAGTGACATATGAATAAACGATGGGTAAAAATTAAAATACCGCTGCAGTATGTGAAACCAATTTGTATTGTATCCGCATTAGTGGGCGTGTTTTTTCTGGCATCCGGTAACTGGGCGGCAGGACTTTGTATGCTCCTGGGCTCGTATGTATTTGAAAAAAGCATGTACCGTTGTCCGAAATGCGGAGAAAAACTGGATATGAAATATCCATTGATGCCGGGGAGCTGCTGTCCATTTTGCAAAGAACAATTGAGAAAATAGGGACACCCGGCAAGCAAATTATGGTATGATATCAATAGGGGTTTTACAGGGGGGATGACGATGCATGGGATGTATGAAAAAGGAAAGAGGAAATTGATGGTGGTGCTGGCAGCAGTACTGCTGTCTTTTTTGATATATGCAATGCAAAATACCTATTCGGCTTACACGCATATGGTCGTACAGCAGCAGCAACAGCATCTTTTGATTATATCCAGAGCGGTGGCTCAAAATCTTCAACTTTATATTTCCGAACAACTTCGAACGGTGAGCACATTGACCCAGACCCCCGGTTTTATAGATGGATTTGAAGAATACTACACAACAGGAGAAACGGCTAAGATAAAAGAGTACGCCCTTTCTTATACGATGTCACATCAGCAGGGACTGGCCAGAATCTATCTGTTAGATCGACAGGGAGAACAGATATTTCATTATAATCAATATCCTTTTTTTGAGGATTTTGATGAAGATGCCCTGGATATGACGGCCTATTCCGATACGGGGATGAGCGGCATCGGATCGGTATTTCGCATATCCGATAACCACTATGGACTGGCCTTGGCAAATAGTGTATATGGTGGAAATGGTCATTTGGGAACCATGGTCTCTGTGATTGATATGGATGTGCTCTACAAGGAGTTCGTGGCACCTTTGAATATAGAAAAATTGGGATATATTACAGTGAAAAACAGGCGAAAGACCGTAATTATGCATCCGGATCCCAAGATGATCACCTTTAATTATCAGACGGATATTCCGGATCTAGGTACCTTGCCTCAATATAAAAGTTTAAATCAAATGCTTCAAAAACAATATAGCAACGAAGAAGGCACGGCGATATATGAGGCCTTTTCCAATGGGATTCTGCCTCCGGAGAAGGAAATTTGTGCATTTTCCCGTATGAATCTGGGTGGAACCTCTTGGTATGTCTCTGCTGCGATGCCCTACAGCGTGGCCATTGGGATCGAAAATGAAAATCTGCAGCGATTTGGGCTGTTAGCCAGTGCCATTCTTTTGCTTGTGATTGTCGGTGGTATGGTGATTTACACATTACAGAAAAACAGACAAAAACTGCAGATAGAAACCAGATATCTGCGAGATATTAATTATACATTAGAAGAACTGCATCAGAGTCGAGAGCAGGTGCGGCACTATCAAAAACTGATGACGATAGGTACTTTGGCCGGTGGAATTGCTCACGAGTTTAATAATTTACTGACTCCGATTATGGGGTATTCCGAATTTTTGATGGAACAGATGGGAAAAAACAGTAAGTATTATGAAGATATAGAAGAGATTTTTACGGCGGGAACAAAAGCCAAGGAAATTGTAGAACAGATTTTGCCGTTCAGTCGAAAAGAGACGGACTCGGCTGCTTTTAGCACAATCAGTATTGATGTCATTGTGCATGATGCCCTGAAGATGATACGTTTGCTTATTCCGGCCAATATTATGCTCAGCGAGCAATTGCATGCCGGTGGGATCAATGTCTATGGTAATGCGACACAGCTTCACCAGATCCTTTTAAATCTCTATTCCAACGCATACCAGTCGATGGATGAAAATGGAGGAAAACTGACGGTCAAGACGGAAAAAATAACATCCCAGAAATTGCCCGGAAGCTATAAGGGCGTTGCTGAAACGGATTTTGTAAAAATAATGGTAGAAGATAGTGGATGTGGGATGAGCGAAGAAGTGCTGCATCAGATTTTCAATCCATTTTTCACTACGAAGGATAGTGGGGAAGGAACCGGACTGGGACTTTCTGTAGTTAAGAATATTTTGATGAATCATGGTGGCTTTATCACCACGGAAAGTCAGCCGGGTAAAGGAAGTAAGTTCTTTGTATACCTTCCGGTTACGGATATTCCGATTGTTACAGAACTGCATCAGAAGACAGAAGAGGACAAGGTAAAGGATATTTCACTGCTGTTGGTAGATGATGACAGTCATGTGCTGGGGTATCTGAAGAAACGTCTGACGCACAAAGGATACCGGGTCGATGCTTATACAGATCCACAAAAGGCTATGGATGCGATGAAACAACAGCCAAATCGGTGGGACGCAGCAGTACTGGATTACATGATGCCTCTATATAAAGGAACGACTTTGGCACAGCATATGAAGAAGCTGCATCCGACGGTTGGGATTATTATGATTACCGGCATGGTGGAGAGAGATGCCCTACAGCTGAAGCTGGATGGAATTATTGATCATATTATCATAAAGCCGGTGAAGTTTGAGGAACTTCTTACATCCATTGATTGGTTGGTTAAGAAAAAGGGGGATGAGGAATGATGAGGAAAATCGGTAAATTTTCGATTGGCCTGTGTCTGATGATAGGAATTTCAACAGGGGCTATAATAGGAGTGACAGGATGTGCAGCGATTCATCCACCGGAACCGGAAGTTCATTATCCCAAAGAATCGATTGAGATGATTGCTCCGGCAGGACCGGGAAGCGGATATGATCTGACTCTTCGTTCGGTCACTCAATGCTTACACGATGCAGATTTGGTGTCGGTACCACTTCCTGTAACGAACAAACCCGGTGGCGGTGGGATTGCCTCGCTAGAGTATCTGGATGAGAATAAGGGGCGGGACAATGTGCTCTCTGTTTTTTCACCACCGCTCTGCCTGATTCATCTCAATGGCTCTACGCCTATGAATTATGAAGAGAATACAACGCCTATTGCAAAATTAGTAGTCGATTATGGCTGTTTTGCAGTGAATATCAATTCGCCATATACATCGATTAATCAGGTGATGGATGCATTAAAAGAAAATCCTCATGCTTTGCGGATCGGTGGAACTTCTTCGGAAGGTTCTATGGACCATATTCAATTTTTGAAGATTGCACAGGCTGCTGGGGTGGAACGTCTGAATGAGATTACATATGAGGGATTTGAAAATGGCGGCGTAGCGGCACAACTCATGGGCAATCGAATTGATGTACTTTCAGCCGGTATCAGTGATGTAGTTGGACTGATGGAGAGCGGAGATCTCAGGGTGTTGGCGATTACTTCGGAAGAACGGGTAGGGAATGGAATTATTTCGGAGATTCCTACTTGCAAAGAGCAGGGAATTGATGCGGTTTTCAGTACATGGCGGGGAATCTTTGGTCCTAAAGATATGCCGGAGTATGCGGTAACTTATTGGGAAAAGGCGTTGGAACAGATGGTACAGACTAAGGCATGGAAATCCATCTGTGAAAAATATGGATGGACCATGGAATATGAAGGACATGATGATTTTACCGAATTTTTAGAAAAAATCAGTAAAGAGTATGCGATTCTATTGGATGAAATCGGGATGCTGGCAAATTAATTTCACTGCTCGCATCACGACCATCATCTACCTGATTTGTTTTTCGTACTCCAAGTTTTCTTCAGTTAATGCTATAATTTTAGTATAATGATTCCGACAAGGCCGGGACCGGTATGAACTGCCATGGAGGCAGTAATCTGTTTTTCCATGATCAGCGTGCCATGTGGGATGGCTGCGGTTAGCTTGGGGCGCATCGTATCAGCAGCTGCTTTTGCATCACCATTGAGAAGAATCATCCAACAGGGCGTATCACCGGCGTAGGACGTTATCTCCGATAGCAATTTTGAAAGTCCCTGCTTGGCACCACGGATTTTAGCAACGGTATAGTAAACACCTTCTTTATTACAAGAAATGACCGGTTTGAGATTTAAAATATTACCAACAATCGAGGTGACCAAACCGATGCGCCCACCTTTTTGCAGGTAGGTCAGCGTATCCATATAATAGAGAACTTTGGAATCCTTTATCTTGTCCGGAAGAATGTCCACCAGTTCGTCATATGTCTTTCCCTCTTCCAGTTGTTTTGCCGCCCAGATAGCTAAAATACCGGCACCGGAAGAAATATTCTTTGTATCCAGTGCAAAAGAGACAATATCATGTTCTTCGTTTAAGACACTGCAAATGGTATTATAAGTGCCGCTAAGTCCGCTGGAAATGGAGAAGGCAAGGATATGGGTATATCCCTCGGTTTTGATTTCATCGACCATATCTTTCACTTCCTGAGGACTGGGAGTGGATGTTGTGGGGATTTCACCGGGGAAACGATCATATATCATCTGAGGATCAATATCTAAATCATCAGAGTAGTCTTTCTCGGGATATAATACGTGGAGACGCAGTACTTTCATGTGATACTTTTCAATTAATTCATGGGAAACATCACATCCCGAATCGATAAGAATTGCAATTTTTTCGTTGTTGCTAGATGTAGTCATGGGGATAACCTCCGTAGGTAGTAATAGAAACCATATATGCAAGTATGCCATGACTAAATGAATGTGTCAATAGAAATTAAATCTAAATAAAGATAATAAAATAAGTATAAAATGAGCGGAGGTATATCTTCAGGTAATAGTACATATTCCTTTATATTAGTTGACAAAGAATTGTTTGATTGATATCATTAAATGTATTACTTAAATGAAAAACAGATGATATAAAAACGAGGTGAGCGCAGATGAGCAGAATTGTTTTATCACTATTAGTTGACAATACAGCCGGTGTTTTGAGTCGTGTGGCAGGGCTATTTAGCCGCCGTGGTTATAATATTGAAAGTCTTACGGTTGGAGAGACTGCCGATCCAAAGTATTCCAGGATGACCGTTGTTTCCTTAGGGGATCAGGGGATTTTAGAGCAGATTAAAAAGCAGCTTGGAAAACTGGAAGATGTCCACGATATTAAAGAGCTTCAAGAAGGACATTCTGTTTATAGAGAGCTAATTCTTGTAAAGGTCAGTGCAAACGCGAATGAGCGTATGGCTATTAATTCGATTGCAGAGATTTTTCGTGCATCGGTTGTCGATGTGGGGAAAGAGTCAGTTACGGTTATGCTGACCGGTGACCAATCAAAGTTGGATGCGCTTATTAATCTTTTAGAGGATTATGATATCTTAGAATTGGCAAGAACCGGACTGACCGGACTGTCCAGAGGTACCGGAGATATTCGATATCTCCCATAAGATAGGTTCCTAGATTTGTAACAGATTATATTTGCAATGGATTATATTTATTAAGGGATTGCCAAAGGCGTACAGAGAGGCGTCGACAATATACTTTTAAAAATATTCACATTATATTATCCTAAGGAGGAGTTTAAAAAATGGCGAAAATTTATTATCAGGAAGATTGTAATTTATCATTATTAGAAGGCAAAACGATTGCAGTTATTGGTTATGGCAGTCAGGGACATGCCCATGCACTCAATGCAAAAGAATCAGGATGCCATGTAATTATCGGACTTTATGAAGGCAGTAAATCATGGGCAAAGGCAGAAGCCGCAGGATTTGAAGTGTATACAGCAGCGGAAGCAGCTAAAAAAGCTGATATTATTATGGTTTTGATCAATGATGAAAAACAGGCTAAGATGTATAAAGAGTCAATTGAACCAAACTTAAAAGAAGGCGATATGCTTATGTTCGCTCATGGATTTGCTATTCATTTTGGACAGATTGTTCCACCAAAGAATGTGGACGTTACTATGATCGCTCCAAAAGGACCGGGTCATACGGTAAGAAGCGAATATCAGATTGGCAGAGGTGTTCCTTGCTTAATTGCTGTCGCTCAGGATTTTACAGGCAAAGCGCATGATATGGCGTTGGCATATGCATTGGCGATTGGTGGTGCAAGAGCCGGAGTATTGCAGACCACATTCCGCGAAGAAACAGAAACCGATCTCTTTGGTGAGCAGGCTGTTCTGTGCGGAGGTGTTACCGCACTTATGAAAGCTGGATTTGAGACTTTGGTAGAAGCCGGATATGAGCCGGAGAGCGCATATTTTGAATGCATTCACGAGATGAAATTGATTGTAGATTTAATCTATGAGAGTGGATTTGCAGGCATGAGATACTCTGTTTCCAATACTGCAGAATATGGCGATTACATTACCGGACCAAAGATTGTAACAGATGAAACCAAGAAAGCGATGAAACAGATTTTAACCGATATCCAAGACGGTACATTTGCTAAAGACTGGCTGTTGGAGAACGAGGTTAATGCACCTCACTTTAACGCGATGAGAAAGAGAGAAGCATCTCATCAGTTAGAGAAGACGGGTAAAGAACTTCGTAAATTATATAGTTGGAATAATACCAACAAACTGATTGATAATTAAAGAATAAACTGAGTAAAATTTGTGGTACGAAGTTCGGGAAGACGGCGAGGTATCGTGATGGAGAGGTGGAATTCCCGATCCAGTTCGGCTCCCAGCTCCTCGGAATGCATTTCTAAATGTAAAAGTGGTGAAAAAGACGGTATCGGGGCAATCGCGAGAGATTTCTGAAAGAAATTCTCGCTTGCACCCCTCTGGAATTTGCTTTTGAGAAGCAAATTCCACCCGTCTTTTTCGCCACTTTTCCTTTAAGAACTGCAAATCCTCGTCGTACGTC